>NZ_JBVASJ010000028.1:0-82249 GCF_057813935.1 Pseudomonas sp. F220
AATGCTCAGCCAAGCCTATACGTCTGGAATGCAAAAGGTGAAGACATCTTGCGCAAGATCCAGCGTGCGCGAGAGGCGATGGCATCACAGTCCAAAGAGAACGTTTTTTCTGAGACAGCACACTAGCGGGGTGGATGATGGCAAGGCGTCAAGGCGCGAGAGCGAACTGGCCTGGGTGGCGAGGAGGGCGGCATGGAGGTGCCTGGAGCCGCTGTGTGGAATGTCTGCTATCGAACCCATACAGGTAGTCCGTTCCGTGTGTTTATCGCACAGAGCCAGCCGCACCATTGGTGGGATCACCTTCCTCAAGCATCTGCGTCAGGATTTCTCGCTCTATCACGCCAGGCACGACGCCGCTGGTTTCTGCTTCCAGCACGATGATGTCGTCTTCGTTGGTCATCGTGATAGCCGCTGTGGCTCGGCCCTTTTCATTCATATCTTTGATCACCCAGTGGCAGGTGATGGTGTCGCCGGCATAGACAGGCTTTTTGAAATGGAACGTCATGCTGGCGGCCAGCCAGCCAATCTGCCCGCCGATCTCGGTGACCAGACTGGCCGTCAGCAGACCATGGGAAATGGGCGCCCTGAAGTGACGGGCCTCAGCGTAGCGCGCATCGAAATGCACCGGGTTGTAGTCTCGGGAAATCCTGGCGAAGAGCTGAACGTCCTCCTCGGAAAAGCGGCGGGAAACCGTGAAGCTATCGCCCACTTGCAGTCCTGTTGCCGCGCGCTGTCTGAAGCTGATCACTGAATATTCCTTCATCGTTGTGTGGATGGATTGGCCACTCATCAAACGGGCACCCGCATGAGCGTGTTCAATAAATAAGTGCGTTGTTGCCAAGAGTCAATCCGCTCATCGATCACCCACAAACGTACAAGCCAGGCGATGAGTTGCCTGCGTAGACTCCGACGACTCGTTCACTGGGTAGAGGTCGCGAGAACCAGGCGACCCTTCCAGGCAATACCGTTATTCCTTGGGTCTCTAAAGGCAAGTCATGGAAATTTTTCTCTACGCCTTCAGCGTGATGTACAGCCCAGGCCCGGTCAATTTCATGGCGCTGAATGCCGGGCTGACCGGAAGGTTTCGCCGTTCGTTGGGTTTCTTCGTCGGCGTGGGATGCGCGCTGTTGGTTCTGTTTATCCTCTTTGGCTATACCGGCGAGGCAATTATTTCCCAGGCGGCGCTGCCTTATATTTCCCTGGTAGGCGGTATCTATACGCTCTATCTCGCTTACCAGGTCTACACCGCGACGACCGTAGTGCCGGCGCAGGCCAACGATCCATCAGCAGCGCCGCAGAAGACCCTGACCTTCTGGAACGGTTTCCTGATCCAGGTACTCAATCCCAAGGGCATCATGGTGGTGCTACCGATCACCAGCGTCATGCTGCCGGCAGCGCATATCACCGGCGCCTCAATTGCCATGGTCTCCGCGCTGCTGGCGATTGCCGGTGGCGGGGCGCTGGGGGTCTACTCGCTGCTGGGCGCCATCCTCGGTCGACGTATCCCCCGCGAGTCCTGCTTCACGGTGTTCAATCGTCTGATGGGGCTCGCGCTGGTGGTGTGTGCTTACTTCATGTTTCACGAGTTCTACCTGCACGTTAAGGCTTTATAAGTGAGTGCCATGGCGAGAGTTTGCGAAGGCAACTTGAACAGGTTGGAGCCGGTTGCCAATCGACCGTGCTATCGTTCCGAGCGTTCAAATCTGCAATCGCACCGGTGCGCCAACATGCAAGATCGCCATACAGAAAGGGACTGGGTCAAACACGCACCGCTGTCCTCGAAGGTAGAGCGGTTCGAAGCGTTCTTCGGCGCCCATGCCTTCGACCCTCATCGGCATGACACGTACGCCATCGGGCGAACAATCTGCGGCGTGCATCGTTTCCATTACCGGGGCGAAGCGAAACTGTGTTTGCCCGGTGAAACCATGATTGTGCATCCGGACGAACAGCATGACGGTTGCGCCGGTTCCGAGGCGGGTTTCCGTTATCGCGGGGTGTACGTACCCCCGTCTCTTGTTCAGCAGATCATCAAGGGTAAACCGCTGCCGTTTTTCAAGGCGGGCGTTACCGGTGATCCGCGCTTGGCCGCTGCGGCCGATGCGCTACTGAATACGCTGGACGCCGAGCTGGATCCGCTGGCGGAAGATGACGCTCTGTACACGTTCGTCATCACCCTGGCAGAACTCGCGGGCCAGCCTTTAATCAAGACAACCCATCACTTCTGCGCAGCGGTGCGAGCCCGCGAGTACATCGACGACAACATGGACAAGCCGATTACCCTGGACGACCTCGCCGACTGCGCCGAACGGGATCGCTGGAGCCTGTCGAATGACTTCCGCCTGTTCTTCGGCACTAGCCCGCACCGTTATCTCACCCTGCGTCGCCTCGACCGGGTGAAGCAGCTCGCCCAAGCAGGGCAGGCGTTGTCGGATGCCGCGATCGCGGCGGGTTTTTTCGACCAGAGCCACATGTCCAGCCACTTCAAGAAGACCTTCGGCCTTTCGCCTTCACGTTGGTATAACCCCTCGAAATAGTTCGACCACTGACCGACCCGGCCACGCCCCGAAACGCGTATTCGCTACGGTTTCATCAATGAATGTCCTCGGCGGTTTCAAGGTTCAGGGGCGTGACCCGGTTCGTGCGCGTCAGCTGGTCGAGGCCGCCAGAACGTTGGAGGAGGCCGGTGCCGCGATGTTGTTGGTGGAGTGCCTGCCCAGTCCTTTGGCCGAACACATCAGCCAAGCGGTGCGCATCCCGGTCATTGGCATCGGCGCTGGATCGGGGACTGACGGCCAGGTGCTGGTGCTCCATGACATGCTCGGCCTGTCCCTGAGCGGTCGCACACCCAAATTCGTGCGCAATTTTATGGCCGGGCAAGACAGCATCCAGTCCGCGCTGGGGGCTTATATGGCGGCGGTGAAGGGCGGGACGTTCCCGGCTGTGGAACATGGGTATTCGACTTGACGTGAAGTTTCACGAACAAGATTGAAGCCGATCTCACCGTGGCGGTTTAGACAATCGCCAATGTCCGGTTTTGGCCGATTTTTTTAAAAAGTCGGCTTCGGTTTCCACGGCAGCAAGTATTGGGCATCATCCCTGGATTGGTATAAGGAACGTATCCCATGACTGCACCTACGCTGCATCTGATGTGCGGCAAGATCGCGTCAGGTAAATCGACGTTGGCAAAAACGCTTGTCGACGACCACGCTGCGATTCTTCTCAGCGAAGACCAATGGCTTTTGAAGCTCTACCCGGGAGAGATCCATTCGGTGACAGATTACGTGCGGTGCGCGCATCGCATCCGTGGGGTACTGGGGCCGTTGGTTGTCAGCATGCTTGCAGCAGGTATTTGCGTGGTACTGGATTTTCCCGCCAATGCACCGGTGGACAGTTGGGACCTGATCTTCAAGGAAGAGAACATCAGTAAGCTCAAGCAGTGCGGCGTTGCGCTGCTCGACTCGCCGTCGGAGATTCTGCCGCTGGCCCTGCAACACCTGGGGCTGGACCCCAACAGCAAAAAGCCTGCGGACTACGACAAGGCTGAAGCGTTGCTGATGAAGATTCGTCCGTACATCACCTACTTCCACTCGTCCAAGTACATGGCCGACATCGCCAATGGTGACATCTGCGTCGCCGTCGGTTATTCCGGCAGCTTCTCCCAGGCCGCCAACCGCGCCAAGGAAGCCAAGAACGGGGTGATCGTCGACATGCGTCTGCCGAAAGAAGGCGCGCCGATCTGGTTCGACATGCTCGCGATCCCGAAAGGGGCGAAAGACCCGGAAGACGCCTACACCTTCATCAACTACCTGCTGCAACCGAAAGTCATCGCGCCGGTCAGCGATTTTGTCGGCTACCCAAACCCGAACAAGGACGCCACCGAACTGGTCGACCCGGCGATCCGCAACAATCCGAACCTGTACCCGACCGAAGAGATGATGGCCAAGCTCTACACCCTTACACCGCTGCCCCATGAAGCGGAACGGGCACGGCCCCGGGCCTGGACCAAGATCAAGTCAGGGACCTGAGTTAAAAAAAGTGGATGGCTGGCACGGACTCTATCGCGGCTGCCGAAGGCGATGCTTGCTTGCAACGCAGGCGCAAATGAGGTCCGGCGGAACTCCGTGCGGCCTGGTTCAGACCGTCGCTATCCGGCCAGAAACCGACAATGGCGGCCGAACCGTTACACCGATTCCTCCTCCCTGCTGGGTGCCATATAGAACGCTCGGGTTGTAAGTCCAGTACCTGTCGCATAATGCAGAGCAACGAGAACCGCTATGAAAGCCCATTTTGAGTTAAGTGATGACCTTGAGTCCGAGATCCAGCGTGATGGAAACATTCACCGCTTCAACCGTCAGCAGTCGGTGGTAGCAGCATGATCGAGGTCACCGAGGTTTCCATTGCCCAACTGCGTGCTGCGCTCGAATCCGGCGAGACAACGGCAGTTGAACTGGTCCAGGCCTTTCTCGCCAGGATCGACGCCTACGACGGCGCCGACACGCCCACGGCCCTCAACGCGGTGGTGGTCCGCAACCCCGAGGCGCTCAAGGACGCGCAGGCCTCCGATGCCCGTCGGGCCAAGGGCCAGACGCTTGGGCCGCTCGATGGCATCCCTTACACGGCCAAGGACAGTTATCTGGTCAAGGGGCTCACCGCGGCTTCTGGTAGCCCTGCCTTCAAAGACCTGATCGCTTATCGCGACGCGTTCACCATCGAACGCCTGCGCGCCGCGGGGGCGATCTGCCTGGGCAAGACCAATATGCCGCCCATGGCGAACGGCGGCATGCAGCGCGGGGTCTACGGCCGTGCGGAGAGCCCGTACAACGCTGACTATCTCACCGCTCCCTTCGCCTCGGGTTCATCGAACGGCGCAGGGACTGCCACCGCCGCCAGTTTCGCGGCATTCGGCCTGGCGGAAGAAACCTGGTCGAGCGGTCGCGGTCCTGCCTCGAACAATGGTTTGTGCGCCTATACACCGTCGCGTGGGGTGATTTCAGTGCGTGGCAACTGGCCGCTGACGCCGACGATGGACGTTGTCGTGCCGTATGCCAGAACCATGGCAGACCTCCTTGAGGTGCTCGACGTGGTGGTGGCCGAGGATCCCGACACCCGAGGCGATCTGTGGCGGATGCAGCCCTGGGTGCGGATCCCGAGCGTCGCCTCGGTGCGTCCAGCCTCCTATGGGTCGCTGGCGGCGAATAGTGAGGCACTCGTCGCAAAGCGCTTCGGCGTTCCGCGTATGTACATCAACGCCGATCCCGAAGCCGGCACCTCTAAAGCGCCGGGTATTGGTGGGCCAACCGGGCAGCGCATCAACACTCGTCCTTCGGTGATCGGCCTTTGGGAGCAAGCTCGCAAGGCGCTAGAAGCCGCTGGTGCCGAAGTGCTTGAGGTCGACTTTCCGTTGGTCTCCAACTGCGAGGGCGATCGCCCTGGCGCGTCGACGGTGTCCAATCGCGGGCTGGTGTCTAAAGAGTTCCTGCACCATGAATTGTGGGATCTATCGGCTTGGGCATTCGATGACTTTCTGCAGGCCAACGGCGATCCGAAACTGAACCGTCTGGTCGACGTCGACGGACCGCAGATTTTCCCGCACGACCCCGGGACTCTGCCCGGTCAGGAGGGCGACTTTGCCGTTAGCATGGACGAGTACGTGCAGATGGCCGAGCGCGGCATTACGCCCTGGGACCAGATCGCCACTCTTGCTGACGGACTACGGGGACTTGAAGAGACGCGCCGTATCGATCTGGAGGATTGGATGGATCACCTTGGACTCGATGCAGTGATTTTCCCGACGGTCGCTGACGTTGGGCCGGCGAATGCCGATGTCAATCCGGAGTCGGCGAATATCGCGTGGAGTAATGGCATATGGGTCGCCAACGGCAACCTCGCCATCCGCCAACTGGGCGTGCCCACGGTCACCGTGCCGATGGGCGTCATGGCGGACATCGGCATGCCCGTGGGGCTGACATTTGCCGGTCGTGCCTATGACGATTCGACGCTGCTGCGCTTTGCTTCGGCGTTTGAATCGACTGGGACGAAGCGATTGATCCCTCCTCGAACCCCACCATTGCTGGGTGGCAAAAAATAGAAATAGCGGGATTGGGGCAGTACAGGCTCCAATCCCGTCCAATGACGGCAAGCCAGAGCAATCTGGCCGTACTAAAAACATCGCTCATGCGATCTTTGGCGGGGTGAAACTCAAGGCGGCCGACCTTGATGGGCAGATGCTGCCCTTCGACGAACTGGAGCAGCGGTTGCGCGCGTGGCGAGATGACGGCAAGGCGCGACACGGGGACATGCTCAGTGTCGGTGGCTTCCCCTCTACCTACTGGAGTGAAGTGGCCCAACTTGAGAAGCACTTCAATCACGGTGAATGGGCTGATACGCCGATTGCTTTCCTCGGCTGGGACTACCACACCGGCTGGGCCAACAAGGCGATGCTCAAGCGTGCAGGCATTGACGCCGCGCGGGTCAAGTCGCTCAAGGGCGAAGCCGTGGCTACCATCGGTCATCATGAGGACAGCACCCCAAATGGTTTCGTTGCAGATGCCGGTTTGTCCGCGGTGGTGTCTCAGCTTCCCTCTCCAACCTTTGACCAGTTGATGGATGCAGGCCGGGCTGCGCGTGACCTGAATCACAGCCTGGGGATTACCGCGCTGATGGACCCGGCGGCCAACGCCATACCGGGTGATGCGCTATTTGACTTCAAGCCTACAGCGCAGACGTTGGGGGTTTTGCCTGTCTACAAAGCGTTGTCGGAAAAGGGTGAGCTGGAGTTGCGGGTGGCCGCGCTGATGGTTGCCAACCCCAAGAGCAAGCCTGCCGATCTGGAAGTGCTGGATCAGGTCAGAAAGCAGTTTGCTGGCGTCGACAACCTCAGCCTGCCTGGCATCAAGATATTCGCCGATGGCGTCGCCGAGTTCCCAGCGCAAACCGCATCATTGCTGCAACCTTACAAAAACTCGAAGAAAGCCGGCGAGCTGTTGATCGATCCAGCGCATTTCGGTGAGCTGGTCAGCGCCGCCGATGCACGTGGCTGGCTGGTCCATGTGCATGCGATTGGCGACCGTGCGGTACGCGAGTCGCTCAATGGTTTTGAACAGGCTCGCCGCGACAGACAGAGTGGCGTGACCCATTCGATTACCCATCTGCAGATGGTCAATCCCAAGGAGTTCGCCCGTTTCAAACCGCTGAACGTCATTGCCTCCATGCAGCTGTATTGGGCCTCCGCAGACGAGTTGAGCATTGATTTGTTGAAGCCCTACATCAGTGCAATGCAGTTCCAGTACATGTATCCGGCGCGCTCATTGCTGAAAAATGGCGCGACCATTGCGGGTGCCAGCGACTGGCCGGTCAGTACCCCCAACCCCTGGAAAGCCATTGGGCAGGCAATCAGTCGCAAGGGCCCCAAGGGTGTGCTCAACAAAGCTGAGGATATCGATCGGGAAACGATGTTCTATGCCTATACCCGTAACGCCGCCCGGGCCATTGGTCTTGAGAAAGAGATTGGCTCGCTCACCCCTGGTAAACAGGCTGACCTGATCGTCCTTGATCGCGATGTGTTCAACGTGCCTGACGAGCAATTGGCCGACACCCAAGTACTCAAGACTTACTTTGGCGGTCGCGAAGTCTACAGCCTCCCGTAATTTCCCAACATTCGCCTGACCTGTGCCTTTTCGGACATGGGAGGGCGAAGCCTTGTCCGCTAATAATAAAAAGAATCCGAAACATGCATCGTCTGGCCGCTTCCTCCAGTGACGCTGAGCCAGGTGTGAGATCAAGCCATCCTTGACGAGCAAGAAGGAAGTCAGTATTTTTCTGGAATGATCATTCCAGAAAGGGCAGTGCGATGCGTCCAAAAGAATTTGAGCATGACGAGATTGTTGACGCAGCCATGCAGGTTTTTTGGCAACTCGGCTATTGCGCCACCTCGATACAGGATCTGGTTAACGGTACCGGATTGTCTCGAAGCAGCCTGTACAACGCCTTTGAGAACAAGCATGGATTGTACGAGCATGCACTGCGCCGTTATCACGATCTGACTGCCACGAACGTAGCGCTGCTTCAGGAGTCGGGCTCGGTCAAAGGGCTGATCCGGCAACTGCTGATGAGGATCGTGAACGATGAGCTCAGCGATACCGGGCAACGTGGCTGCCTTGCTGCCAATGCCACCCTGGAACTGGCCGGCCAGGACGAATCCATTGCCGAGTTGGTCTCCCGCAACTTCCTGCGTCTGGAAAAAGCTTTGGAGCGTGCGCTCATCCGAGGTCAGGCAGAGGGGGAAATCGCCATGCACAAGAAACCTCGCGCGCTTGCACGCTTTATCGTGAACACGATCCAGGGCCTGCGGGTATTGAGTAAAGGCAGCGCTCACCAGAACCGTCGGCAACGCTTGCTGGATGTGGTCGACGTTGCGATAGACGCGTTGTAACGCGCAAACGATTGTTGCGGCGCTGCAAGTGGATGTCTGGCCGAGGCCAGGATTTCTTTGCTTAGTATTGGAATGATCATTCCAGATAAATTCAAAAGCAGTTTTCTTCATCTTTCAAGAGGCTTTGAATGATCAGCAAAAGCACCCTTGTGGTTGCCCGAACTAACCTCAGGCAGCCAATCAGGAAACAGGAAATTAACTCTTTACCAGGGATGCAGTGATGAGCACGAACGCAGACAACGGATTGATAGCAACGGGCCTGAATGAAGCGCCTGTCACGGCAAGGCTTCCCGTGTGGCAGCTGTTGGCATTTACGATGGCGGGGTTCATCGCCATCATGACGGAAACCATGCCGGCGGGGCTGTTGCCACTGATCGGGCAGGGCCTGGACGTCTCGCAAGCTATGGCGGGACAACTGGTGACGCTCTATGCCCTGGGGTCGGTACTGGCGGCGATTCCGGTCGTTGCCGCCACGCGCAATTGGCGCAGGAGACCGTTGTTCCTGCTGGCGATCGGCGGGTTACTGGTCTTCAACACCGTGACGGCACTGTCCTCCCACTATGCGCTGACCCTGGTGGCGCGGTTCATCGCCGGAATGGCGGCGGGCGTGATATGGGGACTGTTGGCCGGTTATGCACGACGCATGGTGCCTCATTCCATGCAGGGACGCGCACTGGCGATTGTCGGCATTGGGCAGCCTGTCGCCTTGTCTGTCGGCGTGCCGCTGGGCACTTGGTTGGGTACCTTGTTTGATTGGCGTGGCGTGTTCTGGATCATGTCGGCACTCGCGTTGCTGCTGTTGGTGTGGGTGCGGTTTGGCGTGCCTGACTACGCGGGACAAACTGAACGTCAGCGTCAACCGATCCGCAAGATTTTTCTGACCCCCGGTTTGCGCTCGGTTCTGTTTGTGATCTTTGTCTGGATACTTGCGCACAACATCCTTTACACCTACATCGCGCCATTCCTGGTCTGCGTTGGACTTGGCCAGCGTATAGACCTCGTGCTTCTGCTCTTCGGTGTCGCCTCTATTGCAGGCATCGGGATCACGGGGCTGTGGGTGGATCGTGGGTTGCGGGTGCTGACGCTCCTTAGTCTGGCCGTCTTCGCGATGGCAGCGCTGGTGTTGGGAATGGCAAGCGCCTCTCCCAACATCGTGCTCCTCAGCGTTGCGATCTGGGGGCTGACGTTCGGTGGCGCTCCCACGTTGCTGCAGACGGCCATTGCCGATACCGCCGGTGATGGCGCCGATGTCGCACAGTCCATGCTGGTCACCATCTTCAACCTGGCAGTGGCGGGGGGTGGCATTGTGGGTGGCTTATTACTGGAGAGTTCGGGGCCGGGTTCGTTTCCCCCGACACTGCTGGTACTGGCGCTGCTGGGGCTGGCCGTGGTTTGGCTAGCCAGGGCTGACGGCTTCAAGCCTGGCCATCGCGCGGTCAAGTAATAGGCGTGGCCAATGGGCTGCTAGATAGAAGCTGATGCAGGGAGCAGAGCCGGTATTCCTCGAGCCGTTTTCGGCCATGAAGGCCGGCGCGGTATTCATCTCGATTGCTTGTGGCGGTATTCATGTCCTGGGCACGGCGAAAATAAATTCATCCCTTTTTAGACGCTTGCATTGTGTGCTACCGAACAGACATGGGCCGGTAGCTACTCCCAATCTGACGAAAGGTCGACCGCTGCCAAACAATGATCCGATGGTCGCAGATACGGCCGCGAGCAAGGCCATCGCAATGTGCCTGTTCATCTGGGTGGCAAGGCTGGTTCGGGCTTAAACCATGGTTGGGGTCACTCATACCCTACTGGTTATCGGCTCGCGGCATCATTTATAACGCTGGTATTGGAGTACAACCATGACAACCTCATTACGGTCACTTCTCTTTATCGCTCTTGCGACCCTGTCGCTGGCTTCGACAGGCTTGCTCAATAGTGCAAGCGCCGCAACGGCGGCGGACCTGGACCAAGACTCCCGGCATGCCTTGCAAATCCTCTACAAAGCTAATCCGTTGGCCGAGACCATGTCGCGCAGCGCCAAGGCTGTACTCGTATTCCCTAAAGTTATCAAAGCAGGCCTGGTGTTTGGTGGCAGTTATGGTGAGGGGGAATTGCTCAAAGGCTCAAAAGTGGACGGTTATTACAACTCAGTGACCGGTTCATGGGGGCTACAGGCAGGTGCCCAGTCCTATGCTTATGCAGTGTTCTTGATGACTGACAAGGCGGTTAACTATGTCCGTGAAACCAAGGGTTGGGAAGTTGGCGTAGGACCGACCGTTGTCCTGGTTGACCAAGGGCTCGCGAAAAATCTGTCTAGCTCGACATTGAAGGACGATGCTTATGCGTTTGTCTTTGATCAGCAAGGTCTGATGGCGGGGGTCAGCATCGAAGGCACCAAGATTTCGCTCATCAAACGATAAGCCCAACAACGTACCGATTTAGGGGCAGAGTCCGGGCCTACTGCCGCATTCGCGCATACAGTGCTCGTTTCCAGCCTTTACAGCGACTGCTTCACCCACGGTACAGGTAGCTCGGTCTCGCCGTAATGCCGTTCAGTTAAGGCAATGAGGTCTCTATTGTAGGACCACATTCGCTTAACTGAACGGCACTACGGTCTCGCCGGGCGTTTATGTGCGGTTCATGGACGATAGTCGAGGTTCCTCAGTCTCAGCTAAGTTTGCCTGCGTAGTCTCTCCGTTGCGCCAATTGCAGCGCTGTTATGGAGAAGCACCCACATGAAGCCGCTTACAAAAGCTGATTGGCTCAACAAAGTCCCCGAAGTGACGCTGTCATTCTGGGTCATCAAGATTATGTCCACCACCGTGGGTGAAACCGGTGCGGACTTTCTCGCTGTCGATGCCGGTCTAGGGCAGAGTGTGACCAGTATCGGCATGGCCGTACTGCTGGCGATCGCACTGTTCGGCCAACTTCGTACACGTGCCTACACACCCTGGATTTACTGGCTTACGGTGGTGCTGGTGAGCGTTGTCGGGACGCAGATTACCGATGTGCTCACCGACAAGCTGGGCATCAGCCTGTATGCCAGCACGGCAGTGTTTTCCGTACTGCTGGCGATCAATTTCATGATCTGGTTTAAGTTGGAGCGCAGCCTGTCCATCAATGAAATCGTCACGCCGCGCCGGGAGTTGTTCTATTGGACGACCGTGCTCTGCACCTTTGCGCTGGGCACGGCGGCCGGCGATCTGGCCACCGAGGCGCTGGGCCTTGGCTTCACACTGGGCTCTGTGATTTTCGGCGTGCTGATCGCCGTGGCCTTTGCCGCCTGGCGCCTGGGTGGCAATGCGGTCCTGACCTTCTGGATCGCCTACATCCTGACCCGTCCTTTCGGCGCCTCCCTGGGAGACTTGCTGACTCAAGCCAAGACCTATGGCGGCCTCGGCATGGGCGCCATGTGGACCAGCGCCATTTTCCTCAGCGTCATCCTGATGCTGGTGGTCGTCGCGCAGTTCAGCGTCGGCAATCGCAAACTCGTCACTCAATAACACGTTCAAAAGCACATCAAGGAATCATCATGGTCTTCGTTCAAACCGCCGTTCGTAAAGCCGCCATCCTTTCAGCCATCGTCGTATTGGGCTTGGCCGCCGGGTGTTCAAAACCTGCCGACGCCCCTAAAGCGAACACTACTTCGGGCGCGGCCAGCGTTCAGACCGACGCGGTCCAGACCTCGGCCTCGAAATTGGGCGACTTGTCGGCGTTCCAGAACATTGCGGTGAACGTCGCCGGCCTCGTCGACAAGGCCGACTTGCCGGGCGCGAAAATGCGAATCAAGGACCTGGAGTTGTCCTGGGACTCCGCGGAAGCCGGCCTCAAACCTCGTGCTGCCGCCGACTGGCATGTCCTGGACAAGGCCATCGACATTGCACTTGAGGCCTTGCGCGCCAGCAGCCCGAAACAGAGCGACTGCAAGGCGGCAATGGATGATTTGCTGAAAACCTTCAATTCGCTGCAAGGAAAAAAATGACGGCAAGAAGCGAAGTGGGCGACTTTCAATAGAAATAAATCGCTTCGCGCATGCTTGAACAGGTGATTCAATGCAGGCTCGACACTCATTGCGCAGGTGTATGCCCGCGTGAGTGTCGAGCCTCACTTATCACCGGAGAGGGACATGCGGATATTGCTGGTCGAAGACGACCCCATGATCGGGGATGCGATCCAGGGCGCACTGAAGGATGCCAGTTACGCCGCCGACTGGGTCAGAGATGGTCTGACCGCCCTTACTGCGCTGGACACTCAACATTATGACCTGGTACTGCTTGACCTCGGTCTGCCCGGCAAGGACGGACTGGAGGTGTTGAGCAGCATTCGTGCCCGTAATAACAGCGTTCCACTGCTGATCATCACTGCCCGCGACAGCCTCGACGATCGTTTGCGCGGTCTCGATGGCGGCGCTGACGACTACCTGCTCAAACCCTTTGAAATGGCGGAATTGCTGGCCCGCATGCGTGCCGTTCTGCGCCGTAAAGGTGGCAGCGCGCTGCCCGTGTTCAGCAACGGCGTGGTGTCGCTGGACCCAATCTCGAAACAAGCCTGCACCGAAGATAATCCTGGCGTCCAGCTCTCCAGTCGCGAGTTCTCGCTGCTGCAGGCGCTGTTGATCAGGCCGGGCGCGATTCTTTCGCGCAGCGAGCTCGAAGACCGTATCTACGGCTGGGGCAATGAAGTGGAAAGCAATGCGGTGGAGTTCCTGATCCATGCACTGCGTCGCAAACTGGGCAGCCACGTCATCAAAAATGTCAGGGGTATGGGATGGATGGTTTCAAAAGGCGACTGAGCGAGTCGGTCCAACTCAGGCTGTCCGTTTCCTTGTCGCTGGCCATTCTGATCGTCGCTATCGTGGCCGGTATTTTCGCCTTCGTCTCCGCATTCGGTGAAGCCCTTGAAATGCAGGACAATACCTTGCATCAGGTGGCCGTGCTGTTCGAGCGTCAGCAGATGACGCTGACCTATCCGGTGCGCGGCAGGAGGATCGAAGGCGATGATGAAGAATCCAGGGTCATCGTTCAGTACCTGACCGATGGCAACAAGACCACGGGCAACGTTGATGCCGGAGCACCGCTGCCGCTGCCGACCGCGCTGGCCGACGGCCTGTCGACGCTGGACGTCGGTGGCGAACCGTTTCGTGTGCTGGTCAAGACCCTGACAAGTGGCGAACGCATAGCCGTCGCACAGGAAACCGGCGCGCGCGACAAGGACGCCCGCGAGAGCGCCTGGCGCGGCCTGCTGCCGTTTCTCATCCTGTTTCCCGTGCTTTTGCTGGTGGTTGCCGATCTGGTGCGCAAGCTATTTCGACCCATCGCGGTACTGGCTTCTGAAATCGATCAGCGCGGCGAGCAGGAACTGCACCCTATTGACGAAAACCATCTGCCTGCCGAAATCCGTCCTTTCGTGCTGGCCATCAATCGATTACTCAACCGTGTGGCTCAGTCGATGGAAACCCAGCGCCGCTTCGTCGCTGACGCTGCCCACGAACTCCGGTCGCCCCTGACGGCCCTGTCCCTGCAAGCCGAACGCCTGGCCGTCGCAGACATGTCGACGTTGGCCCGTGAGCGTCTGTTTGCGTTGCGGCGGGGGATCGAACGCGGCAAAAATCTGATTGATCAATTGTTGGCGCTGGCCACCGCACAATCGACCTCGACGCTGCCTGCATCGCCGGTTTCGGTGCATGACGTCTATCGTCGCGTGTTGGAGGACCTGCTGCCGCTGGCCGAGATCAAGCAGATCGACATCGGCGTCGAGGATGAACAGGATGTGCACGTGCTGATCAACCAGATCGAACTGCTCGCTGTGGTCAAGAACCTGGTCGATAACGCCATTCGCTATACACCTGCGGGCGGGCGGGTGGATCTTTCGGTGGGCATGGAGGAGGGCGGGGCGTTGTTGCAGATCAAGGACTCCGGTCCCGGGATTGCAGCTGAGGAGCGCGAGCGTGTGTTCGATCCGTTTTATCGCAGCCTGGGGAGCCATGAGGTGGGGTCCGGGCTGGGGTTGTCCATCGTCAAGGCGATAGCGGACCGCAACGGGGCACGGATCCGCCTGGGGTTTTGCGATGAGGTGCAAAGAAGCGGGTTGTGTGTCTCGGTATGGTTGCCGTCATTGATATCCCGCAGCGTTCCCCCTGCCGCCCATCTGTAGGCGCAGATTCATTTGCGAAAAGAACATATCGCCAGCCGTGTATTCCTCGGCTGTCCCTGGATACTCATACAAGGATCAACCCATGCTTTTAAGCAAACGCGATCAGGCGCGAATCGAGCGTCGCCTGGTGGTTACCCTGACCGAGGCATGTGAGACGGCCAAAGCGGAAATTGCAGGGTTCTCCTGGCTGACCCATGAAGTGGATTACACGGCGTTCCCCGCAAGTCTGATGGTGACCTGGGTCTTCGACACGCTGGCCAACAAGAGTCAGGCCCTGGCCAGTGGGCAAGCTGAACGCATGGTCGAACTGACAGCCGTGGCGCTAAGTGAAGCGGATATTCTCGTCAGTCCGGTCTCGACCCATGTGCAATTTGATACTGAAGAGCAATGTCAGCGCGCCAATGCCGGAAACTGGCAGCAACGCTTGGCGCGCACGCGCTCGACTCGGGGTTAGTGTCAGGAACTCCCTTCTTATGGCCCGAGAATTTGTTCAAGTAATATCCTGACAATCGGTTCAAGTCAGTCGATTTGCTTATTGGTAGAGACATGTAGGGCGGGAAAGACTTCCGACGTTCGAAATGCGCTATTGCTGCTCTTTGTGGCAGGCAGCAATCGGCCCAGGCTGTGTAAAAACGCATCCATCATTTTGAGGTCCGCGTTGCTACGTGGAATCTGCCGGAGTTCGCTCAGTCAGCCAGACCTGAACTTTACGTAGGTGCGCGATTTTCGACCCGATTCCGTTCGCTGCTGCTGGTCGAAAACGTTTTTACACAGCCTCGGCCAGAAGCAGCCATACACTTCATAGCAACAACTGGCTGACGCTCCTACAAGGGGTTGACGAAGCCCTTGCGCAAAACAGAGACATAATTATTGGAGCGCTTGATCTGGGCGAAAAAACTGACAGAGGACAATCCCTACTTGAGCATCTGCACAGGACCGAGGCCTCGCCCCGCGGGAGCGCAAGTCGGCTGAATGTTAAAGACGTCACCCTGAGGGATATGCAACTGACACAAGAAACGCCGGGCCGGATCGGAGTTGGCGTTCCCTGTAAAGGCGATCATCCTGGACTCACGCAATACCTGCCGGCTGAGTTATACCTAGATGAGTATAAGGAAAATGGCAGGGGCGGCTGGATTCGAACCAACGCATGGCAGGATCAAAACCTGCTGCCTTACCGCTTGGCGACGCCCCTGTATCTGTTGCTACGAGTGGCCAGCACTCTCTTCCTGATTTTGCAGCTCGCGAGCAACATCGAGATGTTGCTTCCTTTCGCTACAAGCCCTGTAAGGGCCTCTGCAAGAATGCGCGGGAATTTATCAACTTTCGCTTCGCCTGGGAAGACAAAAAACACACAAATTTGTTTTAAAACAGCCAGTTGCTGTTTATCGAGGTTAGACACAATCCTCTAGGGGGCTTTTGAGTTTTCCAGTGGGAGCCGGCAACCGGTGCGCACAGATGCGGCTGCTGTCGGCCGAGGCTGTGTAAAAACGTTTTCGAGCAGTTGCAGCGTTCCAAAATGGAGAAAATATCTCGTTTCTACGTAAATTCCAGGTCTGCTGACTAGTCGAGCGCTGACAGATTTAACTCATAAGCGAGGACTTCAAAATGGTTCGTGCGTTTTTACACAGCCTGGGCCGGTTGCTGCCTGTCACGACCGGTTGAATCCACACCCAAAAACAGACGTTCTTGCCGGATTTTATGGATCCCTTTTTCGCCACCTATACTTAATACAGTGGGGTCGTAAGTGCCGGGCATTCCGTTCGGAAAAGACGCTGGCACATCTGCAAAAGCACCACAAACAGCTTTTCAGGAGCAAGAAAACAGCCCATAGAGGTTTACGGAGCCAGTAAACCCGTATGAGCGGTGTGAAGTATTGGGTTGACGCTCATCTGATGTCGGGTGGGCTATCACGGTCGAATCTATTGTAGGGGACTGCGATCTTGAACCTGCGTTCCCTGATCGTCGCCTTGATGATGGTGGTGTTGGTGGGATGCGCCATTCCCCATCGCGCGCCCGAAGTGACTGCGCCGGTTCTGATCTCGGAGAATACCTGGCAACAGGTCGATCGGGACATAGTCGCCGCATCCCAATCCGCGACAGAACAGGCCAACGTCTATGCGCGCGGCTCCATGGAGCAATGGAGGGTCCTCGTCTATGAACGCACCGATGCAAACTTCATTCCGTGGTTTAGCAGCTACTGGACTCAGGAATGGCTGTCTCTCAAGGTGAGCTGGTACACGGTGACCGCAGGGGGAGAGGCGGATGTGTCCGCAAAACGATTGGCGGCCTATATGCAGGAGCAATACCACGATCGTGTGCTGGACCCCGTCGCCGTTGAGATCGATCCTGACGCGATCATGGGGCAGGCGACAGAATTCTACGTCCGGCTCCTCGACAAACAACTTCAGGCAATTGCGCAGCGCTACCGTGTACCTGCGGATCAACTCGACCGGCGGCTCAAAGACATTCCAGCAATCGCGTTGGCGCCTCCTCCAGCCCACAGTGCTTCGCTCTACCAGATTGTTCACGCTGATCCGATCGCCAAGCTGCCGGCCTATGTGGCCCTGATCGATCGGATCCACGATGCCGCTGGTGGCACGGGAGCCAAGTCATCGGACGCAGCTTTATCGTCGGTGGCGAAACAGACCAGCGATAAACTGGAGGCCCAACTCGCAGGCAGAGGTATCGCAAGCGCTACCGCAGCGGCGGCCGGCCGGGTAGCCGGTGTGATGATTTCCATGGGCGTGGCGGGATTTCGTGCCATCGCGCACGAGAGCGAACGGCCGGACATGGAAGCACAGGTTCGGAAAAACCTGGACGCAGCCTTCGACGAGGCGTGGCTCAAGCTGGTCAAGAGCCCCACTGTCGGGGTGATGGCTGGGGTCTATTACCTGTCCGGGCAAATCGAAGGAAGTCTCACCAAATCCATTGAATTGCCGGTCATACCCGGACCGGTACCGCGAGAAGTTCCCCTGCCAGGCAAGCAACCTCTTCAGGACGGAATAAGTGGCGGCTAAGCCCTTGCCACGATGGGTACGCGGATGAACCTGCGAAAGTACGCCTGTGCGGTGTCTGCTATGGCGAAAAGGTGTCACTGCCCGAAATCGTCATGCGTCATGACCGCTCGTAACCCTGCATAAGCGTTAGCCCACGCTTCGCTATTCTTAATGACACGGACCGCCGGGACTGTTGAATACGTGTCAGGCGGCATGAGAGCCAGAGGTAAATATCTGGCTACAGGGCAGCAAACTGAAAGGAAAATTGAATTATGAAGATGCTACTGACGGTCGAGTTCCCTCATGAGCCCTTCAACTTCCTCGTCAGCGCCGGGAAGGCGGGCGAGGTCATTGGACGTATCCTGGAAAGCATCAATCCAGAGGCGGCGTACTTTACTGAGCAAGACGGAATGCGCTGCGGGATCTTCCTGATCAACGTACAAAATTCATCCGACATTCCCGCGTTTGCGGAACCTTTTTTTCTCAACTTCCAGGCTAACTGTAAGTTCCGCATTGTGATGAGCCCGCAGGATCTGCAAAAGGCCGGTCTGGAGGAGCTCGGGAAGAAGTGGGGGGATAGCGAACTTTGAGAGTTTAGTAAAACCTCAAGCCCCAGTCATTCCAACCCATTGTGGGCACTGGGGCTGACAGGCGCAGAAGCTGTCGCGTCATGTTGGCGTGCGGGGAAATAAATCTGCTCCCTTTTCCCGGATTTTCGTATGTCATCAAGCACCTTTTCCAACCAGCTGGCTAAAGGCTTCGAGCTCACTTTTTTCCAGGTCGGATACCACGATAAAGCGCATGTGATTCTGTTGCCAGGCGACGATGTTATAGCCGCGGATGGACAGATTCTGTCGGGGTTTATCCGTTTCGGTCGTTGGCAGGATGAACACGTTGATGACGTGTTTTGCGTGCCCGTAGGACAACGCGGCTGTCGTTTGGTGTTGCAGGTAGTCCAAACGCCCGCCGAGAAGCGGGTAGCCTTGTGCCGAATAATCAAAAACCGGAGGTGAGAAGTCGAGCTTGCCCGTAAACCATGGCTTTACGGTGTGCCTGTCGGAGGAGACAACATCATTCAAGTGCTCGGCCATCAGCGACCGAACATGGCTGGACACCGCCTCGTCCATCCAGGGTTGCTCGCTTGATGGGGTGGCCACGTAAAGCACCAGTGCCATGGCCAGCGCCATGACTGAAAAAGCAGGGGCGAGCCAGTGTCGCGATGGGTTTTGCAACGCTTCCCAAAAGCGCTTAGCGGAAGGCTTCGGTGATTGAGTCTTGGCAAATACACTGTGAATCAGGGAGTCAGGTGCAGCGTAATACGGCGCATATGCCTTCACGCTGGCGATCAGTAATTTCGCTTCGGCATGCAAGCGCTTGCAGTCGGCGCAACTCGATAGATGTTCGGCAACATTTGTTGCCGTCGCGGTATCCAGCTCATTGTCCAGGTAGCCATGAATAAATTCGTGGCAGACCGTGCAGTTCATGTCATTCATGATTTTGCAACTTCAGTAGTTCCAGCTTGAGCATCGCGCGCGCCCGGGCCAGTCTCGACATGACGGTTCCTAAAGGTATGTCGACCACCTTTGCTATGTCCTTGTAGGGCATGTCTTCCAGCTCCTTCAGGACGATCACCTCACGAAAGGCTGGGGCCAGAGCTCGCAGCGCTTGCTGAACCAGCGCAGCATCCTCCGCATGTATGGCCTGCAGCTCCGGAGTTTGGGAGTGGCCCAACGCGAGATCGTCTTCAGATATCTCATCGCCTATGGCGACCCATCGATTGCCGGCCGATGCCTTGAGCCAGTTATAACTCTCGTTGCGCACGATAGTGAGGAACCAGGCTTTGGCATTTCCGTCGGCGAAGCGGTGCATGAATTTTAATGCCTTGAATGCACTTTCTTGCACGACATCATGCGCGGCGGCCTCATTGCCGGTGAGCCAACGCGCGAGGTTATAAGCTGCATCCATATGCGGCGCAAACAGCTCCTCAAATCGCTTCATAGTGGCTCCAGCCCCTTTCCACCCCTATAACAGTGATGCGTCTTGTTTTATTCCCGGCATAAAATTTATTTTTTTGCCTGGAATAAAACTCCACCCCGTTCGGTTGTACATCGTGTCAGCTCATCAATGTAAACCGCTACCGAGGGAGTTCCCATGGACATTCGCTCAACAAAACACGAAAAGCGTACCGACGGCCCACTCGACCCTGATCGCAGAACGCTACTCTTATGCTCAGCATGGGCCGGAGCTGGCGTCATATGGGCGTTGAGCGGCGGTATTCCACGGGCCTTTGCGCTGGATGACACCGGCAAGTTATCGGACCCGACAGCACTGGCCAGCAATTTCCACTTCGTGCAAATCAGCGACTCGCACATTGGTTTCAACAAGGAGGCCAATCCCGACCCGGTCAAGACATTGCAGGTGGCCATCGATAAGGTCATCGCGCTGCCAAAAAGACCGTCACTCATTCTGCACACGGGTGATATCACCCACCTCTCCAAACCGGAGGAGTTCGATACAGCCGCGCAGCTCCTGAAAGGCCTGCCATCAACCGTGCACTATATTCCGGGCGAGCACGACACCCTCGACGAAGGGGGAGGCAAACTCTATCTCGAGCGTTACGGCAAAGGCACGAAAGGCAATGGCTGGTACAGCTTCGACGATCATGGCGTGCATTTCATCGCACTGGTGAACGTCTTCAACTTCCAGGCAGGCCATGAGGCCACCCTTGGTGCCGACCAACTCACGTGGCTGGCCGATGATTTACGCGCCGTGTCGACGAGTACCCCCGTCGTTGTGTTCACGCATATCCCCTTGTGGACCATCTATCAGCCGTGGGGCTGGGGAACGGAAGATGGCGATCAGGCCATCGCCATGCTTCGCAAATATGGCTCAGTGACGGTCCTGAATGGCCACATCCATCAGGTCATTCAAAAGGTCGAGGGCAATATCACCTTTCACACCGCTCGCGGCACAGCCTATCCGCAACCGGCGCCAGGCACCGCGCCTGCACCGGGCCCGATGACGGTGGCTGCCGATCAACTGCGCAACTATCTGGGGATTACCGACGTCAAGGCGACACAGGGCGATCACCCACTGGCGCTTATCGACTCAACACTCATTTAAGGGAGGCGCGCACATGAAAAAGCTCCTGCAGGTGCTGGCCTTGGGCTGTCTGGTGGTCTCGATACCCGTTTGGGCACAAGACGTGAAAATCGACATCAAAGAGTTCATGTTTGGACCCAAGGATTTGACGATAGCCGCTGGCACAAAAGTGACATGGGTTAATGACGATCAAGTACCGCATACGGTCGTGGAAACCCATAAGGTGTTTCGCTCGGGCGCGCTCGACACCAATGACAGTTTTTCCTATGTCTTCAATACGCCTGGAGCGTATGAATATTTTTGCGCTCTGCACCCGCAAATGACTGGAAAGATAACCGTCAGTGGCGCCCAGTAAAGGTGGGTTTTTAACGCTACGGCATAGGCGGATTGTTTGAGCTGTCACGTCGCTATCCGCCCTGACCTCGGGTGGTACTCCAGCACCTGGTGCTGACTACCACCCGTTTTTTGTGCGGTTCGAACTTGAATGCGGGGGAGGGGGGACAGCTCTAGCGACCAGCAGGGGCCTCATATTGAACGAGGATCGCTTTGGCCAGATCTTCGTCGCTTGCCTGGAGGCCTGGATGTTCGAGTCGAATCTGTTTCAACACGGACTCCAAATAGACGCCGCGAATGGTACCGCCACTCGCAACGAAGCTTGAGGCGTCATCGCGGGCGGGAACCGCAATTTTATGGTCCTTGAACGTAGAGTACAGCGATGCAGAAACCCCTGCCGAGGTAGCAACATCGCCCGCATCCACCTTGGCCATAGCCGAACCAAAGGGCAGACAAAGCATTAACGAAGAGATGAGAAGTATGCGGCGCATGACGGTGTTCTCCGAAAGCGTGAAGCCGGAAGGATGTACCACATATCTTTGGATGCGTGGCGGCCGCCAGGAGTTCCCTGCCGCCAGGCAGGTCCGTATTAGCAGCGCTTTTAGCGCGAGTACCTTTCCATGATTTCGCCGTTGACCGGACGCCTGCTTGCGACCCAACGTAGCGTCTACAAAACCTCGGCCGATTTATTAAGTGTGTCGGTGCCCATCTCTACGGTGATAATACCCCGCAACCGTATTATCAACTCAGCAAAGGAGTCCTGTAGCAGTGATGTTCGAGATCAAGCAGATGAATCCTGACATGTATCGACGGCAAACACGACGCAGCACGTGGATTATCGCCCTGATCTTCGTGCTGCTGGCCATGGCACTGTCTAGCGTTGCAGTGATGCTATTAGGCGAGCCCGGTGGCGATAATTTCCGTTTGAATCTGGGCGGCGTTATTACCGCGCTGGTGCTGAGCGTGGCGCTGGTGAGGTTCAAATTCTGGTCGCAGCCATGGATGGCGCCGGCCGTTTACGGCTGGCAACTCAAGCGTCGGCTGATGAGCATTACCAACGTCATGCATTACCTCACCGATGGCGTGCAGGCCCGTGATCCGTCGGCCATGAAACTGCTGCGCTTTTATCATCTAGGGGTAACGCAGATGCACCAGTTGGATGGCAACTCCAGTGGCCTCAGCCAGATGGTGCGAGAAATCAACCAACACAAGGAGTGCATGGAGGCTCTAGCCATCGATACCGACCAGTATCGATTGAATCCTGCCTGGCTTGAGGCGGTGAAGACGGCCGGTGCGGCGAAGAAAACGCCGCGATAAAGCACCGCCGCCACAGCCTGGTCATGTGCACACTGCTGGCGAGTAAAAGGACAGTGACGCAAAACGTACAGATTGCTGCGCGGGTGTATGTCGTTGAGTGAGAGCGTGGGGCGATAGTTGAAGGTTGCGATTTAGCGGGTCGGGCGAGCGAAAACTGTCCTACAGTCTATTGGCTGTCGGCTACCTGACACGACTCTCCCTGACCTTAAAACAAGAGAATCGACTCATGACATTCGAACCCCTTGCCAAATCGCTTATTGCGACGGCTCTCGCCCTTGGATTCACCTGCGCGCAGGCGGCTTCGCAAGCCCCGGTCGCTGCCGAAAACGGCATGGTGGTCACGGCCCAACATCTGGCCACTCACGTCGGTGTGGATGTGCTGAAGGACGGCGGCAACGCCGTCGATGCTGCGGTGGCGGTCGGCTATGCGCTGGCGGTGGTCTACCCCGCTGCAGGTAACATTGGCGGCGGCGGTTTCATGACTATCCAGTTGGCCGATGGCCGCAAGACCTTCCTCGACTTTCGCGAGAAGGCTCCCTTGGCCGCCACCGCGAACATGTACCTCGATAAGGATGGCAATGTAGTCCCGGACCTGAGCACCAAGGGATACTTGGCAGTCGGCGTCCCAGGGACCGTGTCAGGCATGGAACTGGCGCTGAAGAAGTACGGCACGATGAAGCGTGCCGACGTCATTGCGCCGGCCATCAAGTACGCCGAGGACGGCTTCGTCCTTGAGCAGGGCGACGTTGACCTGCTCGATACCGCAACCGACCAATTCAAGAAAGATATCCACGACTCGGGCTCGATCTTTCTGAGCAACGGCGAGCCGCTCCAGGTCGGCCAGAAGCTGGTGCAAAAGGACCTGGCCAAGACGCTACGGGAAATATCCAGTAAAGGTGCTGACGGCTTCTACAAGGGCTGGGTTGCCCAGGCCATCGTCGACTCAAGCAAGGCCGGCAAGGGCCTCATCACTCAGGCCGACCTTGATAAGTATCAGACCCGCGAACTCGCGCCGATCGAGTGCGACTACCGCGGCTACCACGTCGTCTCTGCACCACCACCGAGCTCGGGTGGGGTCATTATTTGCGAGATCATGAACATCCTCGAAGGCTATCCGATGCCAAGCCTGGGCTTTCACTCGGCTCAGGGGTTGCACTATCAGATTGAGGCCATGCGCCACGCCTATGTCGACCGCAACAGCTATTTAGGTGACCCCGACTTCGTCAAGAACCCGCTGGCGCATCTGCTGGACAAGGGTTATGCGACGAAGCTTCGCGCCGCTATCAATCCGCAAAAAGCCGGTATTTCCCGCGATATCAAACCTGGGGTGGCGCCACACGAGGGCAACAACACCACGCACTACTCGATCGTAGACAAGTGGGGTAACGCGGTCTCGGTGACCTACACGCTCAACGATTGGTTTGGTGCTGGGGTCATGGCCAGCAAGACCGGCATCATGCTCAACGACGAAATGGACGACTTCACCTCCAAGGTGGGCGTGCCCAACATGTACGGCCTTGTGCAAGGGGAAGCGAACGCTATCGCCCCAGGCAAAGCACCGTTGTCCTCAATGAGCCCGACGATCGTCACCAAGGACGGCAAAACCGTGATGGTCGTTGGCACACCAGGCGGTAGCCGGATCATCACTGCGACCTTGCTGACCATTCTCAACGTCATCGACTACAAGATGAACATTCAAGAAGCGGTCGATGCGCCACGGTTCCATCAGCAGTGGTTGCCTGAAGAGACCAATCTCGAAACCTTCGCCGTCAGCCCTGACACCCAGAAAATCCTCGAAAGCTGGGGACAAAAGTTCATCGGCCCGCAGGACGCCAACCATGTCGCGGCGATTTTGGTCGGAGCGCCTTCGCTTGATGGCAAACCGGTCGGCAAAAACCGCTTCTACGGCGCGAATGATCCGCGGCGTAACACGGGCCTGTCACTGGGCTATTAAGTGATGCGAAGCCCTGTTTCAGGGCTTCGCTGAGCAGCGCAGGTTCACCCGATCGCGTTGAACCTGCGCTGCGCAACAGTGAACACCGTGTACTCAGAACCGCAATGTAGCCCCAGTCGTCAGCCACTGATCCCGATCTTCCGTCAGGTTGTGTCCGACCACGATGTCCACGTCGATGCGCTCGCCAATGTGCAGGCGGGGTCCGGCCTGCCATGCCTGTTGACCCCCTTGCTGGCCGAAGCGTTCAGCGATCAGGGTCAGGGAATCGGCCAGGTCGTATTCAAATCCTGTACCCCAGGTCCAGCGGTGGTTCTGCTGGCCGTCGTCATAGGCGTGGGCCCAGCCGGCGTTAAAATTCAGGCGCAAGGTTTGAATGGGCGTGAAGGTCAGGGGCAGGGTGAGGTCGGCACCGTCGAATGAGTGCGCACTATTGAAGGCGAAGTGCGCGGATGCTGCCGCCGCGAGTTGCAGGCCGAGGTCTTCGCGGCTCCAGAGTTGTGCCTTGAGCTGCGGGCTCAGTTGGGTTTCAGACTCCCCGTCGTCGCGGTGGTGCTCCACCGCAGCGCCAAGTTGAATCATCGGCAGGTTTTTGAGGGTACAGGCCTGGGAAAGTACCAAGTCATTGGAGGAGTGGTTGTGCCGGACGCTCTTGTTCCAGAGGTCGACGTTGCATTCGCCGGGGGCATTGATCGCGCCGTCGTCGACCACATAGGAGCCTGCGGCGGCGTTGGCTTTGGAGATCAGACTCAGGCAGGCGATGACGGTCAGCGTGATGCCGACGAACATCAGGTTGCGGCGCAGTATCCGGCTCTTGGAGGGCGGCAGGTTGCGGGTAAATGATGTGAAACGGCGATCAGGAGAGTGCTTTGGCATGGTTGATCTCAGTTTTTCCTTGGCGAAAAGCCCCCTCGCGCAGGCACGAAGAAGTCTTTTCTTATCTCGGTTTTTACGCAGAACAACGGCGTATCAAGTAGGGCAAATTAGCCCCGTTCATTCACCGACAGCGTTTGAATACCGACGGTTTTGGCTCGCGCGACCAGCTCTTCGGTGTCCTCCCCACCGGGCAACGCAATGACGATGTCGGGTCGGCTGTCCTGCAGCATGAAGCGGTTGCGCAAACGCTCCGCCAGCTTGCCGTGCAGTTGCCAGTTGGGTGGGTAGCGCACGATGTCGGCGCCCAGTTCCCGGGCCCAGTCTTCGATTGCACCGCCCAGGAACTGATTGCCACCATGAATCAACACGCGCACTTCATGCAGGCGCTGGAAGGCTTCCAGTACCTGGCGACAGGTTCGGGTATCGGCGTAATGGCGTCCCGCACAGATCAGGACGCGCATCGCACTTGATCCTTTTTGCTGGTAGGTTCCGGGTGAATCTCCGTCAGGTAGCTGCTCTCGATATCACGCTCGCCAGCGCGTTCGAGTGCCGGGTAGGCCAGCGCCGCGATGTGGTGATGCACACGGCGGTAATCGCGCAGCAGCCGTTGAAAAATATCACCGGATTCGGCCCAGGCGCTTTTGTCTTCGCGCAGGGCGCGAAAGTGTGCCCGACTAGCCACCGCTTCCAGGCGTCTGACCGATTCCTTGCGGTTGACCAGATGGTGGGCGGTCGCAAGGTCTTCTCGAAGAAACACGGTAATTGCCAGACTCAGGCTTTCCAGCAACTCGTTGTGCAGCGGATAGATCGTGCCCGTTTCGAAGGCCGAGAAATTTTCGCCGCGCCGCAGTCGCCGCGCCGCCAACTGCGCAAGGCTGGTGGAAAGGATGTCTGCGGCATGCTCCAGGTTGATCACGAACATCAGGATTTCCTGAGAACGATCGGCATCGCTGTCACTGATGCCTTCCTGGCCGATATCCGCCAGATAGGCACGGATCGCCGCGCTCAGCAGGTCCAGGGATTGATCGATTTGCCGCACCTCATCGGCGGCCAGCTGATCCGACGTCTGGAACAACTGCAGCACCCGGCTGAGCATGCCGGAGAACATGTCGGCCATCCGCAGGGCTTCGCGCGCCGCGTTGGACAGTCCGATGTTCGCCACGGCAAGACCGGCCTCATCCAGATAGAGCGGCATGCCGGGGTCGACATCCCGCTCAGGCTGCGGCAGCAGGCGGGTCAGCATTTTTGCCAGAACCTCTGTCAGACCGATGAACACCAGGGCCAGCACCAGGTTGAAACTGGTGTGCAGGTAGACCACCAGCAGCGCGGGTGTCAGGTCTGCAATCTGGCTGGTCTGAGCGAGCATCGGCACGAACGGTAAGAGCGCCAGTGCGCCGACTACCCGCACCAGCAGATTGCCCACTGGCAAGCGTCGGGCAACGCTCGAACTGGCGTTGATCACCGAGGGCAGGGCGCCGCCGATGTTCACGCCCAGCACCAGAGCCATGGTGGTCACTGGCGACAGCAGGCCAGTCCCGGCCAGCGAGGCAGTCAGCAACACCACGGCGACGCTGGAGTGGCAAATCCACGTCAGCAACATGGCCACCAGCAGGGCGATGACGAGGTCGCCGTCCAGGCTTTGCATGATGGCGTGAAAGATCGGTGTGCCTTCCACATCGCCCAGCGTGGTCCCGAGCATGCGCAGCGCCAGCAGCATCAGGTCCAGGCCGATCAGCGCGCAGCCGACGCTTTCGTAGCGCGAATCATCGCGCAGCCTGAAGACAATGAATCCCGCCAGCAGGACCAGGGGCGTGACAATCGAGATGTCGACACTGAGCAGCTGCACCACCAGCGTGGAGCCGACATTGGCCCCGAGCATCACCGCGAGTGCAGGCGCAAGGCTCAGGGTCCCGGCGGCAGTAAAGGAGGTGGCCATCAGGCTGACCGCGGTGCTGCTTTGCAAAATGCCGGTGATGCCGACGCCGGACAACAGGGCCATCCAGCGATTGTTCAGGTTTTGTCCCAGCCAGTGACGCAATTGCGTGCCGAAGCCGCGCAACAGCGCCGAAGAAATCATATGGGTGCCCCACAGCAGTAGCGCGATGGAGCCTGCAAGGTTGATCAATAGAGTAGTTCCCGGCATGAGGACTCTCCTTTTTTCGTGTTGCATTGATTGACGGCCCAAGAGCCAGATCGAGGCGTAAAGATGCGGCGAACACAAAAACCTGTGGGAGCGAGCCTGCTCCGGGCGGCGATCCGACGATGGCGGTTGCACATTCAACACTTGTGTTGCCTGCCAGTCCGCTAGCGCGAGCAGGCTCGCTCCCACATGGATTGCGGTGTTCAGACGATCAGAACCATTGTTTGAAGCGGCGGATGTAGAAGGTTTTCATCAACTGAGCGAAGACGCAGTAGCTGAGCAAGGTGCCCACCAGCCATGGGAAGTACTGCCATGGCAGCGGTTGCAGGCCGACCAGGGTGCCCAGTGGCGAGAACGGGATGTAGATACCCAGGACCATCACCAGCCCGGTCATCAGAATCACCGGTAGCGCCGCGGTGCTCTGGAAGAACGGGATCTTTTGAGTACGTAGCATGTGCACGACCAGCGTCTGCGACAGCAACCCCTCAATGAACCAGCCAGACTGGAACAGGGTCTGCATTTCGACGCTGTTGGCCGAGAACACGTACCACATCAGGGCGAAGGTGGTGATGTCGAAAATCGACGAGGTCGGCCCGATCCACAGCATGAAGCGCCCGATGTTCTTGGCGTCCCACTTGCGAGGCTTGCGCAGGTATTCCTTGTCCATCTTGTCCCACGGCAGCGCCAGCTGAGAGATGTCGTACATCAGGTTTTGCAGCAGCAGGTGAATCGACAGCATCGGCAGGAACGGAATGAAAGCACTGGCCACCAAGACCGAAAAGACGTTGCCGAAGTTCGAGCTGGCGGTCATGTTCAGGTACTTCATGATATTGCCGAAGGTCTCGCGCCCTTTGAGCACGCCTTCTTCGAGCACCATCAGGCTCTTTTCCAGCAGAATGATGTCGGCCGATTCCTTGGCGATATCGGTACCGCTGTCGACTGAAATACCGACATCGGCGTCACGCAGGGCAGGGGCATCGTTGATGCCGTCGCCGAGGAAGCCCACGGTGTGGCCGTTCGACTGCAACGCTTTGAGCACCCGGGATTTTTGCAGCGGGGTGAGCTTGGCAAACACCGTGCGTTCTTCGACCCGCAGCTTGAGGGTCGACTCGTCCATCTTCTCGATGTCTTGCCCGAGCAGTGGCGTGCCGGGTTCCAGCCCGACTTCGCGGCAGATCTTGCAGGTCACTACCGCGTTGTCGCCGGTGAGCACTTTGACGCTCACGCCCATGTCACGCAGTGCAGCAATCGCAGGGCCGGCGGTTTCCTTCGGTGGATCAAGGAAGGTCAGGAAGCCGCGAATCACCAACTCTTTTTCATCGCGGGTGGTGTACTGGTTTTTGCTCTGGGCCTTCGGGATCTCGCGAGTGGCCACCACCAGAACGCGGAAGCCGTCTTCGTTGTACTCGTTGGCCATCGCCAACAGCTCTTTACGACGCTGCTCATCCAGCGCAACGACCACGCCGTTTTCATGGATGTGGCTGGAAATGCTCAGCATTTCCTCGACCGCACCCTTGCAGACCAGCAGATGATCATCGCGGCTGTCCTTGACGATGATCGACAGGCGCCGACGAATGAAGTCGAACGGCAGCTCATCGATTTTGCTGTAGGCAAACGGCACCTTGAACTTCGGATTGCGCTCGGCGAACTGCACCACGGCCTGGTCCATCAGGTTTCTCAGGCCGCTCTGGTGATGACTGTTGAGCCAGGCCAGTTCAAGGATCGAATCGTCGCGCTGGCCGTTGATGTCGACGTGATGCTCCAGGATGATTTTGTCCTGGGTCAGGGTGCCGGTCTTGTCGGTGCACAGCACATCCATCGAGCCGAAGTTCTGAATCGCATTGAGGCGTTTGACCACGACTTTGCGTTTAGCCATCGCCATCGCGCCCTTGGCGAGGTTGGCGCTGACGATCATCGGCAGCATTTCCGGGGTCAGACCGACCGCCACTGCCAAGGCAAACATGAGTGCATCACCCCAATCGCCTTTGGAGAAACCGTTGAGCAGGAAGACGATCGGCACCATGACCAGCATGAAACGGATCAACAACCAGCTGACGCTGTTCACCCCACGGTCGAAGGCGGTTTGCACGCGGGAGCCGACGATGGCTTTGGCCAGCGAGCCGAAGTAGGTGCGCGGGCCAGTAGCGACTACCACCGCTCTGGCGGTGCCGCTGACCACGTTAGTGCCCATGAAGCAGATGTTCGGCAGGTCCAGCAGGTTGGCCTGGTCGGCGGGTGCCGCAGAGGCCGACTTCTGCGCAACGTTGCCCAGGGTGTCGTACTTTTCGACCGGCAAGGCTTCGCCGGTCAACACGGCCTGGCTGATGAACAGGTCACGGGATTCGATCAGGCGGATATCGGCCGGGATCATGTCGCCAGCGGACAGCTGAACGATGTCGCCCGCTACCAGTTCACGCATCGGTACTTCGCGCAGCCGGGGTTTCATGCCCATTTGTTCGCGACGCAGCACGGTGGCGGTGGTGCGCACCATGGCCTTGAGCGCTTCCGCCGATTTGGCCGAGCGGTGTTCCTGCCAGAACCGCAGCAGGCTGCTGAGCGTCACCATGGTCATGATAATGATGACTTTGGTGAGGTCGGCTTCTTCACCTTCCTGGAGCGGGAGCCAGTAATCAGTCACGAAGCTGATGCCGGCCAGTGTCAGCAAGACATAGATGAAGGGATTATTGAGGGCCTGGAGGAACTGGATGATGGCGTGAGGCGGCTTGTCATGGGCCACTTCGTTGAAGCCTTCGCGTTGCAGGCGGCCTTCGGCGTCGAGCTCGGTCAGGCCGTCGGTGGAGGTCTTCACGTTGGCCAGGGTCATCGCCAGGCCATTTTGCGCCTCGCGGGCGGCTCGCATCGACAGCTTGAGGTCGTCGCTCGTGGCGCCTTGGGCGTGTTTTTTCGGGTTTTTTACAGTGGTCATTGCGTGTGCTCCTGCCGCAGTCTTGCGGCACGACACACAGACAACTCAGCTAATTAAAGGCGAGCGAAAGTATGTCGAGCCGCAAGTAAACGATCGATTCAGGTAGTGTCGTTTCTTATGTTTTAACGTTCGCTGCATGCTCAATAACAGACGGCATGCAGCGAACCTACTACTGGCTTCGTCCATAACAGACCCCATAAGTTTGTGTAGTAAGCAGGCAATAGAAAGTTGCCGAATTCCTTATTAAGGAAAACGCTGGTTAAACGCCTGGAAGTACTTTCAGGTCAACTGAAAGTGCGCGCGCCCACGTACAGGCCCAGCATCAGGCTGGCCTGTTGCAAGAGGTGCGCAAAGCACCGACTCTGTGGGTCCTGGCTTTCGTCGAAGCTCCAGCGTTGCTGGAGTTGGCCGGTCGACGGGCAGACGCGCCAATTGGCACGCAGGTGAGCCTGAGTGCGCGAAGAAGAGGAGGAGAACGGAGAGCGAGTCGCCACAGGGCGCTCACGGCACAGTTTTACGCGCATCGTCGAAGCGAAGGCGCGTACACCTGGCATTACAGTAGATTTGAAGTTCATAACATGCCTCGCGACCGGACTGACGCCGGAGAGGCAAGTTACGATGGAGCGTCAAGCCCTAGCGCAGCTTACCCGACCGAGGAGTCGAGTCCCGTCATTTTCTGGGTTAAGTGCCCGACTCTGCACATTCGCATGAGTCAGACAGCGTCTAGATACTGTGTCCATTGGCTTCTTTAGTGAGTTGAAAAAAGGCCTGAGTTACCGGCCCGGGCAATTTACTTACGAGGGGGCGTAAAGTCAACATTAAAACTGCCTTGGAGAGCGTATTAATTAAATGAGGACTGGATCCGGTTATCGGTGAAGAAAATGTGACAGCTATATACTGTCGAGACGCTATTGATATTGAAGAGGGAAGTGCTCATGGTCTGACGAATGAAAGTCATGAGCACAGGAAATTGTAGAGCGAGACGCGCCTTGACTGTGCACAATTTTGCACCAGATGCTAAATGACACAAGCCTGAAAAGGATATGCAATGGAACCCGGTCCCGTGCGCATCACTGCGCAAGAAACCCTGTCTGATAATTGGTATGTGCTAAAGAAATTCAGCTTTGACCTACGACGTCGCGATGGGACGTGGCAGGCGCAGACGCGTGAGGTCTACGACCGCGGCAATGGGGCCACCATCCTTCTTTACAATCGCGCGCGTCGCACAGTGTTGCTCACACGCCAATTTCGCATGCCTGCGTTCGTCAACGGCCATAGCGGTTTTCTCATCGAGTCCGCAGCCGGGCTGCTGGACAATGCCAGCCCGGAGCAACGCATTCGTAAAGAAGCCGAGGAGGAAACCGGCTACCGCGTCGGGTCGGTCGAGAAGATTTATGAGGCGTTCATGAGTCCAGGCTCCGTCACCGAACTCATCCATTTCTTTATCGGAGAGTATGAGCCAAGCGACCGCATGGGTGAGGGCGGTGGCCTGATCGAAGAGGGTGAAGACATCGAAGTGATGGAGCTCGGATTCGAACAGGCCATTGCGATGGTCAGCAGCGGCGAGATTGTCGACGGCAAGACCATTATGCTGTTGCAGTATCTGGAGCTGCGGTTGATGACACCGCGCCGCCTCATGATTTTGGTGGCTGGCCCCTACCGTTCGGGTACCGGCGACGATCCGGCGCTGCTCGCCCAGAACGTGGCCGCCATGGAAAGCTGCGCCTCTGCGTTGCTTGAGGCGGGGCATTTTCCCGTACTCGGTGAATGGTTCGCGCTGCCTATGGTGCGCCTGTCAGGTTCGACAAGCGTCGGTGACGCGGCCTACAACGCGCTGTTTCACGCACACGCGCAACGTCTTCTTGAGCGTTGCGACGCCGTGCTGCGAATCGGCGGTCCATCTGAAGGGGCCGATGCAATGGTCTCCATTGGAGCGCAGCGTGGTCTGCAGATCTACCGTTCGTTAGCTGAGGTTCCGGCTTTCACACCTGACATTCGTCAAGATTGATTTTACGTCGCCTTAAACGCGTTATCACCTTTTTGACGATTTACTGCTGGCGGGTATGTGCAGGTAAGACATCACGCTCTCGGTCAGTTCGGTCGCCAGCTTCACAGCTTCTTTATTACGCGCCATCACTCCCGCCACCAGTCCTTCGATCAACGCGAGTACGGCGATGTTGGAACTGGTCAAAACCGGATGGTCGGCGGGGGCAAATAGCACGTGCTGGGCAATGTTGGTCAATGGCGAGGCGGGTGAATCGGTGATCGCCAGCACCGTAGCGCCACGCTCATGAGCAAAGCGTGAGAGCTGCAGGGTGTCGAGCGAATAGCGCGGCAGCGAGATCGCCAACAGGACGTCCTGATCGGTGATCGCAGCCAGGCGGTAAGCGGCATTTTCGTTGCCTCCCTCCATGCTGATGGCGGTGGCGTCGGCACAGAAGGGCATCAGGGTAGAGGCTGCCAGACCCGCCATGTAGACGCTGTTACCGAAACCCAGGATGTAAATTTTGCGAGCCTTGGTCAGGCCGGTGACGAACGCTTCGAAGGTGTCAGCGTGGTTGTTGGTGCCTGCGGTGCCGAGGTTGCTGGTGGCACTCTGGATTTGCTCATGCAGGCCAAACGCGCCGCCGGTGCGGTGTGCCAGTTCGTTGCGTAGCTTGTCGACCGGGGACACCATTTGCTGCAAGGTCGCCACCAGCTCGGCCTTCATGCCGGTGTAGCCACCCAGATTCAAGGCCTTGGCCAAGCGGTTGACTGCTGCTGGCGAGGTGGACGTTTCGTGCGCCAGCTCCTCGATGGTCAGGGTGGCGGCTTTCAGTGGGTGACGCAGGATAAAGTCCGCCACCTTGCGCAGTGACGGCTGCAAATCGGAAACGATTTCCGCCAGTTTGCGCATCACCGGTGCGGCATAGACAGTCGTGTTTTTCGATGGGGTCGGCATATCCGGCTCAACATTTCCTGAGGGTTGGAGAAGGGGCTGGCCTTAATGCCAGGCAGTTAAGGGAAAGTAAAGTCACAGATCCGGGCGCAGTGTTCTGATCCGAAATCCACCTCTCACCCTAGCCCTCCCGAAACGTCGGACCGCCCCAAAGGGGCGAGGGTACTGGTCTTGAGTATCTACCAAGCTGCTGCGACCTGTGAAACCGAGTCGAGTATGGATTCAACACATTACTTTCAGGTCGCAGCACATTCTCAGAAACCAGCATCCTGCTCCCTCGCCCCTTTGGGGTGGTCCGACGTTTCGGGAGGGCTGGGGAGAGGGGTGGTTTTTGAGGCTGACAAACAATTTGAAGCTTCCTCATACAAATGCCGCTTAACTGACCGGCATTAGGGCTGGCCTGGTGCCCTGGCATAAGGTTGGCTGAAGTGTATCCCAAGCCAACCGTTGGCGTGCAGCGCCGAGCCAACGGTCGGGGAGCGGGCGTGCCGGGTTATTTCAAACTGCCGGCCAGGAACTGCTGGAGGCGCTCGGACTGTGGCTTGACCAGTACTTCGCGCGGGTTGCCGCGTTCTTCGACCAGGCCCTTGTGGAGGAACACCAGTTGGTTCGACACCTCGCGAGCAAAACCCATTTCATGGGTGACTACCACCATGGTGCGACCTTCCAGCGCGAGGTCCTGCATGACTTTAAGCACTTCGCCGACCAGTTCAGGGTCGAGTGCTGAAGTCGGCTCATCGAAGAGCATTACCTCTGGTTCCATGGCCAACGCGCGGGCTATCGCCACGCGCTGCTGCTCGCCACCCGACATGTGCGCCGGGTAGGCATCCATACGGTGCGCCACGCCGACCTTGTTCAGATAGTGCTCGGCCTTTTCCCTGGCGTGTTTCTTGTCCATGCCAAGGACATGCACCGGGGCTTCCATGACGTTTTCCAGGGCGCTCATGTGTGACCAGAGGTTGAAGTGCTGAAACACCATCGACAGCCGCGAACGCATGCGTTGTAACTGCATGGGCTCGGCGGCTTTGAGCCCGCCTGATGCGTTGCTCACCAGTTTCAGTTGTTCGCCGTTCAGCAAAATCTTGCCTGCGTTGGGCTGCTCCAGCAGGTTGATGCAACGCAGGAAAGTGCTTTTGCCAGAGCCGCTGGAGCCGATGATGCTGATCACGTCACCCGCTTTTGCCTCCAGGGACACGCCCTTGAGGACTTCGTGTGTGCCGTAACTTTTGTGTAGATCCTGAATTTCAAGTCTGTACATGGTTTCCACTCTCTTGAATCAGTCGCTGAGCAAGCGACCCTGGCGAATAGGGGTACTGCCGGCGACCTTGGCCAGCCACAATCCGGGCTGGGCAAAGCGCAGACGTTCGCGGGCATAGAGGATGCCGTCGGTGCTGGCGAGTACCACGCTGTGGCGATCGGTCAGTGGATCAATCACTTCGAACAGCGGGTCGCCGACCTTGACCCGGGCGCCCAGCGGTTGCAGAAAACTCACCACGCCGGGGTGAGGTGCATAGGCGTACTGCGCACCGGCGAACGGTGTCGCTTCACAGCAGGTCGGCGGAGCGGCCGGCCAGTCACCGCTGATCAGCCCTTGTTCGGCGAGAAACCCGAGAATGGCGTCCGCGCTATCAACGCATTGCTCGCGCTCGGTATCGGCCATACCGCGTAACTCGATGGTGGTGGCTACACACGCCAGCGGAATATTGGCTTTCGGGAAACGCTCGGCCAGGTGTAGCCACGGGATCGCGCAGGCTTCATCAAAAGCGTTGCCACCCGCGCCTTCGGCCAGCAGGGTGGCGCCAGCGCCCAGGCGTGCGGCCAATGAACGCAAGCGTGGCCAGTTTTGAGGCATGGCGTAAAGCAGCATGATCGACTCGAAGTCGCAGTGCAGGTCCAGCACAACATCGGCGTCGCAAGCATGCTGCAACAGCAGACGGCGCAAACCATCGAGCTCCGATGTGGGGGCAGGCATGTCCGCGAGGGCATCGCCCATGGCGCGGCGGATGAGTGCGATGTTGGTATTGGCATCCTCACCCAGTTGACCTTCAAGCTTTGGCGCAACGGCTTCGGCCAGCTCAGGGAAGTCGCGGTTGAAGTTCTTCCCGCTGGAGAACTCGAAGCGGCCCTGGTGGGTGGCCTGGAACATCTGCGCGATACCGATCGGATTGGCCATCGGCACCAGTTCGATCACTCCGCTCAGGCGGCCTTGCTCTTCCAGCTCGCGCAGACGGCGCTTGAGTTCGGCGGCGACGCGCATGCCTGGCAACTCGTCGGCATGCAACGATGCCTGGATATAAGCCTTGCGCGGCCCGCTGCCAAAACGAAACAGCGACAGGTGTCGTTCAGTGCCCGAGGCACTCCACGGCAACAAGTATTGAATGTGCTCCATAACAGCTCCTTAGTGCTTGCGCGGTGCCAGATACGCCAGCCAGCGGCGCTCGGCCAGCTTGAACAGACGAACCAGGATGAAGGTCAGGACCAGGTAGATGAGCCCCGCGGTGATGAAGGCCTCGAACGGCAGATAGAACCGCGCACTGACCGTACGTGCGGCCCCGGTGATGTCGACCAGAGTGACGATGGACGCCAGGCTGGTGGTTTGCAGCATCATCAGCACTTCGTTGCTGTACTGCGGCAGCGCCCGGCGCAAGGCCGATGGCAGGAGAATGCGGCGATACAGGGTAAAGCGCGACATGCCCATGGCCTTGGCCGCTTCGATTTCGCCGCAGGAAGTGGACTTCAAACTGCCGGCCAGAAGTTCCGCGCTGTAGGCACTGGTATTGATCGCAAAGGCCAGGCAGGCACAAAAGGTCGCGCTGGACAGGTAAGGCCAGAGCACGCTTTGGCGCACCGCTTCAAACTGCGCGAGCCCGTAATAGATCAGGAACAATTGCACCAGCATCGGCGTGCCGCGAATCACATAGGTGTAAAGCCAGGCAGGGAAGTTGATCAGCGGTGATTTGGACACCCGCATCAGGGCCAAGGGAACTGCCAGCGTCAGGCCAAAGGCCAGGGAAATCAGCAGCACTTTCAGGGTCAGCAAGGCGCCATTGAAGTACAGCGGCAGGTTTTCCCAGATCACGTTGTAGTCGAGAATCATGTGTGCTCCCAATTACAGCTCGGCGGCTTTGATGCCGACCGAGTAGTGTTTTTCCAGGTAACGCAGCACCAGCAACGACAGGCTGGTCAGCATCAAATAAAGAGCCGCAACCGCGAGGAAAAACGTAAAAGGCTCATGGGTTGCATCCGCTGCGTTCTTGGCCTTGAACATCATGTCCTGCAAGCCGATAACCGAGATCAGCGCGGTGGACTTGGTCAGCACCAACCAGTTATTGGTGAACCCGGGAATGGCGAAACGAATCATCTGCGGTACCAGAATCCGCCAGAACACCTGCGCGCTACTCATGCCGTAGGCCGCTCCGGCCTCGCCCTGACCTTTAGGGATCGCCATAAAGGCGCCGCGAAAGGTTTCCGAGAGATAGGCGCCGAAAATGAAGCCCATGGTGCAGACGCCGGCGATAAAGGGATTGATGTCGATGTAATGGGTGTAGCCAAACGCAAGGGCAATGCGGTTCACCAGATCCTGGCCACCGTAGAAGATCAGCAGAATCAACACCAGGTCAGGGATGCCGCGAATAACGGTTGTGTAACCTTCGCCCAGCGCCGCCAGCCATTTGAGCGGTGACAAACGAAATGCTGCACCGATCAGACCCAGGGCGATGGCCAGGGCCATGGAAGTCAGGGCCAGATTAATAGTCAGCCAGGCGCCATCGAGAATGCTCGATCCGTAGCCGTGAAGCATGATGAAGTTCCTCAAGCGAGCGCCGGGAGGCGCGCGGGACAAGCCAAAGGCGGCGCCTGCATGGGCCGGCGCCGGGGTTGCTGGTAGACGTTTATTCGCCGTAGATATCGAACGCGAAGTACTTGGCCATCACTTGCTGGTACTTGCCGTTGGCGCGGATGGCGTCAATCGCGGCACTCAGACGTGCAGCGTTCGCACTGTCGCCTTTGCGCACGGCGATCCCGGCGCCTCTGCCGAAGTATTTCGGGTCGTTGATGTCCGGCCCTACCAGGGCGAAACCTTTCCCTGCAGGCGTTTTGATAAAGCTTTCATCGGTGTTGATGATGTCGGCGAGCGTGGCGTCCAGACGACCCGAAACCAGATCAAGGAATGCTTCATTTTGTGCGGAGTAGCGCACGACCTCGACCCCGGCTTTCTCAAGTTGCTCGGTGGCGAAGCGGTCGTAAGTCGAGGAGCGTTGCACACCGACTTTCTTGCCTTTGAGATCAACCAAAGGGTCGTTGATCACGCTGCCGGCCTTCATCGCGAACTTGCCTGGGGTGTGGTAGTACTTTTTGCTGAAGTCGACTGACTTCAGGCGGTCGTCGGTGATCGACATCGACGACAGCACCGCATCGATCTTGCGTACTTTCAGCGAGGGGATCATGCCGTCGAATTCCTGGATGACCCATTGGCATTTGACCTTCATCTCATCACACAGGGCGTTGCCGATGTCGTAGTCGAAACCGCTGACGTTGCCTTCCGGGGTCTTGAAGGAGAAGGGTGGATAGGCGGCTTCGATACCGATACGCAGACTGTCTTCGTCGGCGTGGGCCAGGATGCTAAAGGCGCAAAGTGCCAGAGCACCTAGAAGTCCTGTCTTGTTCATATTGTTGACTCCTTTTGTAGGGTGTTTGGGTGGTCGATACCCGGAAGTACCCGGAATGGGCGCCTCTCGGGGGAACTGCTGTGGCTGAGGTACTGCCTCAGTCGGGGGCGCGATCTGCCCTGAAAGGTAAAGCTGCTTGCCGTCCGATCTGGCGCGCTGGGTTCGTCTTTACGATCTTGCTGAGCCTATAAATGACACGTTTTATTTCATAAATCAATTTTATGAAAATAATAATATCATTGCTGGCAAATTCCCAGTGGGGTAATCATTCCTGGGCGTGGGTGCAAACGTGGGGGCGTGAGCGTACCGAGTCAGTCGCAATACCGAGTTGACGGTGGAGCGGGACATTCCGCTCGCAATTGGTAATGGCGAACACTTTGGGGTCGATATCTGACACGTCTGGATGATCCCTGACGCCGACAATCCGGTTCCTAACTACCTTGAAAGCGGCGCTCGGAGATCAACGATGGCTATCAGTGTTTTTGACCTGTTCAAGATTGGAGTCGGCCCTTCCAGTTCCCATACCGTCGGCCCGATGCGTGCAGGGGCTCTGTTTGTCGGAGCCTTGCGGGAACGGGAAATGCTGGCGAAGGTGCAGCGCATCGAGGTGCGACTGTATGGTTCGCTGTCGGCCACGGGTATCGGCCATGGCACTGATAAAGCGACGATTATGGGTTTGATGGGGGAGTGGCCAGATAAGGTCGACCCGTTGCGGATCGAGCCGCGCTTGCTGGATCTGCGCGAGACGCAATGCCTGCTATTGGCCGGTGAATACCGCGTGCCGTTTGTCTGGCAGCGAGACATGCGCTTGCTGAATGAAAACCTGCCCTACCATCCCAACGCCATGACCTTGAGCGCGTTTGCCGAGGATCAACTGCTGCTGTGCGAAACCTACTATTCCGTTGGCGGTGGTTTCGTCATTGATCAGCAGCAGGTGGCTCGCGGCCAGCTCGATCAGGATCAGACCGAACTGCCCTACGACTTCAGCACTGCCGCACAGTTGCTGAGCCAGTGCAACGCACATGGGTTGCGCATTTCCCAGCTGATGCTGGCGAACGAGCGGGCATGGCGCAGCGAAGAGGAGATCCGTCAGGGGCTGGCGCATATCTGGCAAACGATGCGTACCTGCATGGACAGCGGGCTTCAGCATGAAGGTGTATTACCCGGCGGGTTGAATGTGCAGCGCCGCGCAGCGCGTCTGCATCGCAGCCTGCTGGAAATCGGCAAGCCCAATGTGATCGGCTCGACCTTGAGCGCCATGGAATGGGTGAACCTGTTCGCCTTGGCGGTCAATGAAGAAAACGCCGCCGGCGGGCGCATGGTCACCGCGCCCACCAACGGCGCGGCGGGGATCATTCCGGCGGTGTTGCAGTACTACATGAAGTTCTGCCCCGAGGCCAAGGACAGCGACGTGGTGGACTATTTTCTCGCCGCCGCGGCCGTAGGCATTCTGTGCAAACGCAATGCGTCGATCTCCGGTGCGGACGTCGGCTGTCAGGGCGAAGTCGGTTCGGCTTGCGCCATGGCCGCTGCCGGCTTGGCGGAAATCCTCGGTGCCAGTCCCGAGCAGGTGGAAAACGCCGCGGAAATCGGCCTGGAGCACAACCTTGGGCTGACCTGCGACCCGGTCGGCGGGCTGGTGCAGGTACCGTGCATCGAGCGCAACGCCATCGCGGCGGTGAAGGCGATCAATGCCGCACAGATGGCTTTGCGCGGCGACGGCACGCATTTCATCTCCCTCGACAGGGTGATCCGCACCATGCGCGATACCGGTGCCGACATGCATGACAAATACAAGGAAACCTCCCGTGGCGGGCTGGCTGTCAGCGCCATCGAGTGCTGAGCCACCTTCATTACGGGAGAGCGGGACATGCTGCAATTGACTGAACCTTGCCGGCAAAAATCGCCGGTATTGCGCATCGGCTTCTGGTTGATGGAAACCTTCGATTTGTATGCGCTGGCCAATGCGCTGGAACCTTTGCGCCTGGCCAATCAAGTGGCAGGACGAGGTGTCTGCGAGTGGCAGATTCTCAGCCTGGAAGGCCAGAATCTGAACGCCAGCAACGGTATTGCCACCGCCACCACGCGACTGGATCAGGCACAACCATTGGACGTGTTGATCCTCTGTGGCGGCGAAAACCTGCACGCTCAGACCGATCATCATGGCCTTCACCAGCAGCTGTGCCACTGGGCCGCGCAGCCGATTGGTCTGGGCGCATTGGGCAAGGCTGGTTGGCTGCTGGCGCAGGTCGGCGCTCTGGACGGTTTCCGGTGCAGCTTGCCGGAACCCGACCCTGCGGCATCGCTTGGTTCCTTCAATGATTTAACGCCGGTGGCCGCGCCGTTCTGCGTCGACCGCCAACGTCTGACCTGCGTCGGCCCGCAGGCCGTTCAAGGGCTGATGCACGAACTGCTGGCCCAGCCCCACGGACGCGGTCTGGTCTTGCAGATGGAAAAACACGCCGCCCGCCAGGCGAGGCCGCTGCAGCCGGTGCACAACGCCCATCCAAAACTGCAAATGGCGCTGGCACTGATGAACGACCATCTGACCAGCACGCTGGGCATCGACGAACTGGCCGAGTCCATGGGCATTTCCCGTCGGCATATGGAGCGGCTGTTCAAGCGCAACCTGGGCTGCTCGCCGTCGCGGCACTATCTGGACTTGCGCCTGCAACAGGCACGTCAATTGTTGCAGACTGGCAAACGCCCCATGACGGATGTCGTTCGCGAGTGCGGATTTGTTTCGATGCAGCATTTTTTCCGCTGCTATCGCCAATACTTCGGCTCGCACCCGCGTGAACAACTGAGTACCGCTTAAGACCCTTCTCACACTGATTGCCTGACCCTAGACAATGCCCCCGCCAAGCGGCTTTCACCGCGCTTGCCGGGGGCATTGTCGTTTTTGCCAGAGGGCCCCGAGACCCGCATTCGAAAAGAGCGGATCTGATCAACTACAGGTCGGATTCGCGCAAAAAAGCCCATCGTGCATCTGTTCGAATGATCTTCAGCGGCCCGCCAGAGTGGCGCCTTCTGTCGCTCAATCACTGACAAGGATAAATGACATGCAAATGCCGAAAACCATCCAGATCAAGAACGGCGAAAAAGTGACACCGACGTTCTCGGCTCAGGAATATGCCAATCGCCAGGCCAAATTGCGGGCTTACCTGGCGCAGAACAATATCGACGCGGCAGTCTTCACCTCCTATCACAACATCAACTACTACAGCGACTTCCTGTATTGCTCTTTCGGTCGTCAGTACGCGCTGGTCGTGACTCAGGACAGCGCAGTGACCATCAGCGCCAACATCGATGGCGGTCAGCCATGGCGGCGTACCGTCGGTACTGAAAACATCGTCTACACCGATTGGCAGCGCGACAATTACTTCGTCGCGATCCAGCAAGCCTTGCCCAAGGCCGGACGCATTGGCATCGAGTTCGACCATCTGAACCTGCTCAACCGTGACAAACTCGCCAGCCGCTACCCGCAGGCCGAACTGGTGGATGTCGGCGCACCCTGCATGCGCATGCGCATGATCAAGTCCGCCGAAGAACACGCGATCATCCGCCACGGCGCCCGGGTGGCGGACATCGGTGGCGCGGCCATCGTAGAAGCCCTGCGTGATCAGGTTCCGGAATATGAAGTGGCCCTGCACGCGACTCAGGCGATGGTGCGCGAAATTGCCCGCACGTTCCCTGACTCCGAGCTGATGGACACCTGGACCTGGTTCCAGTCCGGCATCAATACCGACGGCGCACATAACCCGGTGACCTCGCGCAAGGTCAACAAAGGCGACATCCTCAGCCTCAACTGCTTCCCGATGATCGCCGGTTATTACACCGCGCTGGAGCGCACGCTGTTCCTCGACCACTGCTCCGACGAGCATTTGCGCTTGTGGGAAGTCAACGTCAAGGTGCACGAGGCCGGTCTGAAACTGATCAAGCCGGGCATGCGTTGCTGCGATATCGCCCTGCAACTGAACGAGATCTTCCTCGAACACGATCTGCTGCAATATCGCACCTTCGGTTACGGCCACTCCTTCGGCACGCTGAGCCATTACTACGGCCGCGAAGCCGGGCTGGAACTGCGCGAAGACATCGACACCGTACTGGAACCGGGGATGGTGGTTTCCATTGAACCGATGATCATGCTGCCCGAAGGCCTTCCGGGTGCCGGCGGCTACCGTGAACACGACATATTGATCGTCAATGAACAGGGCGGGGAAAACATCACCAAATTCCCCTATGGCCCAGAACACAACATCATCAAGCCGTAAGGTCTCGCGCCGCACAGGAACCTGTGCGGCGTTTCTCTTTGGTGAGCAGCCAAGGTGTAGAAAAAAGCCGTCCCGGCGACTGAGTTCAACGTTAAAAAACCAACGCAAGCGCGCCGAGAACGCGCAGCATCTACTGACCCTTCACCCTGCCAAGTAAAACAATAGAGGGTATTTGTCATGTTTTACGTCTCGACTCCGGCCTCAGGCCCGAAGCATCGCCACCTCAATCTTGCTTCGGGCAGCGATAAAGCGCTGCCTCTTCATCCCGAGAACAGCACCTCTACCACCGGAGGTGTCCAATGAACACCCAAAGCGCAGGCCTGACGCTCACCCAAGAGCAGCAATATGAACAGACGTCCGAGCGCAAGGCATTGCGTCGTGCCGCCAGTGCCAGTTTCATGGGCAACTTCGTCGAGTGGTTTGACTACGCAGCCTACGGCTATCTAGCGACGGTCATCGCGCTCACATTTTTTCCGCAGACCGACAAGGCCACCGGCTTACTGGCGACTTTCGCGGTGTTCGCGCTGTCGTTTATCGTTCGCCCGATAGGAGGATTGGTCTGGGGTCACTTCGGTGATAAATATGGGCGCCGCAACGCGTTGTCCTGGTCAATTCTGATCATGTCGGTCTCAACCTTCTTTATCGGCGTTCTCCCCACTTACAATCATATCGGCCTGTGGGCGCCGGCCTTGCTGTTGCTGATTCGCCTGGTTCAAGGGTTTTCCGCTTCCGGCGAATATGCCGGGGCGTCGGCCTTTCTCGCCGAATATGCGCCCGAGGGTAAACGCGGTTTGTACACCAGCATCGTCCCGGCGAGTACCGCTGCCGGGTTACTGTTCGGTGCAGTGTTCGTTGCCTGCCTGCATTCGTTTATTAGCGTCGATGATCTACACAGTTGGGGGTGGCGATTACCCTTCCTGCTGGCCGCGCCGTTCGGTCTTGTCGGGCGGTATATCCGCATGAGCTTGCAAGACACACCGAAGTTCCTGGAGATGGAAAAGCGCCTGGAAGCCAAGGAGTGCGCGACCCACGCTCCGGTTCGCGAGTTGCTGACCGTGCACCGGCGCAGCGTGATGATCGGGATCGGCGTGACGTGCCTGAATGCGGTGGCGTTCTATCTGTTGCTCAGTTACATGCCGACCTACCTGTCCACTGAAATGGGCATGAGCGAGAGTGATTCGTTCATGGCTTCGACAGTTTCGCTGGCGACCTATATCGGGCTGATTTTCCTGATGGGCAAGCTGTCGGACCGGTTCGGACGCAAGACCATGCTGGTGACCGCTTCGATGCTGTTTTTGGCGCTGACATTTCCGCTGTTTGGCATGCTCAACAACCAGCCATTGATCGTGGTGCTGATGATCCAGATTGCCTTCGGCGCGATCCTGGCGATGAACGACGGCACTTTGCCGTGCTTCCTCGCCGAGATATTCCCCACCCGGGTGCGCTTCAGTGGCTTTGCCTTCAGCTTCAATATCGCCAATGCCGTGTTCGGCGGCACTGCGCCGTTTATCGCGACCTGGCTGATTCAACTGACCGGCAATAAAATGGCCCCGGCCTGGTATCTGCTGGCGGCGGCCGCGGTGGCGTTGATCGCCATGCTGGCGAGCCGGGAAACCGCACATAAAGCTTTGCAGGACTGACCTGCAACACTGCAATCCCGCGGGAGCACGGCAGCCCTGCGATGACGTCCTTGAGGTCGCCATCGTCGGATCGCTGCCCGGAGCAAGCGGATCGCCGCCCGGCTCAGCTCCTGCTTACTAATGCAAAGCGTCTTGCTTGCGTTCGCCGATGGGCGATACGCCGAAGAAGCGGCTGTAGCATTTGGAAAAATGCGCAGGTGAAGCGAAGCCGCAGGCCAGGGCGATATCGCGTACCTGCGACTCGCTGCGTAGCAGTAATTGCCGCGCCCGCGACAGGCGCAATTCCAGGTAGTACTGACTCGGCGTGCGTTGCAGATGCTTGTGAAACAAGCGCTCCAGTTGCCGCACCGACACCTCGTTTAACCGTGCCAGTTCCTCAAGACCCACCGGCTCCTCGAGATTGGCCTCCATGATAGCCACCACTTGGCTGAGCTTGGGCTGTGAGGTGCCCAGTTTCTGCCGCAATGGCACACGCTGTTGCTCCCGCGCCCCGCGCACCCGATCACACAACAGCAACTCGGCCGCATGAGCCGCAATGTCCCGGCCGCCCGGTTCACGGGCAATCAACTGCAAGGTCATGTCCATGGAAGCCACGCCACCGGAACAGGTGTAGCGATCCCGATCCAGTTCGAACAACTGATTGGAAATGATGATCCCCGGAAAGCGCTCCTTCAACGCTTCGATGTCTTCCCAGTGAATCGTGCAACGATAACCCTTGAGTAAATCGGCACGAGCCAGCAAGTGGCTGCCGGTGCAAATTCCGCCCAGTGTCACCTGATCATGGGCCAGCTTGCGCAGCCAATTGAGCAATGGCCGGCTGCTGTGATTGGAGACGATCGGGTTTGAACCGACAACGAACAGAATGTCCAGTTTGGGTGCGTCGGTGATGGCGTAGTCGGGCAGGATGCGCATGCCGTTGCTGGCCGTGACCGGCTCCAGGTTGGCTGCGATGATGACCGTGCGGAACATCGGTTGGCGCGCCGCCATATTGGCCATGCGCAGGGTTTCCACGGCGGAGGCGAAGCCGATAGTGGTGAAGTTTGGTATGACCAGAAAACCTACGGTTTTCACTGGCCGGTGTTCATTAGCCGAACGTCCCGCAGCGGGTTTCGCCGCCTGGAGTTTCGCCATCATTACCGCTCCTCCACTGCATAGGTGACGCGCTCTGCGGCAAGGCGCCGACAGTTCGCAGCATCATCTCGTTTTTATGATTGTTATACCCTGCTTTTGGGCTCGTGGATCTTACACCGAGTGTCCGATCAGCAGGCATAAACGAGACGTGCTCTTGTACGCAAGGTGGATTTGGATAACAGGTTTAGCAAGTTGTGCCAGACGGCCAGCGCTGCGGCGAGCACCTGAAACGTAAAAGCGATGACCAGGCATCATTGGGCGAGGGGAGGGGTGTTACCCCGGGTTTGTGTGCCTATGGATTCAGAACGATTTCATCAGAAATTATTTAGTAACTAATTGATTTTAAACACTATTATTCTGATTCATAAATGAAACAGATAGACGGCATAAAAAACTCTGGATTTGTAGTATTTACTACAGATATAATTTTTGTGAGCATTATGTAATAAATAAAACAGAGCTCTGAAAGGCAATTCATGACGAATTTACGTGAAAAAATTACCGATGCCGCTTTGAAGCCAACGCCTTCCGAGCGAAAGGTAATCCGTGCGTTGCTCGACCACTACCCACGTAGTGGGCTCGGTCCAATGGCTCGTCTAGCCGCGCATGCAGGGGTCAGCGACCCGACCATTATGCGTTTGGTGAAGAAGCTTGGATTTGGTGGCTATGCCGAGTTTCAGGATGCCTTACTCAGTGAGATGGACCACCGGTTGCGCTCGCCAGTAACGTTACTGCAACCCCGTTCTCACGTGTTCCAGGACGATGTCTGGACAAGCTATCTGAATGAAAGCAGTCGCACCCTGCAAGAAACTCAAGCCCTGACTCAGCCTGAGGATGTCCGTGTCCTGGTCGACTGGATACTAGATGCCCGTCATCAAATATTTTGCTTCGGCGGTCGTCTCAGCAGTTTTCTAGCGGGCTATCTGGTCAGTCACTTACGCCTATTGCGTTCGGGATGCCATGCCCTTGAAGACAACGCCCAGCTTCCAGATCGGCTGTACGACATTCAGCGCCAGGATGTCGTGCTGCTTTTTGACTATCGCCGATATCAGACTCAAGCCCTGCGCGTCGCTGCTGCGGCCAAGGCGCGGAGTGCGCGAGTCGTCCTGTTCACTGACATTTACGCGTCTCCGTTACGCGAACTGGCAGACCTCATCATCAGCGCCCCCGTGGAATCAGTGTCTGCATTTGACACGATGGTTCCAGCGCTCGCGCAAGTAGAAGCACTGATTGCCACCCTGACTCAACGCAGCCCCGATCTGGACGATCGCCTGGAAGGTATTGACACACTTCGTGCTGGATTCGCCGCCCACCTCCTGGAGGAAAAATAATAATGTTCACTCTTCCCCATCACTCGCCGCGTGACCTGCCTTTTGGTTACGGCAATACAGCTCTTTTGCTTGTGGATATGCAGCGTGCCTGGCTAGATCCAAAATTCGATCCGCATTTGCAGGGTCCAGAGTCGGAGTACTTTTTGACTCGTACCCAAGGAATGGTGATTCCAAACCAGATAAAACTGCTCAAGGCGATGCGTGAAGCTAATCAAAATGTGCTGCATACCATCATAGAAAGCCTGACGGCGGATGGGCGTGATCGCTCACTGGACCATAAGTTGTCGGATATGCACCTGCCCAAGGGTAGTTATCAAGCCGGCATCATCGATGACTTGGCCGCGATCGAAAACGAGATCGTCCTGCCTAAGACTTCATCGGGCGTATTCAACTCAACAAACATCGATTATGTCCTGCGCAATCTTGAAACCCGGCATCTGATCATCGCCGGGATCGTCACCGATCAATGTGTGGATATGGCTGTTCGTGACGCGGCAGATCGCGGTTTTCTGGTCACGTTGGTCGAAGACGCTTGCGCGACTTACACAGCACCACGGCACCAGGCTTGCCTCGAAGCGATCAAAGGTTATTGCTGGATCACCGACACTCAGACCGTCGTCAATCGTTTGCAGGAGATCCGTGCATGAGCCAGTCCGTCGCTGATAAAAAGCTCATCACGCCAACCGCCATGACAACGATCGTCACGACTGACTTGATTGGTATAACCCGTGGCCGTTCATTTCCCACCGATGAACTTGAAAGTTATCAGCTCGCCGGCTGTGGTTGGGTGCCCGCAAACAGCGCGCTGACACCACAGGATGTGGTGGCCTCGGACAACCCTTGGGGCGCATATGGCGATTTGCGTCTAATTCCGGACATGAATAGCCGTGTGCAAGTACCCAACGGCCCTGACGCCAATGCACCGGGTCTGGACTTCATTCACGCTGACATCTGTGAAACCGATGGCCAGCCATGGGCCGCCTGCCCGCGGACGCTGTTGCGTAATGAAATACAGCGCTACCGCGACGACCTGGGTCTGGAAGTCACTGCGGCTTTCGAGCACGAATTCAATCTGGGACATCTGGACTCAGCGCCCTCGTGCCGGGCGTTTTCACTCGGCGCACAGCATCATGCCGCAACCTTCGGTGGTTGGCTGTTGAGTGCCTTGAGGGCAGCAGGCGTCGAGCCTGAAATGTTTTTGCCGGAATATGGCAAGGCTCAATACGAAATCACCTGCCGACCGATACAAGGTGTCGCCGCAGCCGACCGAGCGGTGAATGTACGCGAGATCACGCGCGAAATAGCCCGGCAAATGGGGCTGGATATCAGCTTTTCTCCCAAGCTCGAAGAGAACGGCGTCAGTAACGGGGTACATCTGCATATCAGCTTGCAGGATCAGGCAGGTCATCCAGTCATGTACGACCCCGAACACGACAATGGTCTGTCGACAATGGGCCAGCATTGGGCTGCCGGTGTATTGAAGTATCTACCCGCACTGTGCGCTTTCAGCGCGCCGACCCCGATTTCCTACTTGCGTTTGAAACCCCATCACTGGAGTGCTTCATACGCTTGCCTGGGTCAACGCAACCGGGAGGCTTCACTGCGCATATGTCCTACCATCACTATCGGTGGGAAGTCGCCGGCGAAACAGTACAACCTGGAGTTTCGACCGCTCGATGCGACGTCCTCACCACACTTGACCATGGCTACCGTATTGATGGCCGGCAGAATAGGCATAGAACAAAAACTGGTGCTGGACAGCTCAACCGATGAGACGCCAGATTCCCTGAGCGAGGAACAACGCCACGCTCGAAACATCGTTGCCTTGCCCGGTTCCCTCAGTGAAGCGCTTTCAAGTTTGCGCGAAAGCAAAGAACTGTTTGAGGCGCTGCCAAAATTACTGCTGGATGCGTATTTTGCGGTGAAGTCAGAAGAGCTGAAGTCGACTGAAAAACTCACCCCTACTGAGCTGTGTGAGCATTATGCGCGCCTTTACTGAAACGCCTGAGTATGGCCTGTACACCGAGCCGGCTTACAGGATGAGCCGAGAGGATTCTGAACATTCAGTGATTCTAGTTTGCGAACATGCCAGCGCTTACATTCCGCCTCAACTGGCTGATTTGGGTCTGAGTGCCGACGCTGCAAGGGAGCATATTGCTTGGGATATCGGTGCGCTGGCCTTGGCTGAGAGGTTGTCGAAGGCGCTCGGTGCGACGTTGATATCGGCGACGTATTCGCGGTTGTTGATTGACCTTAATCGCCCACTCGAAGCGCCCGATAGCATTCCTTTGCGCAGTGAAATTTACGACGTAGCGGGCAATCAAGGTCTGGACGAAGCCACTCGACAGTATCGACGAGATTGCTTGTTCAAACCTTTTCACCTTCGGCTGAGCGAGCTAATAGATTCCCGGTTGGCCCAGGGGCGAGAAGTGCGAGTGATAGGGATACACAGTTTCACCCCTATTTATCACGGCCAACCGCGCGCGGTGGAAATCGGCGTCCTGTTTGCCCGCGCCCAGGCCTACGCGCAAAGTTTGATTAACGGTCTGGCCGCTCATGACCTGAAGGTGGCGGCTAATGAACCTTATGAAATAAACCTTCTTGAGGATATGACGGTTCCTTTTCATGGCGATCAGCGCGCAATTGATGCTGTACTGATTGAAGTAAGAAACGACTTATTACGAACACCGGAAGCTGCTCAGTCATGGTCAGACTACCTGGCTCCACTGCTGTAAATGCTGTCGTTTGTTAAAACGGTAATACAACTATAAAAAAACCGCTTAGGCGTCTTTTAACCTGCCGGGTTTAAAAAATATGCTTCAGTCGTCATGCTGTCCTCAGCAAGCGGCTGAGCATCCGCCTTACTTTCATACGGAAGTACCACATCATGGCAATTGAAGAGTTTGGTTATAAGCAAGAATTAAAACGCAGTTTGTCGCTTGCCGATCTCGTGATCTATGGAATGATCTTCATGATCCCTATTGCTCCATTTGGAGTGTATGGATATGTGAACCACGAAGCGCCAGGGATGGTCCCGCTGGCGTACATCATTGGCATGGTTGCCATGCTGTTCACTGCATTGAGCTACGGGAGCATGGCGCGCGCTTTCCCCATTGCAGGGTCGGTTTATTCCTACGCTCAACGTGGGTTGCATCCGAACGTTGGTTTTATTGCAGGGTGGCTGCTGTTACTCGACTATCTGCTTATTCCGCCTTTGCTTTATATCTATGCGGCGATGGCCTTAAATCATTTGTATCCTGAAATACCAAAAACTGCATTCATTCTTGCTTTTTTGATCAGCGCTACTCTAGTGAATTTGCGAGGAATGACGTTCACCGCTCGAATGAACATTGTGTTTTTGCTCGCACAATTGGCAGTTCTTGGTATTTTCCTGGTCTGTGCGTGGAAGGCTTTACAGGGCGGTGCAGGAAATGGGCACTTGACGTTAGCCCCCTTGTATAACCCCGCTGGATTCAATTTTTCGTTGATGATGCAGGCGGTTTCGATCGCGGTGCTTTCGTTTCTCGGCTTCGATGCCATTTCTACCCTTGCGGAGGAAACCAAGGGAGACGCAGGGCGCAGTATTGGCAGAGCCGCACTGATTAGCTTACTGGTAATGGGTGGCATATTTGTGTTGCAAACATGGCTTGCGGCAGATCTGGCAGCAGGTATGGGCTTCACTTCTGCAGACTCTGCATTTTATGAGATCGCGGCCATTGCCGGCGGCAACTGGCTGGCATCCCTCACCGCAATAGCGACAGCATTGGCGTGGGGCGTGGCAGTTTCCATCACCTCTCAAGCGGCAGTTTCGCGGTTACTATTCGGGATGGCTCGTGATGGAAAGCTTCCAAAAATCCTGGCAAAAGTTCACCCGAAATACAGCACGCCCTACCTTAGTATTTACGTGGTTGGTGTACTTTCGCTGATCATTTGCTACCTGTTTATAGACACTGTGGATACCTTGACGTCACTGGTTAACTTTGGTGCGCTAAGTGGCTTCATGATTCTGCATATTACAGTCATCAACTTTTACTGGCGTCGTCTGAAGTCGCGCAACATCTTGCGTCATCTGATAACACCAGTTCTAGGTTTCATCATCACCAGTGCGATCATGTACAACATGGGCCTGGAAGCGCAAAAGCTAGGCTGCGCCTGGATCGTGATGGGTCTGGTCTATCTGTGGTTTCTCAACCGAAAAGGTTCAGACCTGGTGTTGTCGGAAGACATCTAACCCGCTCTAAGTCTTGATGGGCTTCTTGAATGTTCAGGTGCATTGAGTTGTTTGGCGTTTTATCGGCGCAGCCTTTGCTGCTGCCTGATTAATAGAGCCTGCCTCTCAATGCACCGCTAACCATCCCTGTCCGGAGAATAACAACATGACCCGATATGTTGATGTAAATGACTTGAGCCAATTGGTTTCACATAAAGGCATCACTCTGTTTTTGTCCGAAATGGCCGAATGCATTCGTGAAGACTATCTTCGTTGGCAGGATTTTGAGAAGTGCGCACGTCTGGCTAACCATTCAGCTGAAGGCGTCATCGAGTTGATGCCGGTCTCGGACGCCTCGCTGTATGCCTTCAAATACGTCAACGGCCACCCGAAGAACACTCAAAGTGGAATGCTCACTGTCATGGCCTTTGGCGCGCTTGGCGATGTCGAAACGGGCAAGCCGGTATTGCTTAGCGAAATGACCCTTACGACTGCGATCCGTACGGCCGCAACGTCGGCTTTGGCAGCACGCTATATGGCTCGACCGGGCTCGCGCGCCATGGCACTCATCGGCAATGGTTCACAGAGCGAATTCCAGGCGATCGCTTTCCATACGATGTTAGGTATCAACGAGATCCGCTTATTCGACATTGATCCAGACGCTACCCGCAAGCTTGCAAGCAACCTGGAAGGCTTCCCGGGAATTACAGTAGTCGTCTCATCATCCGTCGCAGACGCTGTGCGAGGTGCCGATATTGTGACTACGGTGACCGCGGATAAGGCTTACGCAACCATCCTGACCCCGGAAATGATTGAGCCCGGCATGCACCTCAATGCCGTTGGCGGTGACTGCCCTGGCAAGACCGAGTTGCATCGTTCCATCGTCGAAAGGTCACGAGTATTCATTGAATATGAACCGCAAAGTCGTATCGAAGGTGAAATTCAACAGATGCCCGCGGACTCGCCTGTCACCGAATTCTGGCGTGTCGTAAACGGCGAAGTGGCTGGTCGCGAAAACGAAGAGGACGTAACACTGTTCGATTCGGTTGGTTTTGCTTTGGAAGACTATTCGGCACTGCGCTATGTCCTGGGGGCTGCCCAGGCATTCGATATCGGTCGTGTGATTGAGTTGGTACCTGAATTGGAAAACCCCAAGGACTTGTTCGCAAGACTGCAATCAAAAGTGGCGGTTTCACAGAAGAAGCGTGCGTGATCCATTGACCTGCCTCGCCACCGCGAGGCGGCGCGAGGAAAGTTTTTGTAGTGTTCATTGCCAAATACTGGATGACTTTTCGGATCTTGCCGTTCATCGCGAGCCAAGAACCTAATTTCAAGAAGCCTGTCTCACTGGAGTGAATCGACGCGCCGGGAGGCATCATGTTTATAAAGAAGAAAAATTTGATGGTTGTTGCAGTTTGCACCTTGATGCTCGCAGGAGCATCCATGCTTCCTGGTGACCTATCCCCCATCTCCTCTGCTTATGCAAAAAGTGGCGGTGGTGGCGGTGGTGGCGGTGGTAATGGCGGCGGCGGCGGCGGTAGTGGTAATGGCGGTGGCCACGGCGAGGGTAATGGCGGTACTGGTCATTCTGGTGGATTGGGCGGGAATGGCGTGGGCAAGGGGCTAAGCAGCGGTCATGCTGAAAAAGCTGAAGCGAAAGCTGATAAATCTGAAGACAGGGCTGAAAAAGCTGAAGCGAAAGCTGATAAAACTGAAGACAGGGCTGAAAAGGCCGTTAGGGATAGAGGCATTAGCGGCAAGCATTTCGGAAGCATACGCAATGCTGACAAAGGTCATGGTGCGGTCACTTCTGGAGTGGCGCACTCTAAAGATACCAGAGGGTTGGTCAAGGCGACTTCGATCGCTAACACCACGCCAGGCGTGCACAACACAAAAGGTCTGAGCAACGCTGGCATATCCACAACCAAGATCGACCATTAACAGCTAGTTTGACCGGTCTTTGCTGAACGTTATTCAGCGATTACCGGTCATTTCTCCTCTGAGTAGACCCTCCATTCGACCGGCCCCGACACATCTTGCAGCCAGCATGCAGCGTGTCATATGCGATCAACTCCTGTGTACGTAAACGTCACATCGCTTGCATGATCATGGGCATTGATTTGTCACGCCTCGGTGTAACCTGAATGGTTAAGAAAGCGTGCTTGGTGCGCCAATTATTTGGCAGGCGATTAGTGTCAATTAATTAATAACTTTAAAAAACTCAGCCATTATGCTGGCACTCTGCTAACTTGTACCGTCCTGCTGGCTCGAGCTAGTGTCTGACTTCCAGGGCAATACGTTATGCCGACTTCACATCCACGGATCGCTGTTCTGGGCAACATTGTTGCGAGCTTCGGCCTTCCAGAGCTTGATCGCTTTGCCGATCTGAGCAGTCTTTTGGCTGCTCCTGCGTTTGATGTGCTGTTGCTTGACATGCCAGGTATTTCTGCCGGGCAAATGCTTCGCAAACTGCGTACGGAACCTTCTTACCGGTTTAGCCTGATTTACTGTTGTCGCGATCTGGACGGTTGGTGCGAAGCGCTGGGCGATGGAGCACCTCCTGTTGAGCTAAAAGAAGTAACACCGCTCTGGAGATTGTGGAAAGCACGGTTCAGCCTTTTTAATCGTGGAGCCTCGCCTGACAGATTTGAGAGCAGGGTGCTTTCATGGTTGTGGTTGCGCTCCAGTGCAGAGGTGCGTGCCCTGCGCGATCCAGAAGTTCCCCAGCATTACCGCTATCCATTGCTGGAAGTCTTGGCCGAGGATGAGCAGGTTAATACCTTCGTCTGGCTGAGATTGATGGCCCAGCAAGACTGGCTGGAAGAGGGTGTACTGGTCGACCGGATCCGACTGTGCTCAGGCTGCGGTTCGGGCCGTTTGAACTACATTGATGTGTGCCCTGAATGCCAGGCCCTGGACATTTCACGCCAGCCTTCGCTGCACTGCTTTACCTGTGGACATGTTGGCGCCCAACAGAACTTTCTGAAAGATGGAATGCTGCTTTGCCCCAACTGCCTGAATCGACTGCGACACATCGGCAGCGACTATGATCGACCACTGGAGAACTACCGTTGCGGGTCGTGCCAGGCATTTTTCGTCGACGCCGATGTTCAGGCTCGATGCCTGGACTGTGGCTTGGCGCATGCCACTGACAAGCTGCGGGTGCGCGAAATCAGACACTTCCGACTGGCTGAGTCAGGACGTTTGCGCTGCCGCCAGGGCTTTAATAATGAGCCTGGCGGGGTCAATCACTTCGGTCGACTCAACTTGCTGGGGGGCAAGGATTTCTTCGACCTGCTCACCTGGCAAATTCAGATCGTACGCCGTTATCAACTGCCGCCTTTTTCACTGATTGGTCTGCGCTTCATCAACTTGACTGAGACCCTGTTTCGCCTTGGCGAGCACCGCGGGCATGCCTTCGTCGACAGTCTGGTCGATCGCTTGCAGGAAACGGTCAGAGAAACGGACCGTTGCTCACGAAGCACAGAGGAATTCCTCTGGCTCATGCTCCCGCATACCGGTCCCGAGGGATTGCTCAGTGTTAAGCAGCGTCTGGGGCAGGTCGCCGATTTGTTCTCGGCACCTGAGGTCAGCGACATCTCTCTTCGTGTCGTCAGCTTCACTGCGCCACAGGATCTGCTCGACAATGAAGACGGTGAATTGTTGCTGGCCCGTCTAGCCAGCGAACTGGCTTGAGGTTGCCATGAGCCCATTCCTCGAACAGCTCTATAACGTACTTACCTCGTTTGCGGGGCCGGATGGTTTGAGCCGGTTGTTTTACATGCTCTTGCCGTTATTCCTGTTTTTGGAGATGCCGCTCAATGTCATGGTGTTGCTGGGAGTATTGCGCTGGTTCGTGCGCAAGCGAACCAGCATTCCACAAACCAGTCTTTATCGACCCAAAGTGTCGTGCATCATCACGTGCTACAGCGAAGGAATGGATGTGCAGCAGACGCTGTTGAGCCTGTGCGAACAAACCTACCCCGGACACATCGAGATGATTCCGGTGGTGGACGGCGCTACTGTGAACCAGACTACGCTTAATGCCGTTCGGGGCTTCGTGGTCGATCCGGGCTTGTATCCACGGCGACATTTGCGTCCGATTGCCAAATGGCAACGTGGTGGCCGAGTGTCGTCATTGAATGCCGGTCTGGCGCATGCCAGCGGTGAAATCGTGATGGCCCTGGATGGTGACACGTCTTTTGACAACAACATGGTCAGCGCCATCGTGCGTCATTTTGCGGACCCGACGGTACCGGCGGTGGCCGGTAGCTTGCGAGTCCGGAATGCCTGGAGCTCCGTGACCACCGCGGTACAAGCACTGGAATACTTGTTGTCGATCCATATGTCGAAGATCGGTCTGGGCGAGTGGAACCTGGTCAATAACGTCTCAGGTGCCTTTGGCGCGTTCCGCCGTAGTTTTCTTGTGAAAATTGGTGGCTGGGATACCCATACAGCAGAAGACCTTGATTTGACTCTGCGCATAAAAAGTTACTTTGGGCGTCACAATTTACGGATTCCATTCGAACCAGAAGCCGTCGGCCATACCGATGCACCGGCGACCTTCAAGCAGTTTCTCATGCAAAGGTTGCGCTGGGACGGTGACCTGTTTTTCCTATATGTGCGCAAGCACAACCACAGCATCAACCCAAGCCTGCTGGGCTGGCCGGCATTTTTGATGATCCTCGTCAGTGGCTTCTTTTTTCAGTTGGTGCTGCCCTTCATCATTTTTGGCTCCACCTTGCTGGCGTTGTTCGTCCTGCCAGGGTCGACCCTGTTGATACTGTTTTCGCTGGTCTACCTGCTTTACCTGATGATCACCGTGATGATGTTCGGGGCGATGTTGCTGATGGTTTCCGATCGGCCACGACAGGATTTGCGATTGGCATTACTGGTGCCGATTTTTCCGCTGTTCATGTTGATCACGCGTTGCTGGAGTGCTGTCGCCATGCTCAACGAGGTGTTCCGTCGTGGCCATGAGGAAAGCAGCATGGCACCATGGTGGGTCCTGAAAAAAGCCACGAGGTTTTGACATGCGCTCCGTGCTTCTGGCTTTAACTCTATCGCTGTCATCCACTTCGTTGCTGGCTCAACCGCTGACACTTCAAGAGTTGCTCGACAAGCAACAATCCGATCCTCTGCTTCGTGCAGGTCAGGCCGACCTTCGAGCCCTCGACGCAGAAGCCAAGCTTCATGAAGACCGGGCTGGATGGCAAGTGTTCGCCGGCGCTGGCGCCGGGCGCTACCGAGAGTTGGTCACCGAAGACATTCGCGATGATTATTACGGTCGCAATTTCAACCTTGGTATACGCCATCCCCTGTTGGGCAGCCTCAAGCGCCAGCTGGATCTTTTGCAAACCAATCAGTATGAGCGCCAACGACAGCAGTTGCGCTTGGCTTTACAGAGGGCAAGCCAGCGCCTGGCGCTACGCAGCGCGTACGCTGATTGGTGGCGCGCGCAACAGGAAGGCTCTCTTTGCGGCACACTCGTACCGGTGGCCCAGAAGGCCGATCAGGCGATTCGCCTGCGTTTACAGAAAGGCTGGTTGCGCACTTCCGAAGCTCAGTTACAACTGGATGAGTGGAAGGGGCTTTCGACTCGTTGCGAGGCGCTCGCCCAAATAGAAGCAGACGTACGCGAAGATCTGGCCAGTATCAACATGAGTGAATTACCCGTTGGTGCCCAAGCGGTTGCCGAGCCTCTGGCGCAACAACCGCAACCACTGGTTCAATGGCAGGCCCTGCTGAATCAGCATCCACGGGTGACAGAAAAGCAAAACCTGCGCGATCAGGCCGACAAAGAACGTGACAATCCCTGGTATTCAGCCGTTGACTCCGACGTCATTCTGGCCGGCACCCGAGAATACCGCAGCGGTTCAGATAAAGCGGGTAGCGGCTTGGTGGCCAGCCTCGTTTTTTCTATGCCTTTCGACCTGGTCGGCAATACTCGTGCTCGACAGCAAGTCGCCGAAGCACACTACGAAGCGGCAACCGACCGTGTAGTCGCCGAACAACGTTCCTTGGGGCTGGAGCTGAGCAGGGCATTACGCGCCCAAAACACTGCGCAAGCGACGATCAAGCAGCGTAGCCAACAATGGCGTAATGCCGCCTTGGCTCTCGGTGAGGAAAAGGCTCGAGGCAACCTTGACGGGGACAGCAACCTTGTAGCTCAACTGACCACCGAGCGGGTCTATTTTCAATCGGGTTTTGATTTGATCGCGGCATGGCATGCCGCTTGGTTGCGCCAGGCTGACTTGAATCTGTTCACTGAAGACACCCCTCAGTTTGCTGCCCTGCTGGGGGGGGGACGTCTGGAATGGTCGCCTTTGATCAAGCCGCAAACCTCTTCGATGATTTCAGCTTCAACCCCAACCGCACCGCGCAACAATGCACCGCTCGGCCCGGCAAAATGGCTTCAGGCCAGCTATGTCTGGAACAGCGAAGCCTTGCTGGATCCCAAGCGTCGACCGGCGGAACTGCAAGCGTTGCAAAAAGCCGGTATGGAAAAAATCTATCTCGGACTCAACGCTGTCCAGGTGACCAATCTGGCGGCGACCCGCCAAGTACTTGAGCAGCTGCTCCAGGATGCTGCACGCAGTGGTCTGCAAGTGAGTCTGCTACTCGGCGACCCAAGCTGGATTGAACCGCAGCACCGTGGGCAACTGACAGATTTGTTGGGAAAGCTTAAGGGATTACCATTTTCCGGCCTTCATTTGGATCTTGAAGTCGAACAGCTCGGTATGCCGGTACCCGATCAACGTCTGAAAGACTGGCTCGACACGTTACGTGCGGCATCAGCGGCAAGCCAATGGCCAGTAGCAATATCGAGCCACCATCGTTGGTTCGTTGCGGCCAAGGCCGGACATACCTGCGTGCCTTGTGCGCTTCCGGCAATCGGAGTTCGCCAGGTCAGCCTGATGATTTACACCCGTAACCCGCAACATAGTGCCGAATTGGCCGGACAGATTGCCAAGCGTTGGCCTGATCTGCAATTTCGCCTGGCTCAGAGCACAGAGCCTCAGTTGCCAGTAACCGAAAGCTGGGCCGGTGTGTCCGCTGAACAATTGCAACGCCAGGTAGCGATGTGGCGTGACCAGCTGCAGCCTCAGGGTCTTGTCGGTATTGACTGGCAAGCCTGGCGAGACTTCCCACAACGGTGAGCCGCTCATGAAGATTCGTTTCGATAGTCATAAAGAACACAACCCTACTCAGGAACATGGTCTGAATGTGCTCTACGCCCCGGGCAAGCGCATGGCATTTCGCCTGCGTTGGTATCTGATCCTGTTCCTGGTAGCCAGCCCGCTACTCTGGCTCGTCGGCAAATTGCTTTACGGCATCTTGATGATTGACGCGCCGGCACAGCTGCACCTGCCTATTCAGGAAGTGCGCGCACGAGATGCCGGTCGGGTCGAGGAGCTTTACGTGAAGGCTGGAGAACAAGTGCAGGTCGACCAGCTGCTGGTCAACCTCGACAATCCCGAGTGGCGCGCCCGCCTCTTGCAACTCGCCGCCATGCCCGTTGAAGCTGCGCGGCTTGGCGATTCCGATCTGGGCAAGAAAGAGCGTCAATTGCTCAGGGCCAGGGCGGACAGGGCGGAGCAACGCGTTCAGCAGTTGGACAGTCTTGTGCAGCAAGGCGCTGCCACTCGAGGTGAAGTGCGGGCCGCACAGACCGAGCGCGATGGGTTTCGATCGGATTTGTTGGCGTTCGAGCGTCGTGAGCAGATTGCTCATCAGTCACCTCAAGGATTTGATCGAGAGGTCATTCAGCAAAACACTGAGCAGCAGTGGTTGAAGACGCGTCTGGCAGCCTTATCAGTGACAGCGTCACAGGGCGGCCGGATCGCAGAGGTGTTGGTCACGCCAGGCGAAAACGTCGGTCCCGGTACTCTGCTGATGCGCCTGGAGCGGCTGGAGGATCCATTGCTGTGGATTTATCTCGAACCGCTGAACATCAACTACGCCGCCATAGGTCAATCGCTGCGAGTGCGTATGCCGGACGGAGAATGGCTGGATGCTCACGTTGTGCAGGCTGTAGACAGCGCCGGTCGCACGCCACCGGTTTTGCGTGGACCGTTTGCCGCAAGCGAAATGGGATTGCAGGTCATGGCCAGGTTCGATCAACCACTACCGGCACGCTGGAGAATCGATCAACTGCCGTTGAATGTTCGCTTCCCCACGGATTGGATACGGATGCTGAGCATCCATAATTAAACCGTCTTCAAAGGGATGTTTGCTCAACGTGCCAGACCATCGGACTGCCCTGTAAATGGCAGCATCGTTCAATGTCTTTCGGAGTGACCAGGTCAATATACTGATGCAGGCGTTGGAGCAGCCGGGTGCCGGCGCTGAATCGGTCAATGTAGGGCTCAATCAGTCCACGAGCCTCAATGAATTGATCGCACAGCTGAGCCATGTAGCGGGTAGAACACTGGAGTTTAAATACGAGGCGCCGCGTTCCGGTGACATCCGGCATTCGCGGGCCGACAACAGGCGTTTGCTCAAGTACTTTACGTTAACGAGGTCGACCAGCCTCTCAGAGGGATTGTCTCGACTGCTGGAAAGCCTGGCTTCTTAAAAAGAGACAGATTCATTCAGCGAAAATAAATCTGCCCCTTTTTTGTCAGCGCTTTTTTGGGGCGCAGACTATTGTTTGCCGATCGCTGCGGCCAGTAACGGAGCTGCCTGTTCATCGGTCAGCGCTGGGTGAACCTCCATACTCAAGAGGTCACTCCAGTCGAGCACCCATTTCTGTATCAGCGTGATATCACTGGCTTCGGCAACACCAAAACCGGACATGCGTCCTACGGCATGCCAGCGTCCCAGCATCTTCACGCCTGCGGGTGGAAGTGCACCTGTTTTAAGAAAGCGCTCAATCGCGCTATTACGACGTTCGGAACTGATGGACCATTGGACGATGAATAGCATTTGCCACCTCCTGATAAGGATTGGCACCTGTTCTTCTCTTCGCGCACCCGGCTGGCGCCGCGGCCACGGCCACGCGTCTGTTTCTGGCCCGCATCCCGGGGCCTGAAACGACTTCTCCAATGGGAAGGAATAGCAGCCTCCCGAACCCTGCGTATGACCGCTGATCTTCTTTCCTTGCTTCTAAAAAAACGAGCGCAATCGGGAGCGTCTTTCTCCAAGGCCCAGGATCGAAAGTTGCCTACGCTTAGTGGGGGCGACACTCGCTGTCGCCTGCCCATCAGCTTGCATGCCGAGGCCAACATGAAAGGCCGCATCTGACACTTCCCACGATTCGCCATCGGCCAGACTTGCAGTTACCGTCTCAGTAGCCACAGGTAGATGAGCACATTGATCAGAAGTACCAGAGTACCCAGCCATACCTGTATGCCGGGTGTCAGCCCGGCCGGATAAATCAGCGGCCATAGATAATGCTCGATGAAGCCGTTGCCATAACCCGCTTCTCCGGCGGCCAGACGCAGGTCGTTTTCCCATCCCGTTAGCGGACAGGTCCACTGGAAGCCCTCGACCGCCACCCCCCATGCCACCGCAGGCAGGTGCAACCAGCACAGATGGCGCCATTTGAGCACCAGTAGCCCGCCGCACAGCACGAAAAGAATGAACAGCAGATGAAACAGCAACAGCCCGTCGGCGGCTATCCGGTAGAACATATCGGCTCCCTCGTGTACACATGCACGTAAACGCTTAAGGTTTTCTTCCCGGTCAGCAACCGGGCCTCTTCTGACCACGAGCCGGTCAACAGACTCGAACCTTGGCCAATGCAGTCATATGGCTATTCAGATGACGCAACTATCAGCGCAGGGAGTGCATGTTTGAGCCTTATCAACCTCAGTGATCTATCGGCCCGGGACATACTGAAAATATGGGCTTTGGCGCAACAGGCGCCTGAGCCTGTGAACGGAAATGTCGGTTGGTCATTCGAAGGCAACGGCATTCGCACTCGTACCACATTCATACAGGCTTTCAGAGCGCTCGGACTGACTTACACTGCCCAACCTTCTGAAAAGCAGTGAGAGGGCCTGCGATCTCGCCGAGTATCTTGATCCTTTCTATTCGCTGTACGTCATTCGCGAATCCAGCCACGAACGGCTCAAGGCATTTGCCTCAGCCAGCAAACGACCGGTCATCAATGCGATGTCATCCCAAGGCCACCCGTGTGAAGTGCTGTGCGACGCCTTCTACATCCATTCGAAATTTGGCGATATTCGTAATACCAGAATCGGACTGTGGGGGCCGACCAGCAATGTGTTGAACTCATGGCACGAGCTGGCGGCCGTGTTAGGCGTTGAGATTCAGCATTTTTGCAGCACCGAAGGCCATGAGCCGTCCTCACACGTTTGCTTTTCAGCGGTCGCCGATGCGCAAGTGGATGTGTTGATCACTGATTCATGGCCCGCCGATTACTCGGATCCGGTCTGGTCACTCACTGATGCGCATTTATCCCGTTTAGGTAACCCGGTACTTATACCGACGCCACCTTTTTGCATTGGATAGGAGTTGAGCTTTGATCCTCGGGATTATCCGGGCTTTGCAGGCTATCAGCAGAAGAACCTGTTGCTACCGATCCAGCGCGCGGTTTTGACGTACGCGATGCAGGCCTGAATATTTTGAAATGCTTCGGCGGCACCTCCTTTTTCATCGCGACGCTGGATCATCGCAAATCCCTCTATTCGGGAACGACGAGTTCTAGGCGATGCGTCGGTGCGTTGCCCGGCTGATCCTGCGTGCTAGCAGCACGGTCAATGCCGGTGCTAATGCGAAGCTGGCGAACAGCCATACGGCGGCCGACTGTGTGCCCGCAATGCCGCTGTCTGCGCCGAGCCCTGCCGCATTCGCGACTAATCCCGCAACAGCTGCGCCTACGGCCATGCCATAAAGCTGAACGGTGGTGATCGCGGCCGACGCCATGCCGCCTTCGCCTGGCGGTGCCAGCGTTAGTACGCGTGTCAGCAGGTGCGGCCAGCAAATGCCCACGCCTGCACCTACGCCGGCCAACGCCAGACCGCAGGAAATCGTGAGCACACCTGCTGACAGATCGCCGCCAGCCGGCATCAATATCGCCAGTGCAAGCAGGCTGGCCGCACAGAGCATTGGCCCGGCGCGCAGCAGGCGTGCTGCGTTGACACCGCCATGGCCCGATGAGAGCAGCGAAGCCAGGCTCCAGCCGCCTGCCATCGCGGCGGTCAGATAGCCTGCCGCCAGCGGTGTGTGCCCATGCAGTACCTGCAGGAAATAGGGCACGAAGATTTCCGTCGTGGTACCGACCAACAGCAACGCCACGCTCGCATAGACGGCGCCAAGCGGCGTGCCAAGGGCAGTTGCGCCAACAGGAAGCAAGCGCACCGTGGCCCGACGATCACAAAAAATGGCGCTCATACCCAGTGCCAGTCCAGCAGCCACACCGGCACACTGCCAGATCAGTGACGCCGACAGGCTACCCGACGCGATAGCCAATACAGACGTTGTCAGCAGCGCGATCTGCATGAAAGGAATGCGCGGAGTGCTGTCCTCGGAGGACTCTCGCTGATCAGTCGGGCGCAATTGCCCGATGACCAGCAACCCTTGCAACAGCGCCACCGGTAGCAACGTCCAGAAAGCCCAGCGCCAATGTCCCGCCTGGGCGAACAATCCGCCCAAAGCCGGCCCACAAAGCGTGGCAACCCCCCACATGCCCGAGACCAACGCCACCGCGCGTGGCCATAGTCGCGGCTCGAATACGACCCGGATCAGCGCATAGCTCAACGCCGCCAAGGTGCCGCCGCCCAGGCCCTGCACACTGCGGCCAGCCAGCATCCATGGCATTGAGGTGGCGAGTGCGCAGCCAGCCGAACCCAAGGCGAACACTGCCAGCGCCGCAATACAGGCACCCCGTTGGCCCACTGCAGCCAGCAGCCAGACAGACAGCGCCGCACCGACGATGGAGGCTACGACGAACAGTGTGGTGTTCCAGGCGTACCAGTCGAGTCCACCAATGTCTTGCACCACCGAGGGCAACACAGTGGTGACGATGTGTACGTTGATCGCATGCAGCGCCACGCCGCCCATCAGTGCAAGCGCCAGCAAGCCATTCCTGCCTCGCAGCAAGTCACCCCAGGCGGTGGCAGTCAGTGTATCTGTGTGCATTCGCGTTCCCTCGACAGGTGAATGGCCAAAGCCTAATATCCAAGTATTGGCTTGGATATTAGGTGGCTACATTGAGTTACACAAGAGAAGACTTGGATAATCAACGCTCATTGCCGACTTCGGATCGCATCCTGTTTTTCATCAAGACCAAGGGCGCCGTTTCAAACGCTGCGATCGCCCAAGCCCTGGATATGACCGCAGAGGCGGCGCGTCAGCAGGTTCAGAAGCTGGTAGCGGCTGGCTTGATTGAGGGTCGACAGCAAGCGGTATCCGGGGTCGGGCGTCCCCACCAGAACTGGGTACTCACCGAGACCGGTAACAGCCGCTTCCCGGATACCCATGCCCAACTGACCGTGCAGTTGATAGGCTCGGTGCGGCAGATTTTTGGGGACGAAGGTCTGGACCGCTTGATCGCGCAGCGCGAAGTGGAAGCGCGGACGATCTATCGCCAGACCTGCACCGGCGAAACCTTGCCGGAGCGGCTGGAGCAGTTGGCGACGATACGCACGCAGGAGGGGTACATGGCTCGCGTCGAGCGCGACGGCAAGGATTGGTTGCTGATTGAAGACCACTGTCCGATTTGTGCGGCCGCCCGCACGTGCCAAGGCTTCTGCCGCTCCGAACTGCAACTGTTCCAGGAAATTGTCGGGCAGGGTGCAACCGTTGTACGGGAGGAGCACCTGCTCAGCGATTCACGGCGGTGCGTCTATCGTATTGCTCAGCGCTGATCACCAGGGTATTGCTGCCACTGATTTCGCCTTGCACGTGCAGTCGGTCACTTCGAAGGTTGGCGATGTCGGTGTTCATCAGGTAAGTGCCGTTGCCACTGAGCGACTCTGACATTTTTCGCCTGTCTCAGGTCCGGCTGCTTGGTTTTGCGGCGCGTTTGACCGGAGTCGACGCCTTGCGTTTGGCGGGTTTTCGCTTGTTTTTCCAGGTGGCGCCACTGCGACTGGCGGGGCTTGCCGGTCCGCTAATGGTCAGGCGCAGGCCGACGCAACGGCTTACCTGTTTGCTCATCCAGGCGGCCTGCTTGGCAACGAACTCTTCAAGGCTCATTTCGCCATTCTGCACCATATCCAGCGCTTGTTCCCAAATGGCCGTGGTGCCGGGATCGGCGATGGCTCGGGGAACGGCGTCTATCAGGCTGAAGGCCGCCGGGGTGGCCGCCAATGCCTTGCCGTGTTTGATCAGATAACCTCGATCCAGCAACCCTTGAATAATTCCGGCGCGCGTTGCCTCGGTGCCGATACCGGTGGTGTCCTTGAGTTTCTGCTTGAGCAGGGGATCTTCCACCAACTTGGCGACGTTTTTCATCGCCTTGATCAGATCGCCCTCGGTAAAAGGTTTGGGTGGCTGGGTCCAGAGGTCTTTCAACGTCACGCTGACAACCGCGCAATCGCGGCCTTCGACCAGCGCTGGTAGTGTTTGCGGGACAGGGGCTTCGCGACCCTTGGCGGGCGCGAGGGCTTCGGGAAGTGCCCGCTTCCAGCCAGGCTCGACAATCAACTTGCCAACGGCACGCAAGGCCTGCCCGGCGCAGTCGAAATCGGCTTGGGTTCTATCGTATTCATGATTGGGCAGAAATTGCGCCAGATAGCGCGCTCTAATCAAGGTGTAGACAGCGCGCTGTTTGCCCGCCAGGCGGTCGAGGTCTTTGGCTGCGCCAGTCGGAATAATGCCGTGGTGGGCACTGACCTTCGCATCGTTCCAGGCTCGCGAGCGGCGCTGCGGTTCGATGTATTTGAGCAGGTCGCCCAAGCCTGGATCGGCACGTCCCAGGGCCGCCAGGATTTTTGGTGCTTCGCTGTGCTGACTGAGCGGCAGGTAACCGCAATCGCTGCGTGGGTAGGTGATGACTTTATGAGTCTCGTACAGCGCCTGAGCGATATCCAGGGTCTCTTGAGCACCCAGCCCCAGTTTCTTTGAACAGACTTCTTGCAGCGTGCCCAGGTCGAAGGGCAAGGGAGCGGCTTCACGCACACGCTCGGTACGCAGTTTAATCACCCGGGCGCTGGTGGCGTTGCGCATGGCCGCTGCAGCTTCCTGGGCCAGCGTCTGGTTCAAGCAACGATCGTGTTCGTCGCAAACGTCTTGCGCTGCGCGCCAATGGGCGGTGAAAGAGGTGTCATCGTGCAGCAGCTGTACTTCGATGGCCCAATACGGGACCGGTACGAAATCGGCAATGCTGCGATCGCGATCCACCACCAGCCGCAGAGTCGGCGTTTGTACTCGGCCCACTGGAAGTACACCCTGATAGCCGGACTGGCGCCCAAGCAGCGTGAACAGCCGGCTCATGTTCATACCGATCAACCAGTCGGCGCGCGAGCGTCCCAGTGCCGAATGGTAGAGGCTGAAAGTCTCGGCTCCGGGCTTGAGCACCGCCAATGCCTTGCGGATCGACGCGTCGTCCAGGGCCGACAGCCAAAGTCGTTGAATCGGTCCGCGATAGCGACAGTGCTCTACCAACTCGCGGGCAATCATCTCGCCCTCACGGTCGGCATCGGTGGCGATGACTAGCTCGTCTGCCTCGCCGAGCAAGCGTTTGACTGCTTTGAACTGGCCGGCAGTCTTCGGTTTGACCAGCATCTTCCACTTCTCGGGGACGATCGGCAGATCGGCCAACACCCAGCGCTTGTAGCGGGCGTCATAGGCGTCCGGCGGTGCGGTTTCCAATAGGTGGCCAATGCACCAGGTCACTGTGACGTTCGGCCCCACCCAGCATCCGTCGCCACGGCGGTTGGCACCGAGCACAGCGGCGATATCTTTAGCCTGGGAAGGCTTTTCACACAGGAACAGCCGCATATCCACCATCATTTCTTACGGGTCTGGAAGGTGCACAGGATGCGCAGTGCGGCGCATTTGGGCAACCTTTATCTGTATGGATATACAGATAAAGATTTGCATTTGATTGCTTCGCTGACAGTGAAGTGACCGCGAAAGAGAACAAAACCAGTATGGTGATACCGAGGGGGATCTTTCAAAACAGGGCGGCCGCTTTCAGTTATATGAGCGGTCGCCCCGTCAAATGGTGTTCGCTACCGCTTGTGCCAAGCAGTGATGTCGCTGGTAAACCCGACTCTCAAGTGACCAGCGACACCGTCGCCGTACTCAACAGTACTTGTCTACCAGACAAACTCCGGACTGATTTTGCATCAGCTTCCATTCATGGCTCAGGGTTTGAAAGACGCGGCCAATGAAGTCTTTGTCAGCCGCCGCTTTCTTTCCGACATACCCCTGGCCCCGACGGTACATTTTGAGCCGGGCACGCATGCTGTGACGGGCCTTCTCGAATTCACTTTCCTGTGCGTGGGGCGCGAGGCAATCGATATGGACTTCGCCCGACCTGCATATCCACAGTACGTGGCTGTCGTGGCTGTCCTTGTGCGATGCGAACAGTCGAGCCAGTTCATCAATAGTGGGTTGATTGTTCAAATTCATGTGTAAGCCCCTTGACCATGTCTAGTTGGTTAGCTGAAACCTGTCGCCAAATCAGCCAATCGTTTCTGAGACACCCTCGGGACACATGTGTCCGTCAGGTGCAGATCCGGCCCTGAGCTTGATGCATGTAGCATTGATGGAAGACGACTACACAGTTGTGTCACAAGGAGGAGAAACAGCGAACGCCAGGAGGCCAATGCTGACAGTAACCAGGTCAGCCACAAGCGTCATGAGGACGTTTCGCCAGCGTTTCTCGTCCTTGTACCGGACGATCCAGCCGGGTCGCTTCATCAATCTGCCTTGTGGGCAGTACACATCAGGGGAATAGCTCGGCGGTTTGTCGAGCGTATTCAGAATACTCATGCCAACTCTCCCGATCGGGGAGACGAGATGGATAATGCAAGCGGGGAATGGCGTCGTCAATAGTTTTGTAGTGAATATTTAAAGGCACTACATAAATCTCGCCTATGGATGGATTGTCTCGCGAAGCCGCTCACTTGAGGGATCTGGGGCTGGATCAATCCGGGCCGCGTTCAAACGAAGCGAAGGCACCCCATGTGAGCCAAGGTTGCGCCCGCTCGCCGGCAACACGGCGAGCGGGCGGACCTTCTGCACTTAGTTCTTATCGATATCCACGTTCTTGGTTTCCCGCAGGCAGATCATGCCCACGATCAAACTCACCCCGGTGATCACCACTGGGTACCACAGCCCGTAGAAGATATCGCCGGTGTACACCACCAGGGCGAAGGACACCGTTGGCAGGAAACCGCCGAACCAGCCGTTGCCGATGTGGTAGGGCAGGGACATGGAGGTGTAGCGAATGCGGGTCGGAAACAGCTCGACCATCAGCGCCGCCAGCGGGCCATAGCACATGGCAGAAATCAGGATCAGCGCGACGATCAGTGCGACGATCATCGGTTTGTTGATCTGCTGGGCGTCCGCCTGTTGCGGGTAGCCGGCCAGGATGATCGCACCGCGCAGTGCTGCTTCGTCGTAACCGTCGATGCGTACGTCGCCGACGCTCACTTGTACGCTGCTGCCGGCCGGTGCCGCTGCGCTGCTGTATGGCAAGCCTTGTTTGACCAGGAAGGTCTTGATCTTGTCGCAGGGGCTGTCGAAACGCGCCTTGCCCACCGGGTCGAACTGGAAGGTGCAGGTGGCCGGGTCGGCCAACACGGTGATCGGTGCCTGCTGGCTGGCCTGATCGATCGCCGGGTTGGCGTAGTGGGCCAGGGTCTTGAAGATCGGGAAGTACAACACCGTCGCCAGCAACAAGCCGAGCATCAGGATCGGTTTGCGCCCGACCTTGTCCGACAGCCAGCCAAAGAAAATGAAGAACGGTGCACCAATGACCACGCTGACGATCAACAGGCCGTTGGCCAGCGCCGGGTCCATTTTCAGGAATTGGGTGAGGAAGAACAGCACATAAAACTGCGCGGCATAGAAGGTCACCGCTTGCCCTGCGTTGATGCTGAACAGCGCGATCAGCACCACTTTGAGGTTTTCCCATTTGCCGAAGGATTCGCGGATCGGCGCTTTGCAGATCTTGCCTTCTTCCTTCATTTTCACGAAGGCCGGCGACTCATGCAGGCTCAGGCGAATCCAGGTGGAAATCCCCAGCAGCACGATCGACAGCAGGAACGGCAGGCGCCAGCCCCAGACTTCGAACTGATCGCCAGTGAAGTACCGGCAACCGAGCACCACCAGCAACGACAGGAGCAAGCCGAGGGTCGCAGTGGATTGAATCCAGCTGGTGTGAAAACCGCGTTTACCGATCGGCGCGTGCTCGGCGACGTAGGTCGCAGCACCGCCGTATTCACCGCCCAGAGCCAGGCCCTGAAGCATGCGCAGCGCCACCAGGATGATCGGTGCGGCGATGCCAATACTCGAATAGGTCGGCAGCAGCCCGACGCAGAAGGTCGCCAGACCCATGAGGATGATGGTCGCGAGGAAGGTGTATTTGCGCCCGATCATGTCGCCCAGACGGCCGAACACCAGCGCGCCGAACGGCCGCACGATAAAGCCGGCGGCGAAGGCCATCAGGGCAAAGATGAACGCTGTGGTGTCGTTGACCCCGGCGAAAAACTGCTTGCTGATGACCGCCGCGAGGGCGCCATAAAGGAAAAAGTCATACCACTCGAACACTGTCCCCAGGGACGAGGCAAAGATGACTTTCTGGGTTTCCTTGCTGGTGCTCGCACTAAGCGTCGCGTCCAGAGGCTGAGCTTGTTCTGACATATCGTTATCCCTCACAGTGATTGTTTTTGTTGTTCCACTGTCGCTGCCATGGTTGGCGCGATGTCGGTGCTACGCGGTCCTTGTGGGAGCCGGGCTTGCCCGCGATGAACGATAACGCGGGTTGCCTGATGCACCGCGCCGCCTGCATCGCGAGCAAGCTCGGCTCCTACAGGTTACAAGTGCGGCTCGGTGATCAGTTTTGTTTCCGGGGCGAGGCTCCTTGTGTTGGGGGCGAGCATCAGCTGGGCAGCTTTCTCGGCGATCATCAGGGTGGGTGAGCAGGTATTGCCCGAGGTGATGCGCGGCATGATCGAGGCGTCGGCGATGCGCAGCCCGGGAATGCCGTGGACCCGTAACTGGGCGTCGACCACGGCGTCTTGGTCGTTGCCCATGCGGCAGGTGCCGACCGGATGGAAAATCGTCGTGCCGATCTGCGCCGCCGCTTCGTACAGTTGCTCGTCAGTCTGCAAAGCATCGCCCGGCAGGTATTCGGTGGGATTGAATGGTTGCAAGGCCGGCGCAGCGACAATGCGTCGGGTCAGGCGAATGGCGTCCGCGGCCACCCGAAGGTCTTCAGGATGACTCAGGTAGTTGGGTTGAATAAGCGGCGCCTCCTGAGGGTCGAGAGAGCGGATTTCTACTCGGCCTCGGCTTCGTGGACGCAGGTCACAGACCGACGCGGTAAACGCCGGGAACGCATGCAACGGCTCGCCGAAGCGCTCTAGTGACAGCGGCTGCACATGGTATTCAAGGTTGGCTGACGTCTGCTCCGGCCCCGAGCGGGCGAAAGCACCGAGCTGGCTGGGGGCCATGGACAACGGGCCGCTGCGGTCATACAAATAGCGCAGACCCATGCCCATCTTGCCCCACAAACTGCCGGCGATCTGGTTCAGGGTGCGGGCGTTTTCCAGTGTGTAGATCAGCCGCAGCTGCAAGTGATCCTGCAGGTTGCCGCCGACGCCGGCCAGTTCGTGGGCGACGCCAATCCCCAAGCGTTGCAACACGCCGCTCGGGCCGATCCCGGAACGTTGCAGGATGCTCGGTGAGCCAACGGAGCCGGCGCAGAGGACGATTTCCCGTCGTGTTTTCCAGGTTTTCTGTTGCCCCTGCCAGCGGGCGCTGACGGCCGATGCGCGGCCATTTTCCAGCAGCACACGGTCCACCTCGACATCCGTCAATACGGTCAGATTAGATCGGTTGCGAATCGGCTTGAGAAAGGCCTTGGCCGCGTTCCAGCGTACGCCGGTTTTCTGGTTGACCTGGAAGTAGCCGCAGCCTTCGTTGTCGCCACGGTTGAAGTCATTGATGCTGGCAATGCCACTTTGTTCGGCGGCCTCGCGGAAGGCATCAAGGATCGGCCATGACAACCGCTGCTGCTCGATCCGCCATTCCCCGGCGGCACCGTGAAACTCCGAGTCGCCGGCAAAATGGTTTTCGCTTTGTTTGAACAGCGGCAGCACATCCTTCCAGGCCCAGCCCGGATTGCCGTCGGCGGCCCAACCGTCGTAGTCGTTGGCCTGGCCGCGCATGTAAATCATGCCGTTGATCGACGAACAGCCGCCCAGCACCTTGCCGCGCGGGTAGCTCAGGCTGCGACCTTGCAGGCCAGGTTGCGCTTCGGTCTTGAAGCACCAGTCGGTGCGTGGGTTGCCGATGCAAAACAGATATCCCACGGGAATATGAATCCATGGGTAGTTGTCACGGCCGCCGGCTTCGAGCAGCAGCACCCGGTGCTGCGGGTTGGCGGACAGCCGATTGGCCAGCAAACAACCGGCCGGCCCGGCGCCCACTACCACGTAGTCGTATTCATCAACGTCAGGCTGCATCCATGACCTCTTCTGTTGTTGTTCTTGTTGCGAGTCATCCTAGTTGTTCGCTTTCGTCAAAAGAATGTTAGTTTTTGCTCAGTAGCTGCGCGTTTTTAGACAGCTGCATTCTCCCGCGCGTTCAAGGAAGACTCATGTTCGATTGGAATGACCTGCGTTTTTTTCTCGAGTTGCAGCGTAGCGGACGCCTGCTGACAGCGGCACGGCGGCTGAAAACCACCCACGCCACCGTGGCCCGGCATATCGAGGCGATCGAGAAAAGCCTCGGCACCGCACTGTTCGTCCAGCACGCCCAAGGCTACCAACTGACGCCAGCCGGTGAAGCGCTGCTTAAACACGCCGAAGCCATGGAAAACGTTGCCTTGCTGGCCCAGGAAGAAATCACCCAGTCCAGTGCGCCGCTGGGCAAAATCCGCGTGGGGGTGACCGAAGGCCTGGGCATCATGTTCCTCGCCAGCCGCATGAACGGTTTGTTCGAGCGCTATCCGGGGCTGGAAGTGGAGCTGGTGGCGGTGCCGCGTTTTGTCAGCATCCTCAACCGCGAAGCGGAAATCAGCATCCACCTGGAACGCCCGGCCGCCGACATGCTGGTCACCCGCAAACTCACCGACTACCGCTTGGCGCTGTATGCCAGCCGCGCCTACCTGGACCGATCGCCACCGCTGCGCAGTCGCGAAGACCTGGCGCGGCATGCCTGGATCGGCTACGTCGACGATTTGCTGTTCAGCCAGGAACTGATGTTCCTCAACAGCTTTTGCCGTAGCCCGCAGGTGGTCTTTCACAGCACCAGCGTGATCGCCCAGCAGCAGGCCGCACGCTCGGGCCTGGGGATCGCAGTGTTGCCGTGCTACATGGCCAGCAGCGACCCGGAACTGGTGCCGCTGTTGCCGGCCGAGAGTATTCAGCGCAGCTACTGGATCAGCACCCGGCGCGAGCTGCACAAGTCGGTGCGGTTGCGGGTGTTGTGGGACTACGTGGTGGAGTTGTGTGGTCGGGAGCAGGCGTTGCTGCTCGGTCCGGAGTAGTTTCTTTTTTCCGAGCGCGATAACCGCCACTGATCGGTTGTCTGGGCGCAGGCCGATTTATACGCGCCTACATTGATCCAGATCAGCTCGGCAAACGGTACCCGCCGTACAACTCTTGAAGGCCTTGCGAGCATTTCGACTTCCGGCCTGGGAGAAACACATGACCACTGGTCTATCAACCGCCGTAGAACTGGCCACCTTCTGTCCGGTCGATGCTGATGAACATTGGATCGAACCCTTGAATGACGGCGCTCATGTGCTCATTCGTCCGCTTCAGGCGCAGGATCGCCAGCGCGAGTTTCAGTTCATCAAGCATTTGTCTGCCGGATCTCGCCGCTTGCGTTTTCTGGGGACCTTCAGTGAGGCGGATGCGCCACTGATGGACCGAATGATGGACCTGGACTATGAAAACCGGATGGCCTATGTCGCGCTGGTGCATAGGGATGGGCAGTTGCTAGAAATCGGCGTCAGCCGTTACGCCTCTACGCCCGGGGCGGGCCGATGCGAATGTGCCATAACGGTCGCCGATGAATGGCAACGTCGCGGCCTGGGGACCTTGCTGGGCGGGCATTTGATTGATGCCGCGCGGCGCAATGGGTTCAAGACCATGACCTCGACCGATCTGGCGAGCAATTACGGTATGCATTGCCTGGCAAGAAATCTCGGTTTCACCAGCCGCTATCCCAGCGACGGATATAGCGAAATCATTCATGAACTCGATCTCGGGAAATGACTGTCGGTAATGCCTTTCCCGGGTTTCAAGAACAGGAGTCATCGCCATGGCGAAAATGAAAGCTGCAATCTTCGTTGAGAAACACCGCATCGTGCTTGATGACAAGCCGATACCCGAGGTTGGTCCGCTGGATGCGTTGGTGCGCATCACCACCACCACGATCTGTGGCACCGATGTGCATATCCTGCGCGGCGAATACCCGGTGGCCAAGGGACTGACCATCGGCCATGAGCCGGTTGGTGTCATCGAAAAACTCGGCTCGCAGGTTGTCGGATTCGTCGAAGGGCAACGGGTCATTGCCGGCGCTATCACCCCCAGCGGTCAAAGCTACGCCTGTCTTTGCGGGTGTTCGTCCCAGGACGGTCCCGGTACTCGCCACGGTTTTCGGGCGGCCGGCGGCTGGAAGTTTGGTAATACGATTGACGGCTGTCAGGCCGAATACGTGTTGGTGCCGGACGCCATCGCCAACCTCTGCCCGATTCCCGACGCCCTCAGTGATGAGCAGGTGCTGATGTGCCCGGACATCATGTCCACGGGTTTTTCCGGCGCGCAAAGGGGCAAGGTCGAAATTGGCGATACGGTCGCCGTGTTCGCCCTTGGTCCCATTGGTCTGTGTGCCATTGCCGGCGCGCGGCTTATGGGCGCTACCACCATTATTGGCATCGATACTGTGCCTGCACGAATGGGTGTCGCTCGCCAGTTGGGCGCGACCCATGTTGTCGACTTCAAGGACGGTAATGTGGTCGAGCACATCATGGCCATCACCAATGGTCGTGGCGTTGACGTGGCCATCGAGGCCTTGGGAACTCAAGGCACCTTCGAGTCGGCACTGCGGGTACTGCGTCCCGGCGGCACGTTATCAAGCCTTGGGGTCTATTCGTCTGACCTGCATATCCCGCTCGATGCGTTCGCCGCAGGGCTGGGTGACCTGAGCATCGTGACCACGCTGTGCCCGGGTGGAAAAGAGCGCATGCGGCGCTTGATGGAAGTGGTCGCCGGTGGTCAGGTCGATCTCAAACCCTTGGTGACCCATCGCTTCAAACTCGATGACATAGAAGCCGCTTACGAACTGTTTGCCAATCAGCGCGATGGGGTGCTGAAAGTCGCTATTACGCCTTGAAGACAGGGGGGCTTCAGGCGTTGAAGCCCCTAATCCTGAATCTCGAATGCACTGCTCGCCAACCGTTCGCCATTCACCATAATGTGCACTGCATGTTTGCCCGTGTAGTGTTTGCGGGTGGTCAGTTCGCGAATGTGTTGGGCGCGGCTGATGCTTTCGCTGGCGTTGGGAGCAAGGGTGAACGCCTTGAGTTTGAAGACTTTCGCCGAGGTACTGCCTGAGGCTTTGACGTAATCGATCGCGTAGTCGACCACCAGGCGCTGACTGCCGCTGATGGCTGATTCGAGTGTGAAAGACAGGGTGATTTTCTCGCCCAAACGAATCACCGGCGGCTCCACTTTCAGATCTTGGAGGTGCACCTCAGGTTTGCCGCCAGCACCGATAATCGCCAGTGCCCGCTGGTTGCCTTGTTTGATCAGGCTGCGCAGAGCGTGTTTGGCAATCCAGGCCGTGCGCGGATCTTCCAGAGACCAGCCTTCGATCAGATCGAGTACCCACTGCGGGTGGTCCTTGGTGATGTCGTTGAGGTGATTGGCCACCGACTTGCGCACGTACAGGCTGCTGTCGGCGTTCAGGTTGTCGAGGATTGAAGCCGCCAAGGTGGGATCGGCTTGCACCTGCTCCAGGCGAAATGACCAGGGCAGGCGCGGGCGGCTGCCTTCGCAGGCCAGGCGCCGGACATGTTCGTTGTCGTCCTGGGACCACAGGTTCATCACGGCAATAGCGCGGTCGAAATCGCTGCGCAAGAAGTGCCGAACCGCAAACTCCGAAGAGCCGAATGCCGTGAAGTATTTGAGCGCGTCCATGGACAGCTCGAACGCGTGGGCGCCATAGGCCGCGACGTAATGCGGCAGGAACATGCTGACAAAGCGGCTGTTCAGGCGCGGGGCCAGCGCACGGAGGAGCTCCAGTGTTTGCTCGTAATCGAGTGCGATCACCGCGTGCAGACTGTCGCTGACCCGGGCCAGACGCTGCATCACCGACAACTCGGCCAGACCGTCATTGGCTCGTTTGAGGAAGGTTTTCGCGTTGAACGGCGGGTAGACCGCAGTCATTTCCGTGGCGATGTGCTGAAGTCGCTCAGCGTTGAAAATTTCTTTCAGGGCAGGGGAACTTTGGTCTGCGGTGGTCATTGTGGATTCCTTTGAAATCACCGTTTACTTGATGAACCGCGTCATCGTTCATCGCGAGCAATCACCATCAACTCCGAACCCTTGATCAACCCTTTGACTCTTCCTCAAGCTGATCCGCCTCGAACAACCGTGCGAGCTCGGCCCGGGCTTCCTGGGCGGTCTGCATTACCTTGGCAGCATCGTCGTAGATTGCATGTTGGGCTTCAAGCACCTGTTCGTCGTGGTGGGTGAAGCGCTTGATGCGCGCGTCGGCCTGGGTCTGGCTAAGGCCAAGCCCGACCAGGGTACGCCGGCTCATTTCCAGGCTCGAATAGTAGGTTTCCCGCACCGCTTGGGCACCGACATCCACCAGCCGATGGACATGCTGACGGTTGCGCGCGCGGGCGATGATTTTCATGTGCGGGTAGAGTTTGCGCACCAGTTCGGCGGTTTTGATGTTGGTGTCCGGGTCGTCGGTGGCGATCACGAAAAATTCTGCCTGTTCGACTTTGGCAGCCTTTAGAATCTCCGGGCGCATTGGGTCGCCATAGAACACCGGTACTCCGCCAAAGCTGCGGGACAGCTCAATGGTTTCCACCGAGGTGTCCAGGGCCACGAATTTGATGTTCTGCGCCCGCAGAATCCGCGCGACGATTTGCCCCATACGGCCCATGCCGGCGATCACCACCCGTGGCGCATCGGCGGCGATCTCGCGGTATTCCGGCGGCATGCTCACGGGTTTCACGGTCGGCTTGACCAGCCGCGCGCACAACAGCAGCAGGAGCGGCGTCAGCGCCATGGACAGGGTGATGGTCAGCACCAACAGGTCGTACAGTCGCGGCGCGAACAGCCCCTGATCGCGGCCGATCTTGAACACGACGAAGGCGAATTCACCGCCGGCCGCCAGTACGATGCCCAGGCGCATGGCATTCAGTCGACCCAGCCCGCCGGCCAGCCGCCCGACGACAAACAACAACGGCAGTTTGATCAGGATCAGCAATACGGTCAGCCCCAGCACCGCAGCAGGCGCGCTGAACAGCAGGCTGATATTGGCGCCCATGCCGACGCTGATAAAAAACAATCCCAGTAATAATCCTTTGAACGGTTCGATCTGCGCTTCCAGTTCGTGACGGTATTCCGAGTCGGCCAGCAGCAAGCCTGCGAGGAATGCACCCAGCGCCATGGACACACCTACCAGATCCATCAGCCATGCAGTGCCGATCACGACCAGCAGCGCGGTGGCGGTGGAGACTTCCGGCAGACCGGTTTTGGCCACCACGCGAAACACTGGACGCAACAGATAACGCCCGCCGATCACCACCACAGCGATGCTGCCCAGCACCCGCAGACCGTGATTCAAGTCTTGGGCGGCGGTGGTGGTGTGATCGCCGCCAGCCAGCAACGGCACCATGGCGATCAAGGGAATCGCGGCGATGTCCTGAAACAGCAGAATGGCAAACGCCAGCCGACCATGGGGGCTGGTCAGTTCCTTACGTTCGGCCAGGCTCTGCAAGCCGAATGCGGTGGACGACAGTGCCAGACCCAGCCCCAGTACGATGGCACTGTTCAGCGGTTGACCAAAGACGAACAGCGCGACCGTGCCGATCACCAACCCCGTCAGCATCACCTGCGCAAGGCCCACGCCGAACACTGATTTGCGCATCACCCAAAGCCGTCGCGGCGAGAGCTCAAGGCCGATGATGAACAGCAGTAACACCACACCCAGTTCGGAAATATGGCTGACGCTTTGCGGGTTGTCGATCAGGCCCAACACCGACGGACCGATGATCACTCCGGCAAACAGATAGCCCAGCACAGCCCCCAGTTTCAGACGCTTGGCCAAGGGAACGGTCAGCACCGCCGCGAACAGAAAAACAACAGCGGCTTGCAACAGGTTGCCTTCATGGGGCATGGCTGACTCCAGGGTGTCTCTGACAATTGATGCAGGCTGGCGCGGCCAGCCTTGGTTGAGTGCGGATTCTACCGGCGTGAGGGGGATGGTGCAGTGGGAAACAGGGGCGCTCTGACACCGGTCAGTTAAGCGTCATTTTTTCGAGGAAGCTTCAGATGGTTCGCCCGGCTTGAAAACTACCCCTCTCCCCAAGGGGGAGAGGGAGCTGATCTTGAGTGTCTATCGAGCTGCTGCGACCTGTGAAACCGAGTCGATTATGGATTCGACCTGGTACTTTCAGGTCGCAGCACTTCTTCAGGTATTCACAATCTGCTCCCTCGCCCCCTTGGGGAGAGGGTTGGGGTGAGGGGTGGTTTTCGGACCAGACAGAAGATTTATGCCAACTGACCAGCGTTTAAAGGCTGCCACGAATATGCGACAACGCCCGTTCGACATATTCGTCCTTTTCACCCACCGGCGCGAAGTAGTGCAGCACCTCTTGGGCCTCGGATATCCCTTTGAACCGGGCAATCATCCAGGCCGCGAGGTATTGCGCCGACAAACACCCGCCGGCGGTGGCGAGATTACCTTCGCTATAAAACGCCTGGTTGATGACGTTGATCCCTGCAGCCTGCACCCAGGGTTTGCTGGTGGTGTCGGTGCAGGCCGGCACTTGGCCGAGCAAGCCGAGTTTTGCCAGCAGGAAGGTGCCGGAGCATTGAGCGGCCACTAGCTGCTGTGTCGTGTCCAGGCACAGTTGACTCATGATCGCCGGGTCATTGGCCACTTCACGGGTCTTCATCCCGCTGCCGACCAGCACCGCATCAGCCTGACAGGCTTGTTCAAGGCCGATATGCGCATCAATGGTCAAACCGTTCATTGAGGTCACCCGGGCGGTCGGCGAGGCAATACTGACGCGCCAGTCTTTATCACCCAGCAAGGAAATTCGGCTCAACATGCCGAAGGCGATCAGTGAATCGAGTTCGTTGAAACCTTCAAAGGTCAGAATGGCAATGTGCATGGAAATAGTCCGGAGCAGGGCGGAGGGTGTGTTGGCAGGTTACTCCGCAGCTTCGCCCTGATCCCGATACAGTGGCGCGTAGAAAGATCAATACAGTCAGCTCTTGGCTTTTTCGAAGGATTTGCCCTGACCGAGGACGACCCAGGCTGTGTGAACGCGCGCTAAAGACGTCGAAAACTGAGAGTCGCGAGGGTTGCCTGTGGAATCAGTGAGCGGAAGCGCGAATTACCTTAGTCAGCTACATAGACGTTCGTAATGCCGTTTGGGCCGCGTCAGCGGCCTAAACGGCTACTAACTGGCGAGCCAAGTGGCTGGATTTACGCCCTGATCGCCTCAAGCAGTCCTACGATGCCGAAGATGCTCATCATTCGTTTGAGGTTGTAGGCGAGTACATGAAGACTCATTTCGGTACTTACCCGCGGAAGTGTTTTGGTCAGGAAGTGGGTGGCTCCCATCCAATATTTGAGCGTTCCAAAAGGATGCTCAACAGTCTGGCGGCGAACCTTCATCTTCCCCGGGTCATGTTCCAGCCGAACCTGCATCGCATCGACTACCGCCTCATGTTCCCAGCGCTTCACACGGCGCTCCTTACCCGTCGTACATTGCTTGTGCATTGAGCAGGACTGGCAGCCCGAGAAGTAGTAACAATGCATTAACATGCCGTCTTCCATCGACGAATGCCGCCTGGTTAGTAACTGCCCCGCAGGGCATCGATATTCGTCCGACGCAATAAGATAGATGAAGTCCTGCTTGCCGAATCTGCCTTCGGCTTTGCTGCCAGATGTCAGGGGTTTCGGTACGAAGGTAGTGATGCCGGCTTGCTCGCACGCAAGGATTTCCAGACCTTTGTAGTAGCCTCGGTCGGCCACCACCGTTAGCGATTCAGCCTCGATTTCTTCACGCGCCTGGTTCGCCATATTGCTCAGTTGCCCACGATCATTACCAACGTTGGTCACTTCATGGGCAATGATCAGATGGTGTTTGTCGTCGACCGCTGTTTGTACGTTGTAGCCAACTGTTCCGGTGCCTCGGCCGCTCGTGGCCATTGAGCGTGCATCTGAGTCCGTGAGGGAGATCTGCTGGTCTGGACTTTCGTGGAGCTGCGTCTCGATTTCCTTGAGTTTCTGCATTTGCTTTTTCAGTGTTTCTATCTTTTCTTTAAGCCGCTCTGCTTTGGCCTCGGCCACTTCGGGCGTTGCCCGATCCGCCGAATCCATCGCTGCCAGATATCGATCAATGCTCTGCTCGATCTGCTGCATGCGTGCCTTCACCTTGCCCTGAGTGAAGTTGCGGTCGCGATTATTGACGGCTTTGAATTTGCTGCCGTCGATGGCAATGATCGACTGAGAGAAGAGATTGAGGTTGCGGCAAAGCACCACGAACTGGCGGCATACGCTGCGAATGGCTTTGCCGTTGTCTTTGCGAAAGTCGGCAATGGTTTTGAAGTCCGGAGCCAAACGCCCCGTTAGCCACATCAACTCGACGTTGCGCTCGGCCTCACGCTCAAGCCGGCGGCTGGACTGAATCCGATTGAGATAGCCGTAGATATAGATCTTCAGCAAGACCGCTGGGTGGTAGGCCGGACGACCAGTTGCGGCAGGATCGACGCCCTCAAAACCAAGTGCGCCCAGGTCGAGTTCATCGACGAAAACATCGACCACGCGCACTGGATTTTCTTCGGCTACGTAATCATCCAGACACTCCGGCAGCAAGGTGACTTGCGTCCGAGCCTCACCCTCAACGAATCGCTTCATGATCGCCCCCGATACGATCTAGACGATCAGAAGGTTAGACAATCACTGGCGTTTTCACACAGCCTGGACCCGAAGCTGACGCTCACCAATGCGCGCTTTGCGTCGGGTGCCCACCTTTATTAAACGACCTGGACGATGTTTAGACGGCCTGCGTTGGTTTGCGTGCCCAAGCTCCAAACATCACATCACCAATATAAATGCTGTCGGCCTGCGCCTGTTCCGCATCCAACCGCGCTTGCAATGTGTCGATCTCAATCTCCTCTGCCGTCGCGACGCCATGCGCAAGAACTCGTGGCAGACAGGCGCGAACGATGCCGCCTAAACCATAGGCTGAGCTGGGAGTCTGCACCAGACATTCTGCACGGACGTTTTCCACGACCAGTCCCGCTTGCGTCAAGATTCGATGTAGGTTGAAGCCAATGTGGAGATCGGCTCCTTCCAACTCGATCATCCTTCGAATCCAACCTTGGGCTTGGGCGTGCAACGGGAAGGGTGCAAGGCTTGCCGGCACCATTGTGCTGTCGTGCTCCTGGAATACAATAATTCCCCCTGGTCGAAGTCGCGTGGCGAGCACACGGACGGCCTGCACAGTATCAGCCTGGTACATCAGTACCCGTCGTCCCACAATGGCATCGAAACTTCCTAGAGCCTCCGGCAGTGAGAGCAGATCCCCCTGTATAAAGGTTGTCGCCGCTACGCCCTCTGGGTGTATCCGCTGACGTGCTATGGACAGCGCATTTGCGTCTTGGTCTATGCCAACGACTGCTCCGTTTACTCCAACGAGCCTTGCTGCGAGGAAGGTGACCTCCCCGGAGCCACAGCCTATATCGAGTACTCGCATTCCAACACGCACCCCAGCATCCGAGAGAAGGCGGTGAGTGAAATCAGGTTGGGAAGTTGACATGAAAGTCCTCCATTGGCTTTACATATCAGTATGCGGCGTTGCTGAAGTCGGAACAATTCGCTTCCATCTGCGCGATCAGACACTCCAAGTGTCTGCTGATAGCTGCCGGTCGCGACAGGCTGCTATCGACCCAGGCTGTGTGAAAACGCAGGCACCGCTTTGAAGTCTGCGTTGCTACGGAAAATCTGCCAGCGTTTGGTTAGTCAGCAGACCTGGAATTTGCGTAGGAACGCGATTTTCGGTGCGGTTCTGACTGCCAAACTCGCACTAAAACGTTTTCACACAGCCTGGACCCGTTGCTGCACTGACGAAGGTTGCCAAGTAACGGAAATTCTGGGAAAACCCTGCCCTCGGAGCCATCCAGGGCTACCCAACCAACGAGAGTGAGTGATGAGCAGCGAATTGCAGGTGATAGACATTCAACTGGGCGACGGCAAAGAAGCAGTCAAAGGCGCCTTGATCACCACCCAATACCGCGGTTTTCTGGAGGACGGTACTCAGTTCGACTCTTCGTATGAGCGCGGTAAACCGTTCCAGTGCGTGATTGGCACAGGTCGGGTAATCAAAGGGTGGGATCAGGGGCTAATGGGCATGAAAGTCGGCGGCAAGCGCAAGCTTTGGGTGCCGGCGCACCTTGCCTATGGCGAACGGTCGATGGGCGCTCACATCACGCCCAACTCAAACCTGACCTTCGAGATCGAGTTGCTGGAAGTGCTGACTCGGGACGATTGATCATCGCTAAGCCTCGAACCCCGGCAATTGCACGATCTGCTCGGCCAGATACTGCGTTAGCAGTCGTGTGCGCAACGGACGGTAGCGGCGTTCAGGATAAAGCAGGAACGCTTCGTTCGCCGGTCCGTTCCAGTTGGGTAGAACACGCACCAACTGCCCCGTTTCAAGCAGATCGCTGACCAGCTGCGCTCTGACTTTCTGAGCAGGCCGCAGCTTCGGAACAATGATCAGATCAAAGATCAGATCAAAGATCAGATCAAAGATCAGATCAAGATCAGATCAAAGATCAGATCAAACCTTCTGCTTTCAGTGCCTGTTGCACGGCGGGGCGGGCGCCAACTCGCTTCTGAAAGGCCGAGACGGCCGGCCAGGGTGTCAGGTCGATGGCCATGTGGCCGGCCCAATTGACGATGGTGAACAGGTAAGCGTCGGCCACGCTGAACTGGTCGCCAGCGAGATAGTCCCGGCCAGTCAGGGCCTTATCGATCAGACCCAGGCGACGGGCAATGGTGGCGCGGGCGCTGTCTTTGAGTTCGTCCGGGCTGGTGGGGTTGAACAGCGGTGCAAAGCTTTTGTGCAGCTCGGTTGCGATGAAATTCAGCCATTCCTGCACGCGGCCGCGAGCCATGGAGCCGGCGGGTGGCAGAAGGCCGGCGGTCGGTTTCTGGTCGGCCAGGTACTGGACGATAGCCGGCCCTTCGGTGAGCAGTTCACCGTTGTCCAGCTGCAACACCGGGACGTAGCCCTTGGGGTTGATCGTATAGAAATCCACGCCACTGGCGGTAGTGTGGGACTTGAGATCAACCTTCTCCGTTTCGTGGGCCAGGCCCAGTTCGCAGAGGACGATGTGTGGCGAAAGCGAGCAGGCACCAGCGGTGTAGTAGAGCTTCATACCTTTCTCCATTTCGGCAAATGACCTTGGGAATCCAAACCGTGATGTCAAAAAAATCAGAAGGTGGGGAATTGGCTGTAAAGCATAGCGCAACAAAATGAGCCCGATGGAGGCGGTGTGGTGGCCAGCGCGCCTTGGCAGCATGTTCTTGATTCGTTCCCACTGGTCGTTTCTTAAGGCATATCTTTTTGTCATGCCGTTTTATAAGGATGCCTCTAGACCCGAATCAGCGTCGATTGTTTTTCAATTGATGAAACGCCGTAGTCAGGTAAATAGCTCGATATCTTCAAGGGTGTCTGCAATAACACCCTCAAGAGAGGGGAATTTTTTCCTCGCCTGCTCAAAGGCTGCGAGTACCGTCTCCATTTCCAACTCACCCTGTCGGCGTGCCACATGGCCAAGGGCCGTGATGGCCGCTGATGCAACCGTTTCGGTTCCGCTGTTTAGATGTTGCAGACAAGTGCTCTGAGCCCACGCTCCGTCCGGTTCGTTAAGACCGATAGAAACCAGTGCAGCTACAACATCGGCTTCATTTCCGCTGGCAAGAAAATTCGTCGCTTCATCGTGGCTCATAGATGGATCTTGATAGCGCAGGCTCACTTTTTAACTCCTGGAATGTTGCCTTTGACGATGGCGTGGTACCCATAGACAACAACTGGGTCGACAATCAGATCCTGCCGTGGGCTCTTGGGCGCTCAAACCGGTTGTTTGCTGGCTCGCTGCGCAGCGGGACGCGAGCGGCTGCGATCATGAGCCTGATCCAGTCGGCACGGCTCAACGGCCATGATCCGTATACTTATCTAAAGGTTGTGCTGAAGCGACTACCCAAGCAGGAAATGAGTGAAATTGCACAGTTACTGCCACATAACTGGCAGACATCCACCAGTAGCTGATTAGCGCATATCTATGTCCCGCTAGGGAAACTCTGAAAAAGACTTCCCGATCTGGTGAAATACGCACCTCACACGAACAGAACGGTTGAGCCCCGATGAAACAGATGTCCTTCGCCGATGCCGAATACGCCGGCAAACGTAAGCAAACCCGA
>NZ_JBVASJ010000029.1:0-80624 GCF_057813935.1 Pseudomonas sp. F220
ACTCGTTAGCGGGAGGCGAATTCTACAGCGTTACTCGCTGCTGTCAACACCTCTTTTACACCGCTTTCGACCGAGTGGATCGAACCGTTAATGGAGTCCAACAACACGACTCCAGCAACTCCTTCGGGCCTCGATGAACTGAAGCGTAACCGCTGTCGAAAACTGCGTAACTCTTTGTTTACCAAGGAGTTTTCCGTTTCGACTGCGCCGGAAGTGGGCGAATTATAGACTTACAGAATCTGCCGTCAACCCCTAATGCAGGTTATCTATCAACAATCGTCGAAAACCTCTAAAACCCTGCTTATATAGAGGAGCGCACAAACAATGTGCGCAGTATATTGCTCAATTCACAGGGGTTGAGCATCATGTGGCGCGTTCGCGCTGGATGTTCGTCAGCATGGCAGGGCGTTTTTACTCAGCGGCGCGAATCGTCTGACGCTTTATCTGTCGTGATTAACGGGTCGATGCCCCAGTCTCCGTGCAAATACCAATCGTCTCCGATCATCTCGGCCGGATGCATCGTGCGATCGGAGCCATTTCCACACGCCATGGAATTTGCCGGACAGTACCTGTCGCAGCCCCAGCAGATGCGCTCGGGGTGCTTCGGGTGTATGGGAAAATTCTTGGCCATGCCGATCCCCAGGTAACGTATAGGAGTGCCTCCAGCCTATACAGCCTGCGTGGAAATGCGGTTGATACAGATCAAGAACGATGAATTCACTGTGTGCGTCGCTGACCTGAGCTTAACGCGACGTAGCTGATCAGCAGGACGCTGGCATTTGCGTCAACTTGGCGGTCTTACACGGCGCGCCACGGCCGCGGCGGTGCGAGAACGAGTCAGAATTGAATATATGAAGAACCACAACGCCACAGCCATCGGCTTCGATGCTCTTTATATGTGCACTCCCGTATTCGATGAGCACACGCTCATGGCCGGATTGCGTCCAGGTTGCCCTGTTTCGGCTGCCCGACTCGCAAGGCAAAGCTCATCGCCCCAAAAACTGACAATAATCATTATTATTCGCAAGAAAGCTTCCTAGACTCGGGGTCTTACTCGTCAGTGCCCGGAAAGCATCATGCGTCCCCCCCTTTTCGCTTTCACTCGCCCTGCTCTTACTAGCACCGCTCGGGAACAGCTCCATGCCCGACATGAGTCGGCGCAATCAATGGCTCCAGTGCCTGGGCGACGGAATGCGTCGGAATGCGCCGGTGATACGTGCCGTGCAGTGGGTGGTCGTGCGCTGCTCTTGGTGATACCGGCGGTGCTACCACTGCCGGACAATCAGGCACGGATCTTCGACAATCTGACCTTGCTCGCGCAGTTCCTGTTCTGGGGAATCTGGTGGCCATTCGTGCTGCTGTCGATGGTGCTGTTTGGCCGACTCTGGTGCGGAGTGTTGTGCCCGGAAGGTTCGCTGAGCGAATGGGCCAGCCGCTACGGCAAAGGTTTAGGCGTGCCGCGCTGGTTGCGCTGGGGCGGCTGGCCAACGTTGGCGTTCTGCCTGACGACCCTCTACGGTCAGTTGATCAGTGTCTATGACTACGCCCAGGCAGCGTTATTGATTCTAGGCGACTCGACGGTCGTGGCGGTCATCGTCAGTTTGCTGTTCGCCCGGGGCAAGTGGGGCTGGTGCCGTTACTTGTGCCCGGTCAGCGGGGTCTTTGCCCTGCTCGCCCGACTTGCGCCGATACACTTTCAGGTGGACGAACAACGCTGGGTGGAAAATGCCGCACCACGTCTGCCGCCTCCCAACTGCGCGCCCTTGCTCGATATCCGTCGCCTGCAAGGCGCCAGCGACTGCCACGCCTGCGGACGCTGCAGCGGGCAACGGCGCGGTTCGGCGTGATCGGTCTGGCCATAGGCGCTTTTCAGTGGACGGTCAGCCCGTGGTTCGTCGCCCTCAAACAACACCTCGTACACTGGCTGGTCGAACAGGACCTGCTCTGGCCTTTGCAGGACAACGCGCCCTGGTGGCTGCTCACCCATTACCCACAACTTAACGACAGCTTCAGTTGGCTCGACGGTTTCAGCATCGTCGCTTACCTGAGCTTGAGCTCAATATTGCTGGGCACCGCTTTGCTGATCCTGCTATGTCTGACGGCTCGACTGGCGGGAAACCCGGCTCTGTATTCGCCCCTGGCCCTGACCCTGACACCCCTTGGCGGCGCAGGGTTGTTTCTGGGGCTGACGGCGACCACCGTGAAGTTGCTGCGCTATGCAGGTCCAGTCTGCTGCTGGAGTGGGTGCAGCCGGCAAGGGACTTGCTGTTGATGGCGGCGATGGGGTGGAGTTTGGTGTTGGGGTGGAGGCTGCTGGGTCGCGAGGGCGCTTCGTTGGCTCGACGACTGCCAGGCAGTGGGTGTCTGTTACTGGCTAATGGGTTGGTGGGTTATGGATGGTGGCTGCAATTTTAGGGTTGGTAGACTTTGGGGCGTTTGCCAAAGTTACCGCAGGAATGGATATGTACACCGTCAAGAGATTGGTCGGCTGTCAGGCCGCCATCGCGAGCAAGCTCGGCTCCTACAGGGGGTCTGCGCACATCCACAAGAGACAGGCCGCCTTCGCAGACAAGCCAGCTCCCACAGGGATCACCCACGCAACACAAACTGCGGAAACAACTCCCGCATCGCCGCCCACAACTCCGCCTGCTCAGCCGGTGCCGAAATACTCGACAACTGCGGATCAAGCATCCGGGCAGTCCGTACCAACTGCACCGCAAAACGCTTGACCCCTAGAGCACTCAAACGCCGCGCCAGAACCAACAACCGCGCAGGCTCGAACAAATGCCAATGCACCGTGGTGCGGCATTCATAGTCGACACCGCTGGCCAGCAGATGCTCCAGACTGCGCCAGTTGGCGGCACCGCTACCCTCGACGCGAGTAATAGTTTGGCAATCCTCAGGCAAGGCTTTGATATCGAAACCGACCCAATCGGCCCCCGTCACTGCCTTGGCAAAGGCGGCCGGTTTGATCCCGGCACTGTGCAAGCCGATGCGAAATCCCATCTGTCGCACTTCATCCATGGCGCCGAGCAGGCCGTCCTGCAACGTTGGCTCACCGCCGCTGAACACCACGGCATCGAGCAAGTCCTGACGACGTTGCAGAAACGCCAACACCCGGCACCATTCCACTTCTTCGCTGCCGCGAGGCGGGATCAATTGCGGGTTATGGCAGTAACGACAGCGCCAGGCGCACCCCTGGCAAAACAACACGCAGGCCAGCTGTCCCGGGTAGTCGAGAGTGGTCAAGGGCACCATGCCCCCGACCCGAAGCATTCGACTCATTGGCGCCCGGCCAGTGCCGCGCTTTCAGTGAAGTGGACCCGCTCACGATGCTCGGATTGCTTGCCCGGATTGAAGGCCGATACCGGCCGGTGATAACCCATCACTCGGGTCCAGACTTCGCAGCGTTGACGTTGAGCTTGAGGCAGTGTTTGCAATGCATTCATGGTGAAGCTCCTTGCGGTTGAGTGAGTCGAAATCAATGAGCAGTGCCGAGGTTTTGCTCACGCAGCAGCAGCGCCTCGTCGCACTTGGGGCAGAACTCATGTTCGCCATCGAGGTAGCCGTGGACCGGGCAGATGGAGAAGGTTGGGGTCACAGTCAGGTAAGGCAGCCGGAAGCGCCCAAGGGCCTTGCGCACCAGTTGCTTGCAGGCCTCAGTCGAGGAAATTCGCTCGGCCATGTACAAATGCAGCACCGTGCCGCCGGTGTATTTGCATTGCAGTTCGTCCTGAAGCTCCAGGGCTTCGAATGGATCGTCGGTGTAGCCCACTGGCAATTGCGAGGAGTTGGTGTAATACGGAGCCTCCACGCTGCCGGCCTGGAGGATATCGGGATAACGCTTGAGGTCTTCCTTGGCGAAGCGGTAGGTGGTGCCTTCGGCCGGAGTGGCTTCCAGGTTGTAGAGGTGGCCGGTTTCCTCCTGGAAACGCAGCAAGGTGGCGCGCACATGGTCTAACAGCTTCAGGGCAAACTGCCGGCCCTGTTCGGTGTGCATGCCCTGCTCGTCGCCGGTGAAATTGCGCAGCATTTCATGCAAGCCGTTGAGACCGATGGTGGAAAAGTGGTTGCGCAATGTGCCCAGGTAACGCTTGGTGTAGGGGTACAATCCGGCGTCCATGTGATGCTGAATCACCTTGCGCTTGACCTCCAGGCTCTCCATCGCCAGTTCCATCAAGGTGTCCAGGCGCTTCAACAGACCGCTGGTATCGTCCTTGAACACATAGCCCAGACGCGCACAGTTGATGGTGACGACGCCCAGCGAGCCGGTCTGTTCCGCCGAACCGAACAAACCGCCGCCGCGTTTGAGCAACTCGCGGACATCCAGCTGCAGACGGCAGCACATCGAGCGCACCTGATTGGGTTGCAGATCTGAATTGAGGAAGTTCTGAAAGTACGGTAGCCCGTAACGCGCGGTCATCTCGAACAGGCGGTCGGCGTTCTCGCTGTCCCACGGAAAGTCATGGGTAATGTTGTAAGTCGGTATCGGAAAGGTGAACACCCGCCCTTTTGCATCGCCCGCCTGCATCACCTCTATATAGGCGCGGTTGAGCAGATCCATTTCGACCTGCAGGTCGCCATAGGCAAACGGCATTTCGACGCCACCGATGACCGGTATCTGTTCACGTAAGTCCTGTGGGCAGACCCAGTCGAAGGTCAGGTTAGTAAAGGGTGTCTGGGTACCCCAGCGCGAAGGCACATTGAGGTTGTAGATGAACTCTTGCAGCGCCTGGCGCACCTCTTGGTAGCTCAGCTGGTCCTTGCGCACAAAGGGCGCAAGGTAAGTATCGAACGAGCTGAACGCCTGGGCGCCGGCCCATTCGTTTTGCAAGGTGCCGAGGAAATTCACCATCTGCCCCAGCGCACTGCTCAAGTGTTTCGGCGGACCGGCTTCGACTCGCCCGGGCACGCCATTCAGGCCCTCGTGCAACAGCATACGCAGCGACCAGCCGGCGCAATAACCGGCGAGCATGTCCAGGTCGTGCACATGCAAATCCGCCTCGCGATGAGCCTGGCCGATCGCCTCGCTGTACACCTCATCGAGCCAATAATTGGCGGTGACCTTGCCCGACACGTTCAGCACCAGCCCGCCCAGGGAGTAGCCCTGGTTGGCGTTGGCCTGGACCCTCCAGTCTTCACGATCCAGGTACTCGTTCATTGAGGTCGCCACCTCGACCATGGTTCTGCGGTCGCGGCGCAAACGCCCGTGCTGTTCGCGGTAGACGATGTAAGCGCGCATGGCGAAGAAAAAACCGGCGTCCATCAACACCCGTTCGACGCGATCCTGGATCTGTTCGACATGCAGTCGCGCGTGCCCTTCCAACCGGGCCAGTACCGCCCCGAGCAAACCCTCGACTTCGGACTCGGTGTACTCCCCGGTGGCCTTGCCGGCGGCGATCAAGGCCTGACGGATCTTGTCCGCATCGAAGGCGACCAGACTGCCATCGCGTTTGTGCAAGCGGTTACATCCTATTGAGATCAGCGTGCTCTGCATTCGGCCTCCAGACACTACATATAGATGTTTTAAACTTTAAAAACACAACATGCGGGGAAGGCTACGGATAAAGGGCAGTTCTGCACTTGATCGACGTCAAGAATTACCGGCAAAAAAGACGCCCAAATGCGGGGTGGATAAAAAACACTTTGGCCAGCGAGAATCCAATGTGGGAGTGAGCCTGCTCGCGATGACTGCAGCACATTCAACATTGATGTCGACTGTTCTACCGCTATCGCGAGCAGGCTCGCTCCCACATTGGATTTGTTGTGTTTTACAGATCAGGTCAACCGCCACTCATGCTCATGAAGCGCAAAATCTGCACCGCCCCTTCCGGGTTGAAATCGTGACGCAAGGGCTTGCCGCGCAACGCCTGTTGCACCGCATTGATCAGCGGTTGGTCATCCAGCGGATAGCGGCGCAGCAAACCGCGCAAATCAAGGGAGTCTTCCTGCCCCAGGCAGAGCAGCAGCCGCCCTTCAACGGTCATCCGCACCCGGTTGCAGCTACCGCAGAAGTTGTGGCTGTTGGGTGAAATGAAACCGATCCGGGTAGCGGGATGACGTTCCAGGCGTACATAACGCGCAGGCCCGCCACTGTTCTCGGCACTGTCGAGCAACGCATGACGGCTGGCGATCAGCGCACGTACCTCGTCGCTGGAACAAAACGATTCGCCACGCGCGCGCCCGACGTCGCCCAAGGGCATTTCTTCGATAAAGCTGATATCGATGTGTTGCTCGATGGCGTACTGCACCAACCCCAGGACTTCATCGAAGTTGCGTCCTTTCATCACCACGCAATTGAGTTTGATCCGCTCAAAACCCGCACCGCGGGCCGCTTCGATGCCGTTGAGCACCTGATCGAGATCACCATTACGGGTGATCGCACGAAACTTCTGCCCATCCAGGCTATCAAGGCTGATGTTCATCCGCTTGACCCCGGCCTCCGCCAACGGCCGGGCCAGACGGCCCAGCTGCGAGCCGTTGCTGGTCATCACCAGTTCGCGCAAACCCGGCAAAGCGGCAATGTTGCGGCACAGCCCGACAATACCGGGGCGGATCAGCGGCTCGCCGCCAGTCAGGCGGATTTTGCGCACCCCCAGGCCGACGAACAGCGTCGCCAAGCGCTGCAATTCTTCGAGCGTAAGGACCTGCTGACGTGGCAGAAAGGTCATGTTTTTCGCCATGCAATACACACAGCGAAAATCACAACGATCGGTCACCGACATCCGCAGATAATCGATCTGCCGCCCAAAGCCATCCTGCATGACAGTGCTCATCACATTTCCCCGGTTTGCCAAATGGTCACTGCGGCCTATTGCACCAGCGGTGAGTCGGCGCCCTGCAAGTGGATGCCGCGAATATCTGCGGCACCGATCAGGGTTTGCAGGTATTGCACTAACGCTTTTTGCCAGACGCCTTGCTGCAATTGCGTGCGAATTGCCGTAGAGACCACCTCGTAGGGCAGCGGCATGCCTTCGATCCGCTGATCGACACTGACCACATGCCAGCCGTAACGACTCTCCAGCGGTTTGCCGGCCAATCCCGACGCCAATGTAAATATCTGACGCTCCAACTCCGGCACGGTCTGGCCCTTGCTGATCTGCCCTAGAGAACCGCCTTGAGCCTTCGACGGACAGGCCGAATATTTCAGCGCCAGCTCGGCGAAACTGCCGGGGAAATCCCCCAGACGCTGCAGGAGGATTTCGGCCTGCTCGTGCGCCAGGCTCCGGGCCTCGGCATCGTCCGGCGCACATTCGAGCAAGATGTGCCGCACCGCCAACAACGGCGCGCTATGGAAGCGCCCGCGATTGTTTTCGTAGTAACGAAGACTGGTTGCTTCATCACACTGGGGTACTTGCACCTCGCGCTCAAGCAACAAGCGGGTGGCCGCTTCCTCTTCATTTTCGCCGGCACCAACCTGTAACAACAGGCCGAGCTCGGCAATGCGCTGCTGCAACAACTCGCGGATCACCAGCGCCCTGGCGGCCAGATACACCGCCTCTTCCCGGCTCTCGGCCGGATGATATTGCAGCTCCTGGGCCATGGCATCGGAGGTGATCGACACCTCGTTGACGCTGATGATCGGCCACTCCTGCTCGCTGCTGGCGATCAATTGCGCCGGGGCGCTGTCAGCAGCAGCCGGTTCGACCGGGAGTGCTTCAAACTGCACCGCACCTCCCGGCGCGATATCAACGACGCCTGGCGCCGAGGGCTCCGCTTGCTTTGAAGAACCGCAGCCACCGCTGCCCCCTTTACCGCCGCCACATCCACATCCACCTGACATGATTGCCTCCTCAGATTTTCTGCCGAACGATTTGATAACGCCGTCCCAGGTACCAGATCGGTGCACTGACCATGTGTACGAGACGGGTAAAGGGAAACAGCACGAACAGGGTCAAGCCGAGAAACACATGCAGCTTGTAGGTCAAGCCGACCGGCGCGATGGACGCCGCCGCTTCCATCGGACGCAACAGCACAGTGTTCTGCGCCCAATCGGCGAGCATCACCATCACCGAGCCGTCCATATGCGCGGTGGACGCCACAATGGTCAGCAGCCCGAGCAGCAACTGCGCCAGCAGCACCAGCAGAATCAGAATGTCCGACACGCTGGAAGTGGCTCGCACCCGTGGATCAGTCAGCCGCCGATTGATCAGCATCAGCAGACCGATCAGGCACAGCAGGCCGAAAATCCCACCGGAGACCATTGCCAGCAACTGCTTGTTCTCCGTGCTGATCACATGGTGATAAACCGACGCCGGCGTCAGCAGGCCGACGAAGTGCCCGGCCAGTACGAACAACACACCTATATGGAAGAAGTTGCTCGCCACGCGCATGCCGCGCTGATTGAGCATTTGGCTGGAACCAGCCTTCCAGGTGTACTGCGAGAGATCGAAGCGCGCCCAACTGCCAATCAGGCAGATCGCCAGGGCGACATAGGGATACACCCCGAACAACAACAGATTCCACTTAGACATTGCCTACCTCCCTGGCTGGCACAGCGGCCAGCCCTTCATGCTGAAAATCGACCCAATGCAATGGCACCGCGCTTTCCTCGCGGGCCTTGCCCGGTGCGCTTGGCAGCGAACTGCAACGGTCCTGCTGTTCGGCCTGGAGAAAGTCCACGGCCTCTTCTTCCCAGATCTTGTCGAGGGCTTCGAGAGAGTCGTCGCGCGGTTCTGCTGCGACTTGCGCACGCAGGTCGGCCACCGCTTGGTGCGGCTCGGCGCCGGCAATTTGCAGCAGTGCCCGGAAGCAACTGGCATAGGCGCTTTCACGCTCATCCAGACGCGCCGCCAGCAAGGCCAACAGGTGCGAAACATCGGCCAGGCCCTCGCGAGCCTCGATGTCCTCGCGGGTGGACAGGAACTCCAGGTACAGCGGGATGTAGTCCGGCAGCTCTTTGACACCGATGGCAAAACCGGCGGCTTCGTATTGCGCCATCATGTCGACCATGGCCTGACCACGGTCGCGGGATTCGCCATGCACATGCTCGAACAACAGCAGCGACAGCGAGCGACCCCGGCCGAACAGCGCACCGTAGTGCTCCTGCCCGTCCATCAGGTCATTGGCGCAGATCAGCTCGAGCAATTCGAACAATGCGCCGCGTTGCGTGGGGCTGATTTCCCGTGCCTGGATAATCGCCTGTTCCAGTTCGTCGCGACCCGCGACCAGCGTCTCGGTCGGATAATCGAGCAGCAGCGAAATCACTTTGAGAATGCGCATGCTCATTCCTCCCACAACTGGACGGTTTTCAGAATGTCGCGGCGATTGGCTTTCTTGGCGCCGAACATATTGGTGTCGGAACTGCCGCTACAACCGCTGCCGAAACTGAAGCCGCAGCCAGAACGCTCGGCAAACGCATCGCTCATGGCGTCTTCACGGTGGGCACTGGGCACTACAAAGCGGTCTTCATAGTTGGCGATTGCCAGGTAGCGATACATCTCCTCGACCTGAGCCACGCTAAGCCCGACGTCCGCAAGCACTTGCAGATCCTGGACACCGTCGACTTGCTCGGAACGTTTGTAGGCGCGCATTGCCAGCAAGCGTTTGAGCGCGCGTTTGACCGGTTTTTCATCGCCTGCGGTCAGCAGGTTAGCCAGGTAACGCAGCGGAATACGCAGGCTATCGACATCCGGGATCACCCCGTTCATGCCCACGGTGCCAGCGGTTGCAGCATTCTGGATCGGTGACAGCGGCGGTACGTACCAGACCATCGGCAGGGTGCGATATTCCGGGTGCAGCGGCAGCGCCAGTTTCCAGTCCACCGCCATTTTGTAGACCGGTGAACGTTGTGCGGCATCGATCACCGACTGCGGCACACCGTCGGCCAGGGCCTGACGAATCACCGCCGGGTCATTCGGGTCGAGGAAGATCTCCAGTTGTTTCTCGTACAGATCCTGTTCATTCGCGGTGCTCGCCACTTCGCTGATGCGGTCGGCGTCATACAGCAGCACACCGAGATAACGAATGCGCCCGACACAGGTTTCCGCACAGACCGTCGGCATCCCGGCTTCGATACGCGGGTAGCAAAAGATGCACTTCTCGGATTTACCGCTTTTCCAGTTGAAGTAGATCTTCTTGTACGGGCAGCCGCTGATGCACATCCGCCAGCCGCGGCATTTCTCCTGATCGATCAGGACAATCCCGTCCTCCTCGCGCTTGTAGATCGCCCCGCTCGGGCAGGCCGCTGCGCACGTAGGATTGAGGCAGTGCTCGCACAGACGCGGCAAATACATCATGAAGGTGTTTTCGTACTCGCCGTAAATGTCCGCCTGGATCTTGTCGAAGTTCTTGTCCTTGCGCCGCTTGGCAAATTCGGTACCGAGGATTTCCTCCCAGTTCGGGCCCCACTCGATTTTTTCCATGCGCTTGCCAGAGATCAGCGAGCGCGGCCGCGCCGTTGGCTGGTGCTCGCCCAGCGGTGCGGTGTGCAGATGCTGGTAGTCGAAGTCGAAGGGTTCGTAGTAATCATCGAGGCGTGGCAGATCCGGGTTGGCGAAGATATTCGCCAATACGCGGAATTTTCCGCCGATCCTCGGGTTGATCGTACCGTTGGCATTGCGGATCCAGCCGCCCTTCCACTTGTCCTGGTTTTCCCATTCTTTCGGGTAGCCGATCCCGGGTTTCGATTCGACGTTGTTGAACCAGGCGTATTCCATGCCTTCGCGGCTGGTCCAGACGTTCTTGCAGGTGATCGAGCAAGTGTGGCAACCGATGCATTTGTCCAGGTTCAGAACCATGCCGATTTGTGAGCGAATTTTCATGACTGTTCTCCTCAATCCATCTCGGTCGGCAGGGGACGCGGCAGGTCATCGCCGGTCGAACCATCGAGCCAGTCGACTTTGGCCATCTTGCGCACCACGACGAATTCATCGCGGTTGCAACCGACCGTGCCGTAATAGTTGAAACCGTAGGCTTGCTGGGCGTAGCCACCGATCATGTGAGTCGGCTTGAGTACGACACGGGTGACCGAGTTGTGATGGCCGCCACGGGTCTTGGTGGTTTCCGAGCCGGGCACGTTCACGATTCGTTCCTGGGCGTGGTACATCATCACCATGCCGTCCTTGACCCGCTGACTGACCACCGCTCGTGCGGTCAGCGCGCCGTTGACGTTGAAGCACTCGATCCAGTCGTTGTCCTCGATGCCGGCGCGTTTCGCGTCGTTCTCCGAGAGCCAGACAATCGGCCCGCCACGGCTGAGGGTGAGCATCAGCAGGTTGTCGCTGTAGGTGCTGTGGATGCCCCATTTCTGGTGCGGGGTGATCCAGTTCAGGACGATTTCCGTGTGGCCGTTGCTGCGCTTGCCTTTCACCCCTTCGATGGTGCGGGTGTTGACCGGTGGCCGATAACTCATCAGCTGCTCGCCGAACGCCTGCATCCACGGGTGATCCTGATAGAACTGCTGGCGACCGGTGATGGTGCGCCATGGAATCCCTTCATGGACGTTGGTGTAGCCGGCGTTGTAGCTGACGTGGTCGTCTTCGAGACCCGACCAGGTCGGGCTGGAAATGATCTTGCGTGGCTGTGCCTGAATGTCGCGGAAACGAATCGCCTCGTGGGCCTTGGACAGCGCCAGGTGGCTGTGGTCGATCCCGGTGAATTCCGACAGCGCGGCCCAGGCCTTGACCGCCACCTGGCCGTTGGTTTCCGGCGCCAGGGACAGAATCACTTCGGCGGCATCGATCGCCGTGTCGATTTTCGGCCGGCCGTGGCTGATGCCCGCGTCGCCCTCATGGTGATTGAGTTCACCGAGGAATTTCACTTCATCGTCAGTGTTCCAGTTGATGCCCTTGCCACCGTTGCCGTGTTTTTCCAGCAAGGGCCCAAGGGAACTGAATTGCTTGTAGATGTTGGGGTAGTCACGCTCCACCACGTGCAGGTTCGGCGCGTTCTTGCCCGGCTCAGGTGCCACGCCGGCGCTTTTCCAGTCGGTACCACCAAACGGTTGGGCCAGTTCGCCAACGCTGTCATGCATCAGCGGGATGGTTACCAGGTCCTTTTCAACCCCCAGATGCCCTTCGGACATGCTGGAAAACGCCTTGGCAATGCCTTTGTAGATCTCCCAATCCGAACGAGATTCCCACGCCGGGTCAATGGCCGCCGACAATGGGTGAATGAACGGGTGCATGTCCGAGGTGTTCATGTCGTCTTTCTCGTACCAGGTCGCGGTTGGCAACACGATGTCCGAGTAGACGCAGGTCGAAGACATGCGGAAGTCCAGGGTCGTCACCAGGTCAAGCTTGCCGATGGCACCCTCGTCCACCCATTCCGCTTCTTCGGGTTTGCAGTCGCCGACTTTGCCGATGTCTTCGTTCATCACACCGTTTTTGGTGCCGAGCAGGTACTTGAGCATGTACTCATGGCCCTTGCCCGAGGAGCCCAGCAGGTTGGAACGCCAGATAAACATGATGCGCGGGAAGTTGACCGGGCTGTCCGGCTGCTCGCAGGAGAACCGCAGGGAACCGTCCTGCAACGACTTGACCACGTAGTCCTTGGGGTCCATGCCGGCCGCTGCAGCGTCACGGCAAATATGCAGCGGGTTGGTGTTCAGTTGCGGTGCACTGGGCAGCCAACCGGCGCGTTCGGCGCGGATGTTGTAGTCCAGGGCATGCTCGGGAAACTGGCTCTTATCGGCCAGCGGCGAGAGCACGTCGTGCATGCTCATTTTTTCGTGGCGCCATTGCGAGCTGTGGGCATAGAAGAAGCTGGTGCCGTTCATTTGCCGAGGCGGACGGTTCCAGTCCAGGCCGAACGCCAGTGGCAGCCAACCGCATTGCGGACGAAGTTTTTCCTGACCGACGTAGTGCGCCCAACCGCCACCAGTCTGGCCGACACACCCGCAGAGCATGAGCATGTTGATCAGCCCGCGGTAGTTCATGTCCATGTGGTACCAGTGATTCATTGCCGCACCGACGATGATCATCGAGCGGCCCTTGGTCTTGTCCGCGTTATCGGCGAATTCACGGGCGATCTGGATGGCTTTCTCACGGCTAACGCCAGTGATTTGCTCCTGCCAGGCCGGGGTGCCCGGCACACTGGCGTCGTCGTAATCCTTGGCGACGTTAGCGCCACCCAAACCGCGATCGATTGCCAGATTGGCCGCCGACAGGTCAAACACGGTGGCGACTTTCGCCACGCTACCGTCCGCCAGCACCACGTTATGCACCGGCACGCGGCGGTATTGCACGGCATCGCCGGCCACGTGCTGGAAGTGCTCGTGGGACTCGCCGGCAAAATACGGGAACGCCACTTCGGCGACGTCATCACCGATCAGGCTCAGCTTCAGATCGATCTCACGCCCTTCGCCGCCTTCACGGGCGAGGATGTTCCACTTACCCTTCTCGCCCCAGCGATAACCGATGGAGCCCTGGGGCGAAACCAGTTCACCGCTGACATCCAGCGCGATGGTTTTCCATTCCGGGTTGTTTTCCTGGCCGAGGTTGTCGGTCAGGTCCGAGGCGCGCAAGAAGCGGTCCGGCTGGTAGCCGGCGCCCGGCGCCACATCGACCATTTGCTTGAGCAGCACCAGCACCGGCAAATCGGTAAAGCGCTTGGCGTATTCGGTGAAATAGGCGCTCGGTTTGTCCAGGTGGAACTCTTTGAAGATGACATGGTTAAACGCTTGGGCCAGCGCCGCGTCAGTGCCTTGCTTGGGGTTAAGCCACAAGTCGGTGAGCTTGGCCACTTCCGAGTAATCGGGCGTGATGGCCACGGTTTTAGTGCCCTTGTAACGGACTTCGGTAAAAAAGTGCGCGTCGGGGGTACGGGTCTGCGGAACGTTGGAACCCCAGGCAATGATGTAGTTGGAGTTGTACCAGTCGGCCGATTCCGGCACGTCGGTCTGCTCGCCCCAGACCATCGGCGAGGCCGGTGGCAAGTCGCAGTACCAGTCATAGAAGCTCAAGCAGGCGCCGCCGATCAGCGACAGGTAACGCGACCCCGCGGCATAGCTGACCATCGACATCGCAGGAATCGGCGAGAAGCCCACGATCCGGTCAGGGCCGTATTGTTTGATGGTGTAGACGTTGGAAGCGGCGATGATCTCGTTGACCTCCTCCCAGTTGGAACGAATGAAGCCACCCATGCCGCGTTTGCTTTTATAGGAGTCGGCCTTGACCTTGTCCTCGACGATGCTGGCCCAGGCTTCGACCGGCGCCATAGTCTGCCGCGCATCGCGCCAGAGTTTGAGCAACGGCTTGCGGATTTTCGGGTACTTGAGCCGGTTGGCGCTGTAGATGTACCAGCTGTAACTGGCACCACGCGGACAGCCACGAGGCTCATGGTTAGGCAGATCGTTACGGGTGCGCGGGTAGTCGGTCTGCTGGGTTTCCCAGGTGATCAGACCGTTCTTGACGTAGATTTTCCAGGAGCAGGACCCGGTGCAGTTCACCCCGTGAGTGGAACGCACGATCTTGTCGTACTGCCAGCGCGAACGGTAGACGTTCTCCCAGTCACGAGACTCTTTGCGGGTCTCTCCGTGACCGTCGGAAAACTCGTTTTGCTTGCGGTTGAAAAACCGCAGTTGATCCAGTAAATGACTCACGGTGTATTCCTCTCAGGCTTGCCGCGGGGTTCTGTGCCCCGCCCACGCAATGGTTGGATTCGGGTCGGCTTAGCAGGGTGTCGCGGCGCCTTTGCGCGCGTACCACCACCAGGTCACCACAATGCAGCTCAGGTAGAAGCCGACGAACATGTAGAAGGCCATCTCCGGGCCCCCGGTCTGGGCCATCGAAGTGCCGAAGGATTTGGGAATGAAGAACGCACCGAAGGCGCCCATCGCAGAGCTGAAGCCCAGGACGGCGGCCGACTCCTTGCCGGCGTTCTTCAGCGCCTGTTCACGGATGGCCGGCGATTTCCCGGCGCTGAACCTTTCATGCAGGGTGCGGAAGATCACCGGGATCATCCGGAACGTGGAGCCGTTGCCCACGCCAGTGGTGATGAACAACAGCATGAACATGCCAAGGAAGCCGTAGAAGTTGCCGCCCGAACCGTTCTGCGGCAGGAAGTGCAATACGCCGAAGACCATCACGATCATCAGAACGAAGTTCCACAAGGTCACCTTCGCGCCGCCGAGTTTGTCCGCCAGCCAGCCGCCCAATGGACGCACCAGGGCACCGACCAAGGGGCCGAGGAAGGCAAATTTCAAGGCGATCACGTCAGGGAAGGAGGTTTTGATCAGCAGCGGAAACGCCGCGGAAAAACCGATGAACGAACCGAAGGTCGCCAGGTACAACCAGCACATCAGCCAGTTGTGCTTGCGCTTGAAGATCACCGCCTGTTCGCTGAACGAAGCCCTGGCGCTGGACAAGTCGTTCATGCCGAACCAGGCAATCAGCGTTACCGCAATAATGAACGGCACCCAGATGAACCCGGCGTTCTGCAACCACAACTGGCTACCGTCCGGCAGTACTTGCGGCGATCCGCCCATGAAGCCGAACACGCCGAAGGTAATCACCAGCGGCACGCAGAACTGCATCACTGAGACACCCAGGTTACCCAACCCGGCGTTGAGACCAAGGGCTGTGCCCTGCTGGGACTTGGGATAGAAGAAACTGATGTTGGACATGCTCGACGCAAAATTGCCGCCGCCAAAACCGCACAGCAAGGCGATCAGCACGAACACGCTGTAAGAGGTGCTCGGGTCCTGCACGGCGAAGCCCATCCAGATCGATGGCAACAACAGCGACGCAGTGCTCAGGGCGGTCCAGCGGCGGCCGCCGAAGATCGGCACCATAAAGGAATAGAAGACCCGCAAGGTCGCGCCGGACAGCCCCGGCAACGCCGCCAGCCAGAACAGCTGATCGGTGGTGAAGCTGAAGCCGATGGCGTTCAACCGCACGATCACCGTGCTCCAGACCATCCACACCGCAAAGGCCAACAGCAGCGCAGGAATGGAAATCCACAGGTTGCGCGTGGCGGTCTGTTTGCCGCTACGCCCCCAGAATGCTGGGTCTTCCGGGCGCCAGTCATGAATGACCGGGCCTGAATCAGGCTTTTGCAGAACGGACATGTTCTTCTCCTTGGGCAATGCTGGAAAACGGGGACGAGGTCACCGGCAGCTCTTTACCGAACACCGGGCTCTTGCGTATTTCGCTGAAGTACATCCAGGTGAGGGAGACCCAGACCACGCCGTACATCAACATGAAGCAGGAGGAGCGCACGCCGGTCAGGTCCACCAGCGCACCAAAAAGAATCGGCAACACGAAACCGCCCAAGCCACCGGCCAGGCCGACGATGCCGGACACGGCGCCCATGTTTTTCGGGTAGTCATTGGCGATATATTTGAAAACCGAGGCCTTGCCGAACGCGAAGGCGATGCCCATGACGAACAGCAGCACGGTGAACAGCGTGGGGCTCAAGCCAATATGAAAATTCAGCGGACCGTTGAGGGTCTGCACCTGCAATTGGGTCTGGGGATACGAGAGCAGAAACAGGCAGACCCAACTGACCCACAGCACCCACCAGGTCACGCTCTGAGCACCCCAGCGGTCCGACATCCAGCCGCCGACGGCGCGCAGCACACCACCGGGCAGGGAAAAACAGGCGGCCAACAGGGCTGCGCTTTGCAGGTTGAAACCGTATTCCTGCACGTAGTATTTGGTCATCCACAACGCGAGGCCGACATAGCCACCGAAGACGATCGAGTAGTACTGGCAGTAGCGCCATACCGCTGGGTCTTTCAACGCCTTCAGTTGCTCACGCAAGCTGGCGCCCGTGGCACTGCGGTGACCCTTGTTCTCCGTGGTCAAGAACCAGAAGAGCAGCGCGGTGATAAACAGGATTGCGCTGAAGACTTTCGGTACCAGTTGCCAGCTACCGGCGGCGATCAGCGCCGGGGCCAGGAACTTGGTCACTGCGGCCCCGGCGTTGCCCGCGCCGAAAATACCCATGGCAAAGCCTTGGTTCTGCTGGTCGAACCATTTGGCGACGTAGGCAATACCCACCGAAAACGAGCCGCCGGCCAGGCCAACGAACAACCCCAGCACCAGGAACTGCCAGTAGGCGGTGGCGTGGCTGATCAGGTACAGCGGCAACACGCAGGACAGCATCAGCAGGAAAAACACGCTGCGCCCGCCGAAGCGGTCGGTCAGCAGGCCCAGCGGTAAACGCGCCAGCGAGCCGGTCAATACCGGAGTGGCGGCCAGCAGGCCGAATTGGGTTTCGTTGAGCTGGAGAAGCTCCTTGATCGGCACGCCGAGCACCGCAAACATCATCCAGACCATAAAGCACACGGTGAAGGCCAGCGTACTCATACCCAGCACAAGGCCTTGTTGTACACGCGGTTGGGTCACAACGTTCTCCAGTCAGTTAGCCATGGCCGCAGACTAGAGAGACGAACCCTGCGAAAACTTGATCCATGTCAACGAAGCCCATGGCGGTATAGGCCTATGCTTGCCCTGTATACCTCTAAGGAGGTAGTTCTAAAAACCAAGTAAAGCCTTTATTTATCAATGTATTAACTTCGTTTGCCGACGCTTTTACTGACAGGGAACGGCCGACAACTCTTTAGAGGTAGTGCGACCAGGATCGGCTGCAAAACCATTGGCAGTTACGATCAGGTGCTCTACATGTTCTGTTTCCCTCTCGGCAATCTCCCCTTTTCCGCGGATCGGCACTGATGCTCGGTTGGCTGCGTAGCTCCCTGCCCGCGCGCGCCGGGCTCGCGGTGATCCTGATCGCTGTGCTCGCCCTCGCCAGCTCGTTGAGCGCCGGGCTGATCGCCTGGTTTAGCCAGGGCGACGCAGCGGCCATCAACACCGCAGGTTCCGTGCGCATGGAGACCTACAACCTGAGCTGGAAGCTGGCCAGCGGTGCAACCGGCGAAGAAATCACCGCCATCACCGACAGCCTGCAACAGCGCCTGAACAGCCACTCACTCAAGGCCGTTCTGGAAGATGGCCCGCCGACTGCTCTGCAGGCCAGCTACCAACACATCCAGCAGCGCTGGAACGACGATTTGCGCCCGGCGCTGGAGCGCGGCGATGCAGTGTTTTTCCAGGCCAACGCCCAGCCCTTCGTCGAACAACTGAACCAGTTCGTCAGCCTGTTGCAGCAACAAAGCGAACACAAACAAGGCTGGCAGCAGGCGATCCAGGGCATGGCCTTGTTCACCACGATGATCATTCTGCTGATTGGCTTGTACGAGCTGCAGTACGGCGTCGTAACGCCTTTGCAAGAGTTGGTGGACGCCACCCAGCGCTTTCGCGGTGGCGATTTCAAAGTGCGGGTCAACCATCAGTCGCAAGATGAACTCGGCCAGTTGGCCATGAGCTTCAACGCCATGGCCGAGACGATCGAAGAATCGCACCGCACCCTGGAGAGTCAGGTCCAACAGAAAACCCTGAACCTGCAACAAGCCAATGCCGCCCTGGAACTGCTGTATCAAAGCAGCCAAAGCCTGGCCACACGCCTGGCCAACGCCGAAGGGCTGGATGAATTGATCCGGCGCTTCCAGCAACGCCTGCCTGGCTTGCGTCTATCGCTGTGCCTGCGCGGCGCGGTGCAGGCACCCGCCTCGCACATGCTCGCCCTGCATGGCGAAAACGACCGTGAAGTCTGTGCCAGCAGTGAATGCGCCACCTGCCAGAAACACGCTAAAGCCAGTCCGAAAACCTTCAGCATCAGCAACCAGGGCAACGAGCTGGGTGAGCTCAAGGCGTATTTTGACGACGGGCATCGGGCACAGAATTGGGAAGCCCAACTGATCCAGGCGCTGGCCAACCTGATCGGTACCTCGCTTTCACTCAAGCGCCAGCGCGAACAGGATCATCGCCTGCTGCTGCTCGATGAACGCACCATCATCGCCCGCGAGTTACACGACTCACTGGCCCAGGCCCTGTCGTACATGAAGCTGCAAGTCAGCCGCATGCAGACCCTGATGCGCCGTGGCGAACCGGTTGAAACCCTGGAAACTGTCACCGCCGAGCTGCGCGAGGGGTTGAACAACGCCTACCGCCAGTTACGTGAACTGCTGACCACCTTTCGCTTGCAAATTCACGACGCGGGTCTGGCGCAAGAGCTCAAGGACACCGCCCAGGAGTTCTCTCGCCGGGGTGATTTCCAGGTGCACTTGCACGTCGACACACTGGCCTTTCAACTGTCGGCCAGCGAGCAAATCCACATTTTGCAAATCACTCGCGAGGCGCTCTCCAATTGCTTGCGCCACGCCCATGCGCAAAACGCCTGGCTACAACTGCGTCAGGACGGCGAAACCGTCAGGCTCTCGGTCGAAGACGACGGCCGCGGCTTTAGCGGCGATGTCGACCAGCGCGAACACCACGGCCTGAACATCATGAATGAGCGCGCCCGCAGCTTGCGTGGTCAGCTACAGATATTTTCCCGAACGCCGCAAGGCACCCTCGTCCAACTGGAATTCCTGCCGGAGTTTCTCGGGCAGCAAACAGAAGGTAGCGTCCCATGAACCCGCCCCTGCAACACAGAATCCTGCTGGTAGACGATCATCCGATGATGCGTCACGGCATCCGCCAAATGCTCGAACTGGAAGATGATTTCCAGATCGTCGGCGAAGCCGGTCACGGCGAAGAAGCACTCAGCCTCATCGAACCGCTGCAACCGGATCTGGTGTTGCTCGATAACAACATGCCGCAGATGAATGGCATCGAAACCCTGCGCCGGTTGCGGGCAATGCACTACACCGGCAAGGTGCTGCTGTTCACCGTGTCGGACGCCGAAGACGATATTCGCGACGCACTGCGCCTGGATGCCGATGGCTACCTGCTCAAGGACATGGAACCCGAGCTGTTGATTCAGTACATCCGTGATGCACTGAACGGCGCACTGGTGATCAGCCCCGGCCTCACTCAGGTCATGGCCCAGGCGCTACGTTCGCCACCACGCCTGGCGGTGGTGGAACTGACCGAGCGCGAACGCCAGGTGCTGAAAACTATTGCCAGCGGCTTTAGCAACAAGGTCATCGGGCACAAGCTGGGCATCACCGAAGGCACGGTCAAGGTTCACGTCAAAAACCTGCTGCACAAACTCGGTTTGCGCTCGCGGGTAGAGGCCGCCGTGTGGGCCATGGAACATCTGCGCAGCCCGACCTGAAACACATACCTCTTTGGAGGTAGACCGGCGGAGGCATAGGCCACACGGTTCGCGCGCTCTACTATGACCGTCAGCGGAGGTACGCCATGCTGACCCACCCTTCAATCGTTTTAATCTTGCGCCGTCATCACCTGTTCAGCCAATTGCCGGAAAAAGTATTCCAGGACGTCTGCACCCTGGCCAACCTCAAGCGCCTGAGCTGCCATGACACACTCATGCATCAGGGCGACCCGGCCAAACGGTTTTTCCTGCTGGTCAGCGGTCAGGTCAAGCTGCACAGAGTCACCGGTGAAGGTCAGGAGAATCTGGTGGAAATTATCCACGCCGGGCAAACCTTCGCCGAAGCTTTGTTGTTCAGCCAGGCCAGACTCTACCCGGTGAGTGCCACAGCGCTGAAGGACAGCGTACTGGTCAGTATCGAGGGCAGCCATTACCGCAATGCCCTGGAAGATCAGCCGAAAATCTGCCTGGCGATCCTGGCAAGCATGAGCATTCACCTGCACCAGCGCCTCAAGGACATCGATACCCTGACCCTCGCCAGCGCCAGCCGACGGGTCATCAATTTCCTGTTCCAGGAGCGCGACCCGGTCAACGGCCAGATTGTCTTGCAGGTTTCCAAACGCCTGGTGGCCTCGAAACTGGGTATTCAACCGGAAACCTTCTCACGCATTTTGCATCGCCTGGTCGAGAGCGGCCTGATCGCGATGGAGCGGCGCAATATCCGCATCCTCGCTGCAGAGGATCTGGCGGCTTACCAACAGTGATGGGCTTGCGGCAGGCTTGACCATGGTCAAGGCGCCACGCAGCCAGCCTTGCACACTGACAGGGTCCATCAGTGGAGATCCCTCATGCCCGCATCAATCCTGCCTTTGGTCTATTCCTGCTCCGGCTGCTCCAACGTCGCCCAACTGGCCAACACTCTGGCCTTGCGCCTGGATCGCAGCGGTCTGGCCGAAATGTCCTGCATCGTCGGTGTCGGCGGGCATGTGCTAGCACTGGTCAACAAGGCGCGCTCGGGACGCCTGATCCTCGCGCTGGACGGCTGCCCGCTGCAATGCGTCGAAGGCTGCCTGAACCAGCACGGCCTGCACGCCGATGTGCACCTGATTCTGAGCCAGCATGGACTGCGCAAGCGCTATGGCGAGGATTGCACCGAGGAGCAGAGTGATGAGTTGTTTGAAGAGGTTAAACAGTTGATTGGTAGGAGCGAGCTTGCTCGCGATGGACGTTAACGATAACGCGTGTTTTCTGAATAAACGCGCCGCCCTGGAGTCCATCGCGAGCAAGCTCGCTCCTACACCGCAGCCAACCCCTTCCCTGCCCGCTCCAGATTGCGCCACAACCAAACAGGCAAAACATCAGGATCAAGACTGTCGATCAGGTTCTTCAGTGCCAGCCCCAGTTCGGTATCGCCCTCGATCACCAGGCGCCTGCGGAAAAACAACGTATCCGGGTCCTCCTGGCGACTGGCCAGGAGTAAAAACTCCCGCCAGTTGCCACTGATGGTCACGTGCGCCTGCGCGCGCTCGGCAATCTGCAATCCCCCGCGGCCCAGGGTCAGGTACCAGGACAAGCCCAGGTCCGGAATCCGCAGGCACAGCCAGCGACCGCGCAACAGTTCAAACCCACCGTCACGCAGCGGCTCGGCAAGACATCGGTTGAGCGCTTGCTGCAACGCCAACCGCTGCACGACAAAGGGCACCCGGCGTACGAGCGGCAACAACCGGTCGGCACCTTTCAACAGCCACTTTTTTCGGTTCAACACAGGCCGACCTCCTCGACGCGCAACATCCCGGCCTGGCCATGCCAATAGCCATTGCAACCTTCGACGAAGAGCGGCGGCGTTTCGCCCAGGCGGACCCGTTGATAGGCCGTAATCACCTCGGCCATGCCCTGAGCGCGCGGGCTAAGACGCAACAGATCAGCGCCGCAGGCCACCAGCCCGGCATAATCAGCCAGCAGGTTGGTCACCTCGGCGGACATCGTTTGAATGCCGTTGAGGGTGAACAGCGGCTGGCCTTCCTGACTGGTCAAGGCCAGGCCGTCGGGGTAGTTGATGCAGCAAAACTGGCAGTCGTCCTTGGGCCGGTTTTCCGCCCGAGCGGTGAAGCAGCGTGCGGAATAGGCCAGGGGCAAATGCCCATAGGCAAAGATTTCGACTTCCGGCACCTCGCGGCCCAACTCGCGCACCTGATCGATCACATCGCCGATCAGTGCAGCCGAACATTCCACCGGCGGCACCCAGCGGGTCATGCCGCAGTCCAGCAGTTGCGCCAGCGCATGACCGTTGTACAAATTGAGCGCCGGGCCTGCGACAAAAGGCAATTTACGTTCGGCCAGCAACTGCACCGCGCCCATGTCGTTGGCCTCCACCAGCAATTGGCCGTTGTCGCACAGACGTCGCAGGCTAGAGAGCTCGGACGCCGCTTCGATCAGCGTCAGGCTGGAAAGCACCAGCTGCGCCTGACTGCATTGCTGCAACTCGCGCCCCAGGCCCAGCCACTGATCCAATGAAAATGCCCGGCGTTTCGAACACACGGTTTCCCCCAGATAAATCACATCCAGAGGCAAGGCCGACATCTCGGCGTAAAAATGACTGAGTTGCTCTTTGTCCCAATAAAACAGGACCGGTCCCAGGCTGAGCTTCATGTCCCGTTCCTCATTGCCATGATCGATGATAAGCACCCAGGGTGGTCTGGCTGCCTTCGGATAAACCGGCCAACACTCGACGCCATTCATCCTTGACCCGAAAGGTGCCCGGCGAACCGCGATGGGCATCCAGGGCGGCGCGCCAGACGCGGGTGACTTGCTCCACATAGGCCGGGCTGCGTTGGCGGCCTTCGATTTTTACCGCCTCGACACCGATGGCCGCCAGCTCCGGCAGCAGGTCCAGGGTGTCGAGGCTGGTGGGTTCCTCCAGCGCATGGAAGCGCTTGCCGTCGACCAGGAAACGGCCTTTGCACAAGGTCGGATAACCGGCCGGTTCGTCCGGGGTGTAGCGGTCGATCAGGACCTCACTGAGTCGCGCGCTCAAGCCTTGGGCGTCTTCGCTCCAGCGCACCGCTTTGGCCGGCGAACAGACGCCGCACAGATTCGGCGATTCTCCGGTGATGTAGGAAGAAAGATGGCAACGCCCTTCGGCCATGATGCACAAGCTGCCGAAACCAAAGACTTCAATGGGCACCGGGCTGCTGGCCGCCACGTGGCGGACTTGCGCCAACGACAACACCCGCGGCAGCACGGCGCGGCGAATCCCGTAGCGCTGCGCGTAAAACTCAAGCGCCGCGGCATGGGTCGCCGAGCCCTGGACGGACAAGTGCAACGCCAGTTTCGGGTGACGCTGACTGGCGTAGTTGAGCACCCCCGGGTCGGCGGCGATCAGCGCATCCACGCCGAAATCGGCGGCGCGATCTACCGCCCGCTGCCAGCGCTCCCAGCCCTTGGGCTGAGGGTAGGTGTTGACCGCGACGTAGAGCTTGCGTTGATGCTGGCGAATGTGGGCGACCGCGGCGTCGAACTGTTTGTCGTCCATATTCAACCCGGCGAAATGCCGGGCATTGGTGTCATCACGAAAGCCGACGTAGACGGCGTCGGCGCCTTGGCGCACGGCCGCTTTTAGCGCAGGCAGGTTCCCTGCCGGGCAGACCAGTTGCATGGGTAATCCTCATGAAAGAACTCGTCGCGACCATCGGCTGATACCTGTCGCGCGCAGGTTCAGAGCGATCGAAAATGCGCTGCCAGTCTAGCGAGACCGGCGACCACGACCTTGACGGCAATCAATTGCCATCACTGCATCAGGTCAGCGAAGGGCAGAAACGTGACATTGTCGTGCTTGAGCACTTGCTGCTCGCACTCAACCACGGCAAGCCCGTCGGCCCAGCAGGCGGCAGTCAACATGGCCGAGCTTTGCTGAGGGTGCAGCTCCACGCTCAATTGCCCGTCGTCGCCGGCGCTCAGCTTTGCCCGCAGGTACTGCCGGCGCTTGTTGCGCTGCAGCCAATCGAACGCCGCCGGCACGGCCAATGGCACTGGCATCACCTCACACACACCCTGTGCCCTGAGCAGGAACGGACGCACCACCACCAACGCAGTAATCAGCGCCGCCGATGGGTTACCCGGCATACCGATCCAGGGTTTGCCAGCCACCGCCCCAAAGGCCAGGGGTTTACCCGGCTGGATGGCCAGCCGCCAAAAATCCACGCTGCCCAGTTCCTCGATCGCCTGTTTGAGATGGTCTTCCTCACCCACCGATACGCCGCCCGAGGTCAGCAGCAGATCGCATTCCGAAGAAGCCAGAATCAAGGCATCGCGGCTGGCGGCCAACTCATCGGCCATGACCCCGTAGTCATGCACCTCGACACCCCAGCCGCGTAACAGCGCGGCGAGGCAGTAACGATTACTGTTGTAAATCTGCCCCGGCGCCAATGACTCGCCCGGCTCACGCAGTTCATCGCCGCTGCTGAGCAGGCACACCTGCAAAGGTCGATAAACCTCGACCTGCGCTACGCCAGCACCTGCCAACAGCCCCAGCTCTTGTGGGCGCAAGCGCTTGCCGGCCTTGAGCAACAGATGCCCAAGGCGCACTTCTTCGCCCTCCTTGCGCACGTGCTCGCCAACGCGTACTGGCGGGAACCAGACGCGCTCGCCCTCGACCTGGCAACGCTCTTGCGGTACCACGGTATCGGCACCCGGTGGCAGCGGCGCTCCGGTAAAAATCCGCACTGCCTGCTGCGCCAACAACGGCGAGCTGTCGCTGTCCCCCGCTGCGATCCGGCCAACCACCGACAGGTAGCCGCCCGCCAGTGGCAGGTCAGCCGCCCTGAGGGCATAGCCGTCCATGGCGCTGTTGTCCCAGGCCGGCAGGTTCACTGGGGAATAAATGTCACCGGCCAGCACCCGTCCCAAGGCTTGATCCAGCGGGATCTTTTGCACCGGTGGTGGCGACGGTGCCTGGTTCAGCAGTCGGGCGATGGCCTCGTCCACGGGCATCAGGTTGCCGCTGTCGCACACCGGGCCGGTCATGGCCGTGCCTCACAAGCATCGATGACCCGCTGCGCCTGCGGCTTCAAATGCGGAGCGAAATTGCACGGGCCGGTGCGACTGTCCAGTTGTTCGAGCAGGATCATGTTCCAGGCGGTTCGGCACGCGCCCGGCGAACCCGGTACGCAGCACACCAGCACGCCGTTGCTCATCCCGGCCAATGCCCGGGACTGCAAACTGGACATGCCGATTTCCGCCAGAGACACCTGACGGAACAATTCGCCGAAGCCTTCCACATGCTTGTCCAGCAAGGGCAGAACCGCTTGCGGTGTGTTGTCGCGAGGGGTGAATCCGGTGCCGCCGGTCATCAGTACCACTTGTACCTTGGGGTCGGCGATCCAGTGGGAGAGTGTTGCGCGGATCTGATAAATGTCGTCCTTGACCAGATCACGATCGATCAGCACATGCCCGGCCGTTTGCAGCAAATCCGTCAGTGTCTGTCCCGAGGTGTCGGTTTCAAAGGTTCGCGTATCGCTGATGGTCAGCACGGCGATGTTCAGCGGTTGAAAAGTGCGTTGCGCCAAATGGGCCATATCCAAGCCTTCCCGTAGATGAGGGTATAGCCCAGCCTGAACCGGAACGCCGACCGAGCCTATTCCTCCAAGGAGGTACCTCGACGGGGGCAATGGGGGAATACTGGTACGAATGCAGTTAAGAAAAAGCAGATTCAGACGCTGTGCTCATCCGGAATCCACCCCTCACCCTAACCCTCTCCCCAGGGGGACGAGGGAACTGATCTTTAGCGTCTGCCGAGCTGCTGCGACCTGTGAAACCGAATTGATTATGGATTCAACGTATTACTTTCAGGTCGCAGCACATCTTCAGAAACCCACAATTTGCTCCCTCGCCCCTTTGGGGAGAGGGTTGGGGTGAGGGGTGGGTCTTGAGCCTGGCAAACAATCTGAAACTTCCCGTTTGACCAACCGGAATTCGACGCTCAAGGCGCCAAACGATTTCGTTGCCATGCGCCATGCTGCAAGCGGTAATCGAGACGATCATGCAAACGGTCGGCACGCCCTTGCCAGAACTCCAGCCGTTCGGGACGCAGGCAGTAGCCGCCCCAGTGCTCGGGTCGTGGAATGGTCTGGCCGACGAAGCGCTGCCCGGTTTCAGCCAACAAATGTTCAAGCGCTGCTCGACTGGCCAGCGGACGGCTTTGCGGTGAAGCCCAGGCGCCCAGACGGCTGGCCAGTGGCCGGGAGTCGAAGTAAGCATCCGAGAGCTGCGGGTCGAGCCTGGACACCTTGCCTTCGACACGAACCTGACGCTCCAGACCGGGCCAGAAAAAGGTCATGGCCGCAAAGGGATTGCACGCCAGTTGCTGACCCTTGTCACTCTGGTAATGGCCGAAAAAAGTGAAGCCCTCATCGCTCAAACCTTTGAGCAGCAGGATCCGGCAGTGTGGGCGCCCTTGGCTGTCGACCGTTGCCAAGGCCATGCTATTGGCCTCGATGGGCCCGCTCTCGGTGTCGCGGGCGTGTTGCATCCACTGCCGGAACAAAGTCAGCGGATCGTCCATCACTAGATCGTCTTGCAGGCCATCAAGGGTGTAGTTACGGCGCATTTGAGCCAGGGAAAGGGGCATGGCGGTGATCTCCAGAAGGTTCTGCCCAGTGTGCGAGGCACTGCGCAACACGACCTTGACCACCATCAACACTCAGCATCAACACGGGGCATCAACCCTGCACCGCCCTCCCTTACTTGAGCCGCAAACGCCGGGCCAGTTTGTGCAGGTTGCTCGGATCGACTTCCAGAAGCCGCGCGGCGCTGGCCCAGTTCTCCCCGGAAAGACTCAGGGCGTGGAGGATTTTTTGCCGCTGGTAATCGTCGACGGCTTCACCCAAGGGCTGGAACGGCAGGTCAGGCACATCGTCCTGGGGGAGTTCAGCGACCGAACCCGGCGCGTGAATCCCATTGTCGAGATCCAGTATCTCGGGCTCCAGCGTCATGATCAGGGTGCGACTGGTGCCACGGCTGAGCTGCTTCAGCGCGGCTCGACTGATCACATGCTCCAGTTCACGCACATTGCCCGGCCAGGCATAGCCCAACAGCGCTCGCTCAGCTGCTGGCGACAGACGCAGACCACGCAGGCCGAGCCGTGCCCGATTGAGTTCAAGGAAATGCCCGGCCAGCATCAACACATCGTTACCGCGATCGCGCAAGGCCGGAATCGGCACCGGGTACACCGAGAGACGGTGATACAGATCAGCACGAAACAAGCCGTCGCGGATGCTGTCCGGCAGGTGCCGGTTGGTCGCGGCGATGATTCGCACATCGACATGCAGCGGCTTGTCGGCGCCCAGGCGTTGGATCTCACCGTTTTGCAGCGTACGCAGCAATTTGGCTTGTACGCCCAACGGCAATTCACCGACCTCGTCGAGAAACAGCGTGCCGCCGTTGGCCGCATCGAAACGCCCGGCACGATCGCTGGTGGCCCCGGAAAAAGCCCCTTTGACGTGCCCGAACAACTCGCTCTCCGCCAGCGATTCCGGCAAGGCGGCGCAATTGACGTGCACCAGGGGCTTGTGACGTCGGCGTGACAGACGGTGCAAACGCCGGGCGAACAGTTCTTTACCGACCCCGGTCTCCCCCAGCAGCAACACCGGCAACTCGGAGTCGGCCAGCACCTCCAGCTCATTGAGCAACTGGTGCAGCACCTCGCTCTGGCCCAGAATTTCGCCTTCTTCAGCGGGCATCCGCACGTCCTGAATATCGCTGCGGGACAAGCGCAAACTGCGGTTTTCCTGTTCGAGTCGGGTCACCCGCACGGCGGCCTCGATCTGCAAAGTGCAACGCTTGAGCTCGTCCCGCGCATGACTATCGAAGGTCCCGGCGTGCAGGGCATCGAGGGTGATCGCGCCCCAGATCCGACCCTCCACATACAGGCTTACGCCCATGCAGTCATGCACCGGCAGCGGTTCGCCGACATGACCGTCGAGCAAGCCGTCATAGGGATCCGGCAGGCGACTGTCGGGCTCGAACCAAGTCGGCTCGCGTGACGCCATGATCGCCGCCAGTCGAGGATGCTGGGCGATGACAAACCGGCGCCCCAGCGCTTCGTGAACCAGCCCCACGGTCGCGACTGGCCTCAGGCTGTCGTCATCAAGACGCAGTAACCCCACGGCGCCACTGTTGAAATATTCGCGCAGGGTCTGGACAAGCCGTTGCAAACGCACGGCATTCGGCAGCTCGACGATCAAGTCGGCAGCCAGGCTTTCACGCAGCATGGTAGTAATCACCCTCTATGGTTTGATTCACCCTAAGCCGTCAGGGTACTTATCACCACAACAAAAAATTAATTGAGCTTTTTCAATGATTTAAATATGGCATGTCGGATGCAACACGACTCAGGAACCGTTGAAACCTCAATAAGGAATCATGATGAGCCTGACCCTTCTGGAACACAGTCTCGGCCAACTGGCCTGCGACATTCCCGGCGCCACCCGGACTTTTCACGCCTTCAACCTGGACTTCTGTTGCGGCGGGCAGAAAACCCTGCGTGAAGCCGCCCTCGGTAAAGGCCTCGACCCCGTCCTGATTGCCGACGCCCTCCACGCCCTGCAAGACGCCGGTGAAACCCAACACGACTGGCGCGACGAACCCCAGGAGCAGCTGATCGCCCACATCCTGGCGCGCTACCACGCCCGTCACCGCGAGCAACTGCCGGAACTGATCCGCCTGGCCCGCCGCGTCGAGCAGGTTCATGGTGCGCGCAGCAGCTGCCCCAATGGCCTGGCCGACCACCTGCGGGACATGCAGCAAGAACTCGAAGGCCACATGCTCAAGGAAGAACAAGTGCTCTTCCCAATGCTGCAACAGGGAATGGGCCCCCAGGCCGCACCGCCGATCCAGGTGCTGCGTTTTGAACATGATCAACATGGTGAAGCCCTGGAAAAAATGCTCGCCCTGACCGACAACATCACCCCGCCTGCAGACGCCTGTAACACCTGGCGCGCCCTTTATCGCGGGTTGCTGGAGTTTCGAGATGACCTGATGCAGCACATCCATCTGGAAAACAACGTGCTCTTCGTCAAGGCCCTGAACCCCCGCAGCTGATCGATTACCGGCAATACAAAACCCGCGTCAACCAAGCGGTTGACGCGGGTTTTTCTTGGGCTGGATGAGTCCTTGGGCTGGGATAGTCGCTGGGAAAATCAGTGTTCAGCCGTGCCAATAGAACATGGCCTTGGCCAGGATCACGATCAACAGCATGTGCCCCAGGATGCTGCGGCGAATCCAGCTGGCGCGGGTCGAGGTCAGCCGTGCGCTTTTCAGCCAATACGCCAGCAGCAAGTAATGCCCGATGATGCTCACCGCCAGAACAATCTTCAGGCTCAACAGCGTGCCAAAACTGCTGGCCAACGGCTGACTCAAGATACCTCGGTGCTGCCACGCCAGCCCGATGCCGGCGCCATACAACAGCAACACCACGCCATGCAGCACCTTGCGCGAGCGCACCGCAATCGCCTGATCCGCCGCCAGCTGCGCACCGTTCGCCAACTGCTGGCGGGCGGAATGCCAGATGAACACCTCGAAAAACAGCGTGCCGATAAAGGCGATGGCCGCCAGCAAGTGGGTGACCAGTAAAAAGGGGTACATCACTGACAGCCTCTCTCAATTCGCCTGTTCATCCTGGATGGCCGTCAACCCGGGCTCGCAGCAGCATTGGCCCATAGCGCCAGCCGTACAACGCAAACGCCAGCGCCCAGCACAGACCCGCCAGCCACAGCGCTCCCAACGGAAAAAACAGGACCAGCACGACCCGGCTGAGACACGCCAGGTTCAGCAAAATAAACGCCAGGGTCATGCCCATCGGCGGCTCCAGCGCACGGCCGGTATGCCCCAGACTGACCCGCGCGATCATTGCCAGAACCAAGCCACCCATGGCGCCTATCGTCAGGCAATGCACCGCCAGACTGGGGTTCACCGGCACCCCGAAATGCCACAGCGCCATGCCCAGACAGGCCACCGCCAACCAGCCATAGGCCAGGTGCAACGACCACAGCAACGGCACTCGCCAGAGCGCCCGATCATGCCAGCGAACCAGACGCACCAGATGCCCCGCCGCCAGCACGGCGAACAGCACACCGACCCAGACGTTGGGATAAAGCGCAGGCCCTGCCGCATACAGCAGTGCCACCAGCGGCGAGCCCACCAACAGCAGCCGATCAAGCCAGGGCCAGGCGGCAACCCCGTCGACCCGACCGAGGCCACGTTGGGTGAAAAACGGAATGATCCGTCCGCCGATCAAACTCATCATTGCCGCCACCAGCCAGATGCCGGTCAATACACCCTGACGCTGCCAGCCTTCATGACCTTCAACCAGGCCGTACATGGACAAGCCGTCGGCCACGGCCAACAACAGCAGCACCAACACAATCGGGTAGTTACGTTTCTGCCGCACCTTCCATAGGGTGAAGCCCATGAGCGCCGCCACCGCCAGTGGGAAAGCCAATTCCAGAACCGCGAGCAGCGGCCACGGCACGTTCGCCAGCCAGGCCAGACGCGCGCACAACCACAGCAGTGCCAGAGCCGCCAACGGCGTACCGCTGATGCCCGGGCGACCGGTCCAGGTCTGCACGGCCGTCAGCAGAAAGCCCGCGATAATCGCCAGCGCAAACCCGAACAGCAGCTCATGCCGATGCCAGGCCAGCCAACCGCCTGCCGGCTGCCAGCCGGAAATCGCGCCACTGAAGGCTGCCAGCCAGAGCGGTATGGCCAGCAACGCCAAGACGCAGCCCGCGAGGAAAAACGGCCGAAAGGCCAGACGTAGCAGCGGCGTTATCGCCATCGCTGTACGGCGGTCAAGTACCTGCATAAAGCCACTCCTCTACCTTGCTGCCGGAGGGTAAATCCCAGCCCCATCATCGGGTATTGCCGGTGAACTGCACTTGTCACAGATCAAGCTTGCCAACTGCCAGAGGGTTAAATTGACCCTCTGTAGTCGAACAATGGATTGCAAGGGGCGTGCCCTGATGTCGGTAGGTATGGAAGATTTCAGGATCAGCACATTCCCCCGTAGCAGCTGCCGAGCCTGCGAGGCTGCGTTCGGCTGCGCAGCAGTCGTGAAATCAGACCACGCAGTGTTTCAGGAAGACTGTGCGTTCCGGGTTTACGACTGCTGCGCAGCCGAACGCAGCCTGGCGGCAGCTGCTACGGGACACCGCCAAGCCATGCATCCAAGGTACAAATGACCACTACATGGTTGTTTTCACCCTAAACCCCATGGTCTTTTTCACCTCACCCTCTGACAACCCCCATAAATAGGGCCCTCCGGGCATGGCCCGAGTCTTGCTCAACCATGAGCATCCTTACAGGCACCTTTGATCCCTCGATTACCCGGAGTCGTCATGAAAAAAGTCATCCAGCCACTGGCATGGTTTGTAGTGCTGAGCTCAATCGTGGCCTTGGCCAGCGGCGTCTCTCTAGGCCTCGTTTGACTTCATAGCTGCGCTCTTCCCTCTCAGCCATCAGGATGAATTTTTATGGTGCTTCATCGCGTCCATCACCAGATTCTGCGCAGTCATCATTTATTCGAGCCGTTGAATGAAGAACAGCTGGATGAATTGATGAGTACCAGCCACTTATTGAGCATCGACAAAGGCGAGCCGCTGTTTCGCCAGGGTGAGCCGGCGGACTCGTTCTATTTCGTGATTGCCGGAGCGGTGAAGATCTACCGCCTGACGCCCGACGGACAAGAGAAGGTGTTTGAAGTCATCGGCGATCGGCAAACTTTCGCCGAAGCGATGATGCTGATGGACACCCCCAATTACGTGGCCTCGGCCGAAGCGATCTGTCCCACTCAGCTCTACCGCATATCCAACAGCACTTACATGCACCTGCTGCAGAGCAATAGTCGATTGACCTTCGCCCTGCTCGGCAAGCTGTGTGTACGCCTGCACCAGCGAGTCAACGAGATTGAAACCCTGTCGCTGAAAAACGCGACCCACCGGGTCGTGCGGTATCTGCTGACGCAACTGGTGCGCTTGCAAACCGTTGACTGCCAATTCGAACTGCCAATGGCCAAGCAACTGATTGCCGGACATCTCTCGATCCAGCCGGAGACGTTTTCGCGAATCATCCGCCGCTTGATCGATGAAAAAATCATCACTCAAGACGGCAGGCAGATCGCCATTCTTGATCGCCTGCGTCTGGAACAGTTCGAGTGAGCGACATGCCCATCTGCCTGTATTGCCAACACGCGAGCCCGTCACAGGAGTCCGAGTGCCGCCAGTGCGGCATGCCCCTGCCGGCGCTGGCCGAATACGCTGGGGCACGTCGGCAACGACGATTCATGTGGTTCTGCATCAGCCTGACGATCTTCTGCGTGACAATGTTTTTCTGGCTGCCGCGCAGCATCCACTGATGCCCCGCCATCCCGAACCTATCCCCCTGTAGCAGCTGCCGAAGGCTGCGTCCGGCTGCGCAGCAGTCGTGAAATCAGACCACGCGGTGTTTCAGGAGGACCGTGCGTTCCGGGTTTACGACTGCTGCGCAGCCGAACGCAGCCTCGCAGGCTCGGCAGCTGCTACAGGGGCGCAGGCTTCTACGCAAACGTCGCCACGCCCCACGTAGCCGCCTAAGAATTCAACGCTGGGTCAGTTGGCGATACAACTGCGGCAAGCGCAGGGGTAATTGTTCTGGCTGGCGGATCAAGGTGTAGCCATTGGCGCCAAACATATACGGCAGGTAATCGCCGGCCTCGCGATCAATGGTGATACAGAACGGCGTCAGCCCCTGACGTCGCGCCTCCAGCACCGCCTCGCGGGTGTCTTCAACACCGTAGCGCCCCTCATAGAGATCCAGATCATTGGGCTTGCCATCCGTCAGCAGCAGCAACAGTTTGCGTCTGCGTTTACAGCCGCCCAGCAGCTGCGTGGCGTGGCGAATGGCCGCGCCCATGCGCGTGTAATATCCCGGTTTAAGCCCCTGAATGCGGCCGCGAGTGGTGTCGTCATAACGCTGGGTGAAGGACTTGAGCTCTTGCATGCGCACCTGCTGACGACGCAGCGAGGAAAACCCGTACAGGGCGAAGTCATCCCCCAGCACCGACAGGGTTTCGCCAAACAGCAGCAGGCTGTCCCTGATCACATCGATCACTCGATGCTCATCGTTCAGGTGAGCATCGGTGGACATCGACACATCCGCCAGCAGCAGGCACGCCAGATCGCGACGAGTCTGCCGTTGCTCCATGAACAGCCCGCGTTCGGCGCACTGGCCGTACTGGCGTTCAACGTGAAAATCCAGCCAGGCCTGCATGTCCAGTTCTGAACCCTGGGGTTGCTGGCGTAACCATTGGCGGTCATTGCGCAGGTGCTCGAACTGGCGCCGCAGACGGTACGCTGAGGCCTTCAGCCGTGACGGCAGTGGCTGCGCCTCACAGTCACGCGGCAGCATCATTTGCAGATTGACGAAGCCGTCCTGCATCAGCTGCTTGCGGTAGTCCCACTCCGGCAATTTGATGCCCTCGCCCAGGGGAATATCGTCGACATCGGCCGGGGGTAAATCCAGGTGCAGCTTAAGACCGCCCCCCTTGCGCAGACGAGTGCGCGACAGGGTCAACTCGTCCAGGTCCTCGGCGACTCTCGCGGCGTCCGGGTCTTCGCGGTCATCCGTCCAACGATCCAGATCAACGTGTTCGGTCCAGCTGAACAGGTTCTCCAGACGCACCACCAACAGCCCGCCTGAGCGGGTGCTTTCATCAATTCGCTTGGCGCGCTTGCGGCCGCCTTTCTGCTCGCCCGGGGGCGTAGCCAGGTACTCTTCCGACTCTTCACTCAGATCCGCGGCCTGTGGGCTTGCGAGGTTCTGCGGCGGATACAGCCACAGTGGCAGCGGCCAGGCCGCCCGTTCGCTACGGGGAAAATGTTCGACGCTGCCCGGCTCGCGCAACGCCTGACACAACGCCCGTTCCAGAGCCGCCTCGCCGGAGTTCAATGACGCCGGATCCGGACGTAATTGCAGATGGGCATCGACCAGGCGTTGGTAGCGAGAACGCAACGCCGGGTAGCGCCGCAGCAGCGTTTGCGTCCAACGCTGATTGTCCCGGCCCCAGTGACGCATCTGGCCGGCCTGCGCCGCCAGTAGTGCCAGCCAGCGATAGAGCTCCTCATTCAACGCAACCTCCGGGAAGACCGCAAGGCTCGACGGTAGACGCAGGTTATTCTCGTCGCACCACGCCAATGGCACTTGTTTGCAGGTACCGGCGATCTGCTGCAGCACGTTGCGGCGCAGCAATAGATCACGATCGTTGGCGGCCTCCACACCTATGCCACTGGCGCCGCCCATGGCGCGAAACAACAGCGCCAGCGGTCGTTGCTGGCTGACCAGTTCGACCCGTGCTTCGGGGAAGTCCGGGCTTGCGCGCCGGGTGATGAAGCGGTGCCAGACACTGCCCACCCACTCTTCCAGTTCGACGGTAAAGGCCATGGTTTTTGCCCTTTTTGGACACCAAAAAAACGGCCCGCTGTATCAGCCGGGCCGACCTTTTCTAGCCGTTGCACCTGCTCATGAAGGGACAACAGCGGCCGGGGCGCGCAAGGCTGCGCGACCACGCTGCTTGAAACTGAACAGATAGCAGAGCAGCCCGGCGAGGAAACCGACGCCACTGGCCAGACGGGCCCAGAACAGCACAGTCAAATGTTCGACCGTGGCCATGAACGGCAAGGCAATCCCGTCGGCCTGCCAGCGTTGCAGATAGATCTGTACGACACCGGCAGCGGTGAGGAACAGCGTGATCATCACCATTGACAGGGTCATCAACCAGAAGCCCCAGATCTCCAGAGTCTGCGAGCGCTCGTCGCCGGCTTCACCCAGCCCGCGCAAGCGTGGCATGGCATAGCTGATCAAGGTCATCACGATCATCGCGTAAGCGCCGTAGAAGGCCAGGTGAGCGTGAGCGTTCGTCAACTGCGTGCCATGGGTGTAGAAGTTGACCGGTGCCAGGGTATGCAGAAACCCCCAGACGCCCGCGCCGAAGAAGGCGGTCACTGTGGTGCCCTTGGCCCACAGCGTGGCGGCGCGGTTCGGGTGCTGCCGACGACGCTTCTTCACCATGCTGAAGGCGAATATCACCATGGCCAGGAAGGGCAGCGGCTCCAGTGCGGAGAAGATTGAACCGACCCATAACCAGACCTCAGGCGCACCGATCCAGAAGTAGTGGTGACCGGTGCCGATGATCCCGGTAATCAGCGCCATGGCGATGATCACATAGAGCCATTTCTCGACCACTTCCCGGTCCACACCGGTGATCTTGATCAGCACGAAAGCCAGCATCGAGCCCATGATCAGCTCCCATACGCCTTCCACCCAAAGATGCACCACCCACCACCAGTAGAACTTGTCGCGGGCCAGGTTTGCGGGGTTGTAGAAGGAGAACAGGAAGAACACTGCGAGCAGAATCAGCCCGGTCATCATGACCACGCTGATGGTGGTCTTGCGACCTTTGAGCAGGGTCATGCCGATGTTGTAGAGAAAGCCCAGGCACACCAGCACAATACCCATCTTGGTGATGGTCGGCTGCTCCAGATAAACGCGGCCCATGGTCGGCAGCAGCTCGTTGTGGGTCAGCCTGGCCAGCCCCGCATAAGGCACCAGCAGATAGCCCAGAATGGTCAGCACACCGGCGGCGGCGAATACCCAGAACAGGATGAGTGCCAGCTTCGGACTGTGCAGTTCACGGTCGGCCTCTTCCGGAATCAGGTAGTAGGCAGCGCCCATGAAGCCGAACAGTAGCCATATGATCAGCAGGTTGGTGTGCACCATCCGCGACACGTTGAAGGGAATGGCCGGGAACAGAAAGTCCCCCACCACGTATTGCAGGCCCATGATCAAACCGAACAGCACCTGACCGAGAAACAGGATCAGGGCAAACACAAAATACGGTTTGGCCACGGCTTGCGAGGCAAATTTCAGATGCGGATTAGCCATACTCATCTCTCAGCCCTCCTTGTTTGGCGGCCAGCCATTGGTGTTGATTTTCGAGCTCCATTTGAGGAACTCGGCGATGTCATCCACTTCCTGATCGCTCAGGTTGAACTGAGGCATCGCTCGCCGGCCTGGTACGCCCAGCGGCTGCATTTTCATCCAGGCATACAGAAAAGGTTTGAAGCCCTCCTCCCCGCCGCGACGCTGGAACACGTTGCCCAGTTCAGGCGCAAAGTAGGCGCCCTCGCCCAGCAATGTGTGGCAGCCGACACAGTTGTTTTGCTCCCAGACCAACTTGCCGCGCACCACTGATTCGCTTAATTGCGCTTCATTGCTGCGCTCTGGGAAGGTCTGTTCCGTGTGATAGGTCAAGGCCAGGAATATCAGGAAAAAGAACACGCTTCCCCCGAAATAGATATTCCTGGCCATGCCTTTAGTGAAGGTCTCTGACATGGTCGCTTCCTCTTTGCTTGGCCTGTCCATTCTAGGAAGCAGCGGGCTGAAACCTGCTTGATGGCGATCAAGAAAACCCGATGGTTTTGGTCGGGTATAAATCTTAAGGCCGTAGGGGCACCCCGTAGCAGCTGGCGAAGCCTGCTGCTACACGGGTCGCGTAACGGCTTAATGTAAAGACACCAGCGTCACCCCTACCACTGCCGCCAAAGCCACCGCCCAGCTCAACATCAACCTGCGCCACAGTCGCGGCGCGTGGCGCATTTCCATGAAGCCGTCGGCGATCAGCCAGGCCTTGCCGACTGCAACCAGCAAGATAGCAATGGAAAGCAGCAGTGTGGCCCCGGCATGCCCCAGCACCACGGTGCACACACTCAGCACGGCCAGCCCTGCCCAGCAGGTGACCAAAACCCTGGAAGCAGACATGAGAACCTCGTCAGTTCAGAACGTAGACCAGAGGAAAAAGCACCACCCAGATCAGATCGACCATGTGCCAATAGAGCACGCCGGATTCCAGCCCGCTGCAAGTGCTGGCGCTGTACAGACGACGCCGGCAACGCTCGGCCAGCCAGCCGAGAATCAGCATGCCGAGTAGCACATGGAGGAAATGGAATCCGGTGAGGATCCAGTACAGAGTGAAAAAGGTGTTGTGCTCCATGCCCAGCCCCGAGGCCAGAAGATGCCGGTATTCAGTGAGTTTCAACACCACGTAGACACTGGCGGCCAGCAAGGCCGCCAGCAGAAGGACGGCGCCGCGGCGGGCCCGCGATTGCCTGACCTGTTGCTGGGCCAGCGCGGCGAACAGCCCGGCCGTGAGCAAGCTCAAGGTCATCGCCAACCCGGTGGAGCTATTAAGCAACTGTCGGCTTTCGCTAAACATCTGGGGTTTCAGCACCTGGGTCACCGCGAACGCGAGAATCAGGATTGCGAACACCGAGAGCTCGGCGAGGATGAAAAACCACATCGCCAGATCGCCCGGCAAATGGCCGGGAGACGCGGCAGTGGTTTCAGGCGAAGTGGACATCAACCACGTCCATCAGCGCGGCAACGGTCAGCGGATCATCGCTCAGCGGCTCGGCCAGACAGGCCATGCACGCCTCACGGGGGCTCATGCCGGAGCGAATCATTCGTGCCGTGAAAATCAGCAACCGCGTGGACGCGACTTCTTCCAGATCATGTTGATCCAGCCGTCGCAGGGCCTGCCCGAGCCTGACTACCTGCGCCGCCAGCGCCACGTCCACCTGGGCTTCTCTGGCGACAATGCGCTCTTCATCGGCCACTGGCGGATAGCCGAAACGCATCGCCACAAAGCGCTGTCGGGTGCTGGGTTTCATGCCTTTGAGCAGGTTCTGGTAACCGGGATTGTAAGACACCACCAACATGAAGGACGGCGGCGCCTGCAGGACTTCCCCTGTGCGTTCCAGGAACAGCTCCCGACGATCATCGGCCAGCGGATGCAACACCACCACTGTGTCCTGGCGCGCCTCGACCACTTCATCGAGGTAACAGATGCCCCCTTCACGCACCGCCCGGGTCAGCGGCCCGTCCTGCCACCAAGTGCCCTGGGCACCGATCAGATGGCGGCCGATCAGGTCTGCGGCGCTCAGGTCATCGTGGCAGGCCACGGTGTACAGCGGCAACTTCAGCCGATGGGCCATGTGCTGGACGAAACGGGTCTTGCCGCAGCCGGTGGGGCCTTTGATCAACACCGGCATGCCGTGTCGCCAGGCTTGCTCGAACAATGCCTCTTCATTGTTCAGCGGTTGGTAGAAAGGTTCGACCTTGTGTTCGACGGAATGAATACGGTCCATGGGATACCTGATACAAGAGCGGGGCTCAACAGCGGGTTTGAGGGCCACGCTACGGGTACCTGCGATAACCTGGCAAGCGACATGGCCGGCAAACTTGATCGCCGTCAAACGGTGCGGGAAAACTGCCCTTTTTGCTCGCAACCCAAATAAGCGTCAAAAGCCATCGCGGCACTGCGCATCATCAAATGCCCTTGAGGTAACAGCACCAGCGCGTCTTCGTGAATCTCCAGCAACCGGTCGCGAACATGCTCCTCAAGTTGCGCCAGTGCATCGGCAAAGTAGTCGGTAAAGCGGATGCCATGACTTACTTCAAACTTGCCAAAATCAATCCGCCCATGACACATCAGGTCGTTGATTACCTCGCGACGCAGCAGGTCGTCAGCGCTCAAACGGTAACCCCGATGCACCGGCAACAACCCCTGATCCAAACGCGCGTAGTACTGCGAAAGCTCCTTGACGCTCTGGCTGTAGCTGTCGCCAACCTTACCGATCGAAGACACGCCAAGGCCGATCAAGTCGCAATCGGCATGGGTGGAGTAGCCCTGAAAATTGCGTTGCAAGGTGCCGTTGACGCGGGCCAGTGCCAGCTCGTCGTCCGGTAAAGCGAAATGATCCATGCCGATATAGACATAGCCGGCCTCGGTCAGACGGCGGATGGTCAGCTCGAGCAATTCCAGCTTGCGCTCCGGTGGCGGCATGTCCGCAGGGCGAATCATCCGTTGCGCGCGCACCAGCTGCGGCAGATGGGCATAGCTGTAGGCGGCAATCCGGTCTGGACACAGAGCGATAATTTTGCCGAGGGTGACATCGAAACTCGCCACGGTTTGCAATGGCAGCCCGTAAATCAGATCCACGCTGACTGATTTGAATTGCGCCTGGCGAGCGGCAGCGACCAGCGCGTAAATCTGCTCTTCGCTTTGCTGCCGATTGACCGCGGCTTGCACGTCGGGGTCGAAGTCCTGCACGCCGAAGCTCAAGCGATTAAAGCCTAGGCGGCGCAGCGATTGAACCTGCTCGGGGCTGATGGTGCGCGGGTCGACTTCGATGGAGAATTCGTGGTCATCGCTGTCATCCATGTCAAACGCTTGATGCAGGCAGTCCATCAGGTCAGCCAATTGTTCGCCGGTCAAATAGGTCGGCGTGCCACCGCCCAAGTGCAGTTGCGTGAGTGTGCGCGTGCTGTCGAACAACGCGGCCTGCATAACGATTTCACGCTTGAGGTACGCCAGGTACTCGACCGCGCGATGGGTTTTTTGCGTAATGATTTTGTTGCACGCGCAGTAGTAGCAAAGGCTCTTGCAAAACGGAATGTGGATATACACCGACAACGGCTTGGGAACAGCTGCCTGGTTACTGTCCTGGGCGGCACGCTGGTAGTCGTCGACGGCAAACGCCTGATGGAACTGTGGAGCCGTGGGATAAGAGGTGTAGCGCGGCCCTGGGCGGTCATACTTTTCGACCAGGGCTCGATTGAAATCAAACGAAGGTTTCATGATCAATCAACTCGCAGTTGGGTTAATGCCTTGGCCCAAATCCTTTTCAAACAGCTTGCAGATGGCATCCACTTCCGGTCGGCCGGCGGGAAGAATGCAAATGAAACGGTCCGACAGTTCAATCAACCCGTCCCGACTCAATTGCTCCAGCAAAGGCCAGGCTGATGCAAAGTACTTGCGAAAAATCAGTCCATAACGAGTCTCGATGGCGTGAATATCCAGTTCCTGGTCACACGCCAGGCGCTCCATGACCAGTTGCCTGACCTGATCACTCGCCTCACAGCGCCAGCCGCGACAGGTTGCCAGCTGGCCCCGGTCCAGTTGCAACTGGTAACGCAGCAGATCGTCGGTGTTTTGCGCGTACAAATCGTCGATCTGGCTGATGGCGCCCATCCCGAAGCCGACAAGATCGCAATAGCCGTGGCGGGTAAAACCCTGACAGTTGCGGCGTAACCGGCCTCTTTCCTGAGCGATCGCCAGATCATCATCGGGCCTGACAAACTGCCCCAGACCGATGTAGTGATAACCCGCAGCAATCGGCTGTTCAAAGCAGATCTGACGCATCGCGCCTTTATCGTCCTGGCTGCACCGCTCCCTCACTTTATCCCCTCTCACCGGCCGATAGCGTTGGGGGGGCCGGGCATAATCGAACACCTGCAGCCTGTCCGGCTCCAGCTCGATAATGGTCGCCAGCTTCAGCGCGAAACTTTCTGGCGTCTGCCATGCATGGCCAAAGCCCAGATCAACATTGATGGATCGATAGCCAAAGGTGCGAGCGGCATCGATAAGCGAATGGATCGGAGCCGGATTCTGGTAACAGGCCACTGACATTTCACTGTCCGTAGCGATATCCGGAACGCCGATACTGACGTGATTGAACCCCTGGTCGCGCAGCAAGCCCATGGTCGCCCAGTCGGTATGGTGAAGATCCACCTCGATGCTGTAATCGCCGCACTCATAGTCAAGAAAGTTGAAGCGACCACGCAGATGACTCATCAGCCGCTGCACATGCGCAATGGCGGGTGTACCGCCGCCCAGATGAAACTGCTCGACCCGTTGCTCGGCACCCAGATGGCAACCGATCAGGTCGATCTCGTGCTCCAGACACTGAAGATACTGTTCGATACCGCTGCGCTCACACGCGATATTGCGCGAGGAGCACACGGAAGGCTTCAGGTTAGCGGGTAACTGCACGTTCAAGGACAGCGGGCGTTGCTTCTGGCGACTGCTGCGCAATGCACGAAGCAAATCCAGAGAGCCGATACCACCATGAAATTTTTGGGTGTCAGCATGGCAGTTGGGGTCGAGCACGCCTTGATCGCGCCGAATAATCAGCTCGCTGGGGTTGTGCTCGCTGGGGTTGTGCTCGCTGGGGTTATGAAAGAGATCGAGCATGACGGTCTCCGAGACTGGTTCCGGATAACCAGTGTCCGGGTTTACCGGCCGATGCTCCTTGATTTGCATCAAGCGCAGGTGAAGCGCTCGCAGAATAAGACTGCTGGTCCAATGGTTCTCAACGCCCGGTCACCACGTCAGGTAAAACATACCTTTGGCCAACAGCACTATGCCGACCATATGGCAGAACAGGCTGCCATGAATGAAGTGCAGATACCGGGCCTTCATGCGCCCACTTTTAAAAAGAAACATGGCCCCCAAAAAGTGCAGCAATACGCTAACGGCAAGAATGATCTTCAACGTCAACAAGGTGCCGAACGATGAGGCCAGTGGCGAGGCAAGCGCTGGCAAATAGCGCAGCCAGACCATGCCCAGCCCCGCGCCGAACAACACCAGCAAGACCCAAGGCATCAACGTGCGGGCTCGACGGCCGATACCCTGTTCGACCAGGAGCATCACCTTGGCAGATAACTGTTTGCGGATACTTTCCAGGAACAAGACTTCGAAGAACACCGTTCCGATAAAGATCAGTGCGGCGAATAAATGCAAGGTCAACAGGAGTGGATAGATCATGGTCTTGCGCCTTCAGTTCGGCACTACTCGCCACGCGCCCCTGCTTTCGCATTTCGACGCTGGTCTGCCCGGCGAACTTGCAACGGACGGCAATGCACACAGCATTATCGTGCCTTACCCCTCTGCTCGACCTTGACGCTGATCAACATCAACGCATGGCAATGCGGATTCAGATCAGAGACTCACCTCGTTGGCTGAGTCCCGTTAATCCGGGCCACCACGACAGATGTCCGTTTTTGATGGGCGGGAAAGTCGAACAGATGTGGCTGACCGACCTATTGATTTTTTAGTCGTTGCACTGTGGCTCGCGGATGGCAACCGACCACCCGCGAGCCAGTGCCATCACGCCAGCAGCTTAAGCTCGCTTTTACCGTACTTGAGCGATTTTTCGTCCGGAATCATCAGGCCAGTGTGCTCGTCGCGCCCCTGCAGGATGAAGCGGGCGTTCGGGGTGCCCAGTTGGGTGGCAGCCTGCTGGCTGTCGGCGCCGATCTCGCCCTTCTTCATGCGGTTGACGATCACCCCCACCGCCGTGTCGTTGAAGTCGCGCAGCATCCAGGCATCACCGTCGCTGTCGCCGGCCACCAGCACCGGGCCGTAGCCCTTCTGTTTCACCAGCACGTTCTTGATACCGACGGTCTTGCCCGGCCCGTAGTTGAAGTGCCAGCCCGGCAGATAGCGACTGGTGTACTTACCTTCTTCCATCGCCATGCGCAGGCCGATCACGTTCTCAGGTGGCACGCCGTAGCCGTAATTGGGATGGCCGGCGAATACACGCACCACGTCGTCGATCGAGGCGGTGCTGACATACACGTCGATGCCGTTGGCGCGCAGCGAGTGCATCAGGCCGCGGATCTCCTCATGGATGCGGATGCCATGGAAGTGGGTGTCCGCCACCACACCTGCCTTGCCCGGCAATGTGCGTGAGCTCTCGTACTTGACCTTGCGCAGCGCGTCGCCGATGGCGTAGTTGTTGGAGGCCTCGGCCATCGCCTGCAATTCAGCCGTGGTCATATTCTTGTAGAAGTACAGAATCCACTTGTAGCCGATCTCCACCGGGTAACTGTCGCAGATCGCGTCGTACATGAAGTAGAGCTTGGCGAGAAAATCCTTGTACTGCTCGCTGGCCTGGATCTCTTCCAGGCTCTTGTCGCCGGCAAGTCCCTGGTAGTTAGCGTGCAACCAGCGGTAGTCAGCTTCCACGTCACTGGCGATGTCTTCCATCTTGACCGGCTTGCCGTCCACGGTGGTGTAGTCCTTCATGAACGCGCCGTTCGGCACGTCCTGGCGCAGCACGGTGGCGAACTCATCGGGTGTCAGCTTGTACTGCAGATGATTGATCTGGTAGACCAGCAGCGCTTCTTCACAGTCGTTCATGATGCAGGTGTTGTCCCAGTCGAACACCGCGTACGGGCGCTGCTCCGGGCGGTAGGACGCGCTCTTGACGCCGTGCTGGTCGATCACCGCCTGCAGGCGTTGGGTATTGAGCGGCGACCAGCGCGCCGGATCCAGCGCGCTCGGTGTGGCCGGGGGCGTGGCGGCTTGCGTTATACGGGAGCTCAACAAAAGCGGGGTTACGACGGAAACAGTAGCGAGGGTGTTCAGAAACTGGCGACGCTGCATGGCATAGCTCCTACTTCTAGACGAGAGGTTACAACCGAGGCGATGGCGAAAGCGTGTTTCGAAATAAGGACGAGGGGAAGAAACCGTCCGGCCACGAGGCTATCTCCAAATACACAAAAAAACAACAATGCCTCAATATTACACAAATATGACGTGCAGACCGCGCCAGCCCAATGATCATGGGGGCCGCACCAAACTTGACAGCGACCGACACCCCTCCACAATGCGTGCTCGGACAGCGACTCAAACAGCAGGGACACCAGGCATGTGGCAAGAAGAGCGTTACCAGCGGATCCGCGCACTGCTATCAACCTTGCAGCGCGTCACCACCGACCGCATCGGCGCGGAGCTGAATGTTTCACGCGAGACTGTGCGGCGCGACCTGGTAGCTCTGGAAAATCTGGGGGAGTTGAAGCGGATACACGGCGGCGCCATCCGCGTCGAGGACGAGGCGCCAATCGCCGAACGGGCGCACATCAACGTCAGATTCAAGCGTGACCTCGCGCGCGCCGCGGTCAGCCTGCTGTCGCACGGACAGACTGTGTTTATCGACGCCGGCACCACCACCGTCATCCTCGCCGAAGAGCTGGCCAAGCTGGGCGGGTTAACCGTGATCACCAACTCGTTCAACGTGGCTCTGCAATTGCGTAATCCCGCCGCGCCAGGCAGCCAGCACAACGAGGTGATCGTACTGGGTGGTTCGCTCGACGACCGTGCTCCGGCTACAGTGGGTGGCACCACGGTGGCGGAAATTGGCCGCTATCGGGCCGACTTCGCGCTGTTGTCGCCCGTCGGCATCAACGCCCTTCGCGGCGCCAGCAACTACGACCACCGTGAAGCCGAAGTCGCGCGCGCCATGGCTGACCATGCCGAGCACGTGGTCATCCTGGCCGATTACAGCAAGATCGGCGTAGAGAGCCGCGTCGCCTTCTGCCCGCCAGAACGCATCGACGTGCTCATCACCAACCACAAGGCCAGTACCGAAGCGGCGTTCGCCGCACTGAATGCCAAGCTGAAACGCATTATCCTAGTGTAGCGGTGGCCTACCGGTTCCGACAGGAATTCGGGCAGCATGATGCCCAATGTGCGGCGCAACCGGCTCGATCGGTGTGGACTGAGGTTTTCATGAATCAGATCTCTTGGCGCGTCGGCCGCGGCGACAAGCGTATCCAGCAGACCGAATGGCGACCGGAGTCGCTGAAGATTGCCTAGTCATCTAGCTGGCTACGCTAAGTCCAGACAGGGTGTCCACCTGATTTTGGGAAGGACAGCTAACCCCTGACCAATGAGAATAACCAGACATTCGTTATTAGTTAATTGTGTTCGCGTGAACATTTTTACCTACTTCGGCAGCAGAAACTGGTGAGGTGTCTAAAATTGAAATGCAATGTATCGGTCCATCACCTATTTGCGTAATGGCGCGAGGGACAGTTGGCAGGTAGGCGGCTTTGGAGCCAACACCGGACCGGTGTTGGCAAAATAGATTTAAAATTGGAGGGAACCATGAGCAATACCATCGCCACTGGCGAGCCACCTGAAGCCGTCCGTCTCATGATCAAGGTTTATGCCTGCTTGCTGCTCGCAGGATTTGCGCTTATTCCCGCCTATCTGATTGTCTACTTATTCTTCTTTCAGGACCCCACCCTTATATTCGAGAACCACGCGTTCCATATAATTGCAATCACGGCAGCCACCTTAGAGGGCTTGTTTGTTACTTACGTAACGTGGCGCTGCTATCAGTCATCGGGAGAACCGCTGCTGCGATGGATGACGCTTGGCTTTTTCGGTTTTGTGCTGATCTATGCGTTGCATGGTGCGTTCACTGGGCTCGCACACCACAATATCTGGCTCTTCCTGCTTTATGGACCGGCCTCTCGACTGGTCATGGCGATTCTGCTGTTTGTCGGAATGCTGTCATACCACCGCCCGCCTGATGCCGCGGACCAACGAATGAAGCCCCTCCCCTGGTTGACCTGGATAGGACTGTTCCTGCTGGTTGACGTGGCAGTGGCGTACGTTGCGAATTCGCCGATCGCAGGCCATCTCGCGGTGCGCCTCTCGATGGAAGGTGGTGCCCTCGTTTTTTCCACATTGAACGTGGCAATGATCCTGCTGCGCCGTTTCCGTTCACCGCTGATGGTGATTTTTGCCATCTCGGTCACCGCGTTCGCGCTGTCATCTCTCGCCTTCATCCTTGGACGTCCGTGGAACCACATGTGGTGGCTCGCTCATGCGATCTTCGCCGCCGGATTCTTCCTATTGAGCTATGGGGTAGTGCAAGCGTTCCTCACCACGCGCTCGTTCTCGAATATTTACAGCCAAGAGGAGCTGATGGTGCGTCTTGCCGAGGCGATGGCGTACACCGAGAGCGCCCTGCAGGAGCTCCAGCGCACCAATCAAGAACTCGGCCACCTTGCAGCAACCGATCCACTGACAGGCGCTGATAATCGGCGTCGGTTCATGGAGCGGGTCGAAGCCGAAATTGGCCGGACCGCGCGCGGCGGTGCGCCGTTCTCCGTACTGGCACTCGATCTGGACAATTTCAAGTCCATCAACGATCGCTTCGGACATCAGGTGGGCGATGACATCCTGAAGGAGTTCGTGCAGAAATGCCTCGATTCGATCCGGCCGTATGACGGCGTAGCCCGAGTGGGCGGGGAAGAGTTCATGATACTGCTACCTCAGATTTCACTCGAAGGCGCGCGCGTAATCGCTGAGCGTCTGCGAACCACCGTTGCAAACACTTCTTTTAATAGCGGCCTGCAGCGGTTAACTATGGTCACAGTGAGCATCGGCATATCGCAATCTGGCCGCGACGGCGACACCATCGAGGCAATTCTGCACGTAGCCGATCAACGCCTGTATCACGCTAAACACCAAGGCCGTAACCGTGTGGTCACTACCATCAAAACCAGCCTCCAACCTCTGCCCTGACCATCATTTTGACGTCGCTGAAAGCGTCGGCACCGATACGCCCAGCTTTTCGCCACAGCATTGGGCGTTACTCATAAACGTTCTTAAGCGTCCGCTCAACTCACCTTACGTAATGGTTACTGTCCCTGCGGGAGCAAGAAGTCTGCCTCGTAAATACCGCGCGCCGCTCGGACAGTCACAGGGGTCGTAACAGGCCTTACATAACACAGCTCCCATGCAAGCCAGCCATCCTCAAAATAACTTGCGCACGCCGCTTGCACGTCACCTGGCGTGAACGGACGCACAGCTTTGACGCGGACGATTGCGACGGCAATACCATCACTGTCTTCGTCTCCATCGGTACGAAGAAATCGCCCATTTTCGACAATCAGCAGATCCTCGAAGGGATCTAATTCCGGATGCCAGCGACGAATTTCAAGGGTTTTCTCACCAGAAGCGATTCGGCTTCCACTAGGTCGTACAATTGATAAGGCTTTGATGGTTTTCTCCTAAAAATTCGTCGAACCGTGTCGAGAGCCAGGCCAGAAGAGTTTCCCCTGATGCAAACGGCGTGCAGCCAGATGCCAAGCCCGTCATGCACCAGCACCTTTATACGATTGGCGCGGCGGTTGGCAAACAGATAAGCACAGGCAGAGCCGCTCATACAACGAGTGCTCCGTTAAGTCGATTCCACAAAAAAACACCCTAGTGCTTTTTGCGCCTACCGAATATCAGAACTCTATGGCGGGTCTACACCTCGATCATGTAATGTATACCCCCCTACAGTATATTTTGATCTCGAGATGCAATCATGGGTCACACCATCAAGGACAAGAAAAAGCTATTGAATCGTGTCAGTCGTATTCGTGGTCAGCTCGAAGCGATTGAACGTGCGCTGCACGAGGAACGTGATTGCATTGAGGTACTCCAGCAAATCACCAGTTGCCGGGGTGCCATGAACGGTCTCTTGACGGTGGTGTTGGAGGACCATATCCGCACGCATTTGATTGATGCGGATTTTGCTGACGGCAAGGAGCCGAATGATGCCAAAGAGCAACTGATCGAAATCGTCCGCAGCTATTTCAAGTGAACTCAGTATGAATAACCTGTACGAAGCACCGTTTAATGTCGGTCATGATCACGTCTTTCTAGGCGTGGGCCATGAAAAAAATGAGCGCAAGACGTGGGCTGTGATTACGCTGTGCACGGCCATGATGTTGGTCGAGATCATCGGCGGCAACCTGTACGGCTCACTTGCACTGGTCGCGGACGGCTTGCATATGTCCACGCACGCGGGTGCCATGTTGATCGCTGCGCTGGCCTACACCTATGCGCGTAAGTACGCCAATGATCGGCGGTTCGTGTTTGGCACCGGCAAGCTGGGTGATCTGGCGGGCTTCACCAGCGCCATCATTCTGGCGATGATCGCCTTACTGATAGGTTACGAAGCCGTTTCCCGTTTCCTGTCCCCGGTACCTATCCATTTCAGCGAAGCCATTCCGATCGCCGTCGTTGGCTTGGCCGTGAATATTGCCAGTGCCTGGCTGCTGAGCGGCGCAGATCATGGGCATGACCACGGGCACAGCCATGGACACAGTCATGGGCATGCCGAGAGCGGTGAACATGATGATCATCATGAGGAAATGCAGCGGATTGTCACTTCTGAAGGGGTGTTCGAACTGTCGATCTTCGAAGAGGGTGTTCCGCCTGTGTTTCGCTTTTCCACCGAAGGCTCAGGCCCCCTACTCTCGCCAAGCGATGTCACGGTTACGACGATACGCCAGGACGGTTCGCGGCAAGTGTTCAACTTTATGCAGAAAGCCGGCTTTCTGGAATCCACCAGCGACATTCCGGAGCCGCATGGTTTCAAGGTAGCCGTTGCCCTGCCATCGGGTGAACAGACCGTCGAATTCACGGAGCATGCTCACGACAACCATGGTGTGGACAGCCGCGACCACAATATGCGAGCTGCTTACATTCACGTCATTGCGGACGCGGCCGTGTCAGTTATGGCCATCATCGGTCTGCTGTTGGCCCAGGCATTTGGCTGGCTGTGGATGGACCCACTGGCCGGTATCGTTGGGGCACTCGTGATCGCCAACTGGTCTTACGGTCTGATACGCCAGACCGGTGCGATCCTGGTGGATGCCAGTGCAGACACCCGGATTGAAGGCAAGATCAGGACGGTGATTGACGAGGCCGGTGACAAACTGGTGGATTTGCATGTCTGGCGGCTCGGCCCAGGGCATCTCGGCGCGGTGGTTTCGGTCGTCACACGCGAGCCGAAACGCACCTCACAGTTTTACCATCAGCATCTTGCCCAATTCAAAGGGTTGTCCCATCTCACGGTTGAAGTGCATCCAGAAGCGGAGGCCTGAGCAATGGCTGTCAAATCCCCTTGCACCGAAGTCTGTAAATTCGATGGCAAGACCACCCTTTGCGTAGGCTGCTTGCGCACCCTGGAGGAAATTCGTGGCTGGAAAAAAATGACGGATCATCGCCGTCATCAGGTAATCAACGAGCGTCCAAAGCGGTTAGCGAAACTGCAACGAGACGCGATTCCCAAGTAGCCTGGATGCAGTTTTTTGCGGCGGCCCAAACGCGCAAGGCGCGGCGAGCTTCGATCCAGGCAGCTGCGTTGGTTTGCAGTCACTGCTGCTCGATAATCGCAGTAAATGCGGGTCGCTGCATTTTCACAACCAGCGGTCCATCTGAGGCGCTGGGTGGTGCGTAAAAACACAGCCTCGCGCCACCATGCTCATGTCTTCTTGCGCCTATTGAAAAGGTGCTCTCGCTTTCGTTTTGACGATCGGCAGTCGCCTGTCACGAGGGGCCGCTTTGGTTTAATGAACAGACCGCTATTCAGTTGCGCTTGAAATCCCACCAAACACCTGCCAATGCGGCCATCCAGACCAGGACGATAAGCATCGAGCCCTCCGGTTATTGGCAGACGACTTCTCTGGAGCGTCCGTCAATCAGCAGGTGCAAATGGTCCTGGAATGTCCCAGGTGGGAGCACGCGCGATCCAGAGCTGTAGCGACTGGGCGCCTTAATATGTCTTCATCGTGTCATTGCTCATATTGTCCTTTTTTTCCATGCCGTCGTTCTTCATGGCGCCGCCTTTATCCATGCTGTCTTTTTTCATCGCATCACTTTTGCCCATGGCGTCACTCTTCTTCTGGTCGCCTTTGGTCTTGTAGTGGTGCTTGGCCTTCACGGTATCGCTTTTCATTTCATCCTTTTTCATCGTGCCCTTGTCCATCTGCTCCTTGTTCATATCACTGGTGCCTGTTTCAGCTGCAAACAGTGGGGCAGCGGCCAGGCCCAGAACAACGGCGGCAACCGCCGTAACAATCAGCTTTTTCATGTCATTTTTCCCGTGTAGTTCGCGTTAACGACAGCGGCAATCCGCCGTTTTTCAGGACAGCCGATCGCTCAACTGCCACTGAACCAGTTGTAACCCTGATCCTCCCAGTAGCCACCGGGATAATCATTGGTCACAAAAATCTCCACAACGTGTTTGGGGTTCTTGAAGCCCAGTTTGGTCGGCATACGCAGCCGCAGGGGGTAACCGTACTCCGGCGGCAATACCTGATCGTCATAACTCAGGGTGAGCAGCGTCTGCGCGTGTAAAGCCGTGGGCATGTCGATGCTGGTGTAATAGTCATCGGCGCATTTGAGTCCGACATATTTGGCACTGGTATCGGCGCCCACACGTCGCAGAAAGGTCGCAAAGGTCACCCCACCCCATTTGCCGATGGCGCTCCAACCCTCCACGCAAATCAGGCGCGTGACCTGAGTGGTTCGCGGCAACTGGTTCAGCTCGGCGAGGGTCCAGCTATGTTTATCCTGGACCAGGCCGCCGACCGTGAGTTTGAAATCATCACCGTCGATGTCCGGAATGCCGTCGCGGTCGTAATAGGCATTGAAGGGAAAGGGGCGTGTCATCATCGACTCAGGGTAGGTCGGTGCCAGCCTGCCCGGATCGAATAGCGCCGCCTGCACCTTGTCGTTGAAGCGCGACACCATTTTCAGCATGGACTCCACGGAGTCACTGTCATCCAGGCGACAGCCCGTCAGCAAGGCAATCGCGCCCAGCGTCCAGACATGCTGAAGAAATTGTCTACGCGCGGGTAGATCAAGCTCCTGCGCCACCGCCTGGATGATGGCGGATTCATCAAACCGGTCTTTTTTAATCTTTCTGATCATGGTTTAGCGCCCACGCAGCATGGCTATCAGGGTGCGCGGCACGAGGGCCACCATCACCAGATGCACCACGGTAAAGGCGACCAACAGGGCCATGCAGACAAAATGCACGATGCGCGCTGAGTCATAACCACCCATCAGCTCCCTCAGCAGAGGAAACTGTACCGACTTCCAGATCACCAGGCCCGACAGCACGAGCACAATGAGATCGAGCACGACAAAGAGGTAGGCGAGCTTTTGCAGGGAGTTGTATTGCCGCAAGTCGGCATGGGCAAGCTTGCCCCTGAGGGCCGCCAGCACATCATGAAAGACTTCGGCGGGGCGTATCGGGAAAAACTTGTAGGCGATGCGGCCGGAGAAAATATTAAGGAGGAGGTAAACAGTGCCGTTAATGACCAGTATCCACATCGCCGCAAAATGCCAAAGCAGCGCACCCGCCAACCAACCACCCAGGGTGATACCGGCGGGAATCTGGAAGAAAAAGATCGGAGAGGCGTTATAGATACGCCAGCCGCTCATCAGCAGGATGAGCACCGCGATGACGTTGACCCAATGGGTCAACCGGAGCCAGATGGGGTGAATGGTTTGGGAGCTACTCATAATCCCTATCCTGCCGGCACCGCGCCGGCGAATTCCCCCCAACCACCACGAAGTGTGTTGGCTCAACCCCCCCATTGTTAACCAGCAACTCCAATGGAGTCGCAAACAGCGCCCACCTGGCGTCGTATCTATCAAGACTAGCATCGGTTTACAGGCGTCGTTTTACATTATTCATCCTGGGTAAGCAGCATTACTCATGCTCCAACGCCTCGATGATTGGACAATTCAACCCTCCCTCTCCGGCGTCACATTGCTGCACCAAGCTGACCAGATTCTTTTGCAACGCGGCAAGGTCGGTGATTTTCTTTTCAATTAGCGCCAGTTTACTGACTGCTAATGCCCGAGTCTCGACGCACGCACAGCCTTTATCCAGCCGTAACAGTCCACCGATTTCGGATAGCGTAAAGCCGAGTGCCTGTGCTCGTTTGATAAAGCGCAGGCACGCTGCCTGCTCCACCGTATAGCGGCGGTGACCACCCAGCGGCTTGATGGGCTCATCCAGCAGGCCGAGTCGCTGGTAATAGCGAATGGTCTCGACACTCACTCCAGCTGCATCCGCCAGTTTTCCAATGGTCAGCTCTTTCGACACCACGTTCCCCTTGATTCCGTACCTGGGTACAGGGTTTAGAGTATCACTTGGGCAAACAGCCTCAAGGAAATCGACATGGCATTAATCACGGGAAAAAACTCACTGTTCGCCAGTGCGCTTGCCGCCATTGGGGCATCAGTATGTTGTGTCGGACCACTGGTATTACTGACCCTTGGGATCGGCGGTGCCTGGGTCGCAAATCTGACGGCACTGGAGCCCTATCGCCCGATCTTCATCGGGTTGACGCTGCTATTTCTCGGTATGGCCTTCTACAAGCTCTACCTTGTACCGCAGACCTGCGTTTCGGGTTCGTCTTGCGCTGTCTCTCGTCCCCTCAAACGGCAACGGTTCATTTTCTGGCTGGTTGCAGTACTCCTGCTCGGCCTATTGGCCGTGCCTTGGTTCGCCCCACTGTTTTACTGAGAGAAGATCACCATGCGCCAACTACTGATTGCCCTGCTGGTCAGCTTACCTTTGGCAGCGCTGGCCGCCCCGCCGATATCCATTACGCTCGGAGTGCAGAACATGACCTGCGAGGTTTGCCCGATCACAGTGAAGAAGGCACTACAGAAGGTACCAGGCGTCAATGCGGTCACGGTCGATTTCGACAAGAAAACGGCCACTGTGACCTTCGCCCCGGACCAAACCACGTACGAAGCGCTCACCAAGGCGACCATGAACGCAGGTTATCCCTCCATCGTGCAGAAGTGATGCCCCATGAGCACCATTGTTCTTGAGTCCGTGCTGACCTGCCCGCATTGTGGTTTCGCCAGGCAGGAAACCATGCCCACAGATGCCTGTCTGTACTTCTACGAATGCAACAACTGCAAGAAACTACTGCGTCCTGATCCAGGCCACTGCTGCGTATTCTGCTCCTTCGGCTCGGTGAAATGCCCACCCATTCAAGTGCAACGTGGGTGTTGTGAATAGGAGGCACACCAGGCTGATGCGCTGTTGCTGGCGAGCGAGCGAGCGATTCGAGCTTCCAGTTCCTGGATTTTCTGCTGTTCAGGCGTCAGCGCTTTGCTCTGCGGAGCAACGCCGTTGCGCTCCTGCTGGCGTTGGTTAACCCAGCGACGTAATACGGACTCGACAACCCCCAAGCGAGCGACTGGCTTCGATGTGGAGGTAATCTTGATCGAGCACGAGGCCTGCGGCCTCTCGTTTGAATTCAGCGGAAAAGGAACGACGTTGCGTGGTCATCAGACACCTCTATCTGGCGAGCAGTCTCGCCTAATAAATAGGTGTCCGGTTTCATTAGACCACCTACAAAAACCTCTTCAGCGATGTTGGCTACTGGTTCCAGGATGACGGCAAACGCTCCATCGATCGTGGTTTCGTCGGTCAGGGCTTGATGCTCTTCAGCTTATTGAGCAGTTCCAGCAACTGCTCAAGCGGCTCCTCACCGAACTGTTCCTGAATCTTCAAGTAATTGCTTTCCATCCCCGCACTCATGTCGACGAAACACTGCTGCCCCCGCTCGGTGAGGGCGACGAACACCCGGCGCTGATCTTCGGACGACTTCCTGCGCCGCACGATACCGTCACGCTCCAGCCGAGACAGAACGCCGGTCATGCTCGGCTTGAGAATGCACGCCAGATGAGCCAGCCGATGGCTTTCCAGTTCGCCCTGCTGGCGCAGGATGCGAATCACCCGCCACTGCTGTTCAGTCAGATCATGCTCATTGAGCAACGGCCGGAAAAATGCCATGGCCGCTTCGCGGGCCTGCAATAAGGTGAGCGTAAGGGACGGTCTGGGGGTCGGCATGGTTCACGCGCAAAAAGAGGTCGAAGCTCCGAAGCTTAGAGTCGGCACAGAGTGCATGCAACTATCCATGACAGCAAAGCCAGCTGGGCCTTGCGGTGACCCGCCCATGAAAAGTGCAATCGGTTCCCTGTAAAAGCCATTTTTCAGGGCACCGACTGCGACCATGATTGCTCCACAGCTCAGAGTGTTTTTTATAAGCCTATCGAGTAGCGAGCATGGCTGTATCAGCGCAAACCCGACTGCCGCAGGCGATATTCCCCTGGGGTCATCTGTGCATAACGCTGGAAGAACCGGCTGAAATAGGCCGGATCCTTGAACCCCAGTTGGTAGCAGATTTCGTTGGCCGAATTGCCAGTGAACAGCAACAGACGCTTGGCCTCCTGCATCAGCCGCTCGAAAATCAAGCGTTTCGACGGCAGGTCGGCAATGCGCCGACAGACGTCGTTGAGCCGTGCCTCAGTAACACCAATACCGTCGGCATAGCGCGACAGGGGCCAGTGCTGCAGGTAATGGTCTTCGATCAATTCATTGAAGCGATGGAAGATCCGCAAGTCTTCGTGGCGCGCCGGGCGAGCTTCCAGGGAGTTGGCGCACAACCTGAGCAGGCTGATCATGATCAATCGCGTCAAGCTGTCCAGAGCCGAACCCCGCCCTGGCCCATCGGTGTTGATCTCGCCGCACAGTTCCTCGAACAAAAACTCCAGCCTCCTGACCTCGGGCTGGAATTGTGGTGCCAGCCGCGCAAGCGCCACGCAGGCCGCCGGCAACTGCGGGCCGGGTGCCAGGCTGGGGTCGGCATCGATCAACTGCCAGACCAGCTGCTGACGCACCGTCAGCACATGCCCGTCGGCGTCCGCTTCGGTGACGAAGGAATGGGCCACCGTCGGTGGAGTGAAGAAAAACATCGGCCCCGACTCGAGGTATTGCTGGTCATCCAGATAGACCCGCACCGCACCGCTCTTCACGTAATGCACCTGGAAGAACCGGTCGTGTCGGTGCACGGGCATGTTGCGGCCGAAGAACCCCGCCAGGTTGCCGAGTTTGTCGTAGTGCACTTCGGCATCGCTGTAGCGTTGGTCGTAGACCTGACCGATGTTGATATTGGGAATCGGCTGACGATCGATCATCGCTCGGTTCTCTTTCTTGTTTGGGTGTTGGCAGTGCAAGGACTTTCATCCTGCGCCGGTTTCAGGCGACTAACCATTGCCAGAGGATTTTGCCACGCTTGACGATGGTTAACATATTAATTATAACGTTAATAGGTTAACGAATATTCGGCAGAGCAGCCACTGCTCCGCCACTGCCAGGAGAAAAGCATGAGCCGTGCCCTGCATGATGTTGCGAACGGCACCCTGTTCGGCGTCGCGCTGAACTACCAAGGGTTGCTGAACCAACGTATCGCCGAATTCGAGCAAGCGCCTTATCAGAAACCGCCGATCAAACCGGTGCTGTTCATCAAGACGCCCAACACCCGCAACAGCCACGATCGCACGGTGGTCCATCCGCAAGGTGAACGCCTGCAACCGGGCCCGGCTTTGGGCGTGGTGATCGGCAAGAGTGCCAGCCGGGTCAGTGTTGAACATGCGCTGGAATATGTGGCCGGCTACACCATCGTCAATGAGTTCAGCCTGCCGGAAGACAGCTACTACCGCCCGGCGGTAAAAGCCAAGTGCCGTGACGGCTTCTGCTCGCTGGGCCCTGAACTGGTGGCCCGTGACCAGGTCGCCAATCCGCATCAGTTGAGCCTGAAACTGTTCGTCAACGGTGAACTGCGCCAGGAAAACTCCACGGCCAACTTTGTCCGCAACATTCCCCAGCTGATTGCCGAAGTCAGCGAGTTCATGACCCTCCACGAAGGCGATGTGCTGATCACCGGCACACCTGAAGGCCGTGTCGATGTCCAGCCCGGCGACACCGTCGAAGTCGAAATCAGCGGCCTGGGCCGCCTCGTCAACCACATCGTCGCCGAGTAACAGGAGCTTCCATGAAACATGCCCGTATCCGCTTTGAAGGCGAAGTCCACCTCGCCCATGTCGAAGACAACCCTACCGATAACAGCCATGCCGTACGCCTGGCCGACGGCCGCCTGCTGGCCGAAGATCAGGTGCAATGGCTGCCACCGGCCACCGGCAGCATGTTCGCCCTGGGCCTGAACTACGCCGACCACGCCGCCGAGCTGGCCTTCAAGCCGCCCACCGAGCCCTTGGCGTTCATCAAATCCCCTGGCACCTACACCGGCCACAACCAGACCACCTGGCGTCCGGATAACGTCGCCTACATGCACTACGAGTGTGAGCTGGTAGCCGTCATCGGCAAGCCGGCACGCAACGTCAAGCGTGAGAATGCCCTGGAGTATCTGGCCGGCTACACGGTATGCAACGACTACGCGATCCGTGACTACCTGGAAAACTACTACCGGCCCAACCTGCGGGTGAAGAACCGCGATGCCACGACGCCCATCGGTCCGTGGATTGTCGACGTCGCCGACGTGCCGGACCCGAGCAACCTGAAACTGCGCACCTGGGTCAACGGTGAGCTGCGTCAGGAAGGCAGCACCAAGGACATGATTTTCGACATCCCTTACCTGATCGAATACCTGTCCAGCTTCATGACCCTGCAGCCCGGCGACATGATCGCCACGGGCACGCCAGAAGGTCTGGCCGATGTGGTGCCAGGCGATGAAGTGATTGTGGAAGTGGAAGGCGTCGGCCGCCTGGTCAATCGAATTGTCAGTGAAGCGGAATTTTTCTCCGCCCGTAAAGAGGCTTGAGCACCATGATCAAACACTGGATCAACGGCCGAGAGGTCGAAAGCAAAGACGTTTTCGTCAACTACAACCCGGCCACCGGCGAAGCCATCGGTGAAGTCGCCAGTGGCGGCGCCGAAGAAGTCGCTCAGGCCGTTGCCGCAGCCAAGGAAGCCTTCCCGAAGTGGGCCAACACCCCCGCCAGGGAACGTGCCCGACTGATGCGCAAGCTCGGCGAGCTGATCGAGCAGAATGTCCCGCGCCTGGCCGAGCTGGAAACCCTGGACACTGGTCTGCCAATTCACCAGACCAAAAACGTGCTGATCCCGCGTGCCTCGCACAACTTCGATTTCTTCGCCGAAGTCTGCACCCGCATGGACGGTCACAGCTACCCGGTCGACGACCAGATGCTCAACTACACCTTGTATCAGCCGGTAGGTGTCTGCGCCCTGGTGTCGCCATGGAACGTACCGTTCATGACCGCCACCTGGAAAACTGCACCGTGCCTGGCACTGGGCAATACCGCGGTGCTGAAGATGTCCGAGCTGTCACCGCTGACGGCCAACGAACTCGGTCGTTTGGCTGTTGAGGCTGGCATTCCCAATGGTGTACTCAACGTCATCCAGGGCTACGGCGCCACTGCGGGTGACGCCCTGGTTCGGCACCCGGATGTACGGGCGATTTCCTTCACTGGCGGCACCGCCACCGGCAAGAAAATCATGCAGACCGCGGGTCTGAAAAAGTACTCCATGGAACTGGGCGGCAAGTCGCCGGTGCTGATCTTCGAAGATGCGGACCTGGAACGGGCACTCGACGCGGCGCTGTTCACCATCTTCTCGCTGAACGGCGAACGCTGCACCGCCGGTAGCCGAGTCTTCATTCAGGAAAGCGTGTATCCGACCTTCGTCGCCGAATTCGCGGCCCGCGCCAAACGACTGATCGTCGGCGACCCACAGGATCCGAAGACCCAGGTCGGGTCGATGATCACCCAGGCCCACTACGACAAGGTCACCGGCTACATCAAGATCGGTATTGAAGAAGGCGCCACCCTGCTGGCGGGTGGCCTGGAGCGTCCGGCCAATCTACCGGCACACCTGAGCCGCGGCCAGTTCATCCAGCCGACGGTGTTCGCTGATGTGAACAACAAGATGCGCATCGCCCAGGAAGAGATATTCGGCCCGGTGGTGTGCTTGATCCCGTTCAAGGACGAAGCCGAAGCCCTGCAACTGGCCAACGATACGGAGTACGGTCTGGCGTCCTACATCTGGACCCAGGACATCGGCAAGGCCCATCGTCTGGCCCGTGGCATCGAAGCCGGAATGGTGTTCATCAACAGCCAGAATGTGCGTGATTTGCGCCAGCCATTTGGCGGTGTGAAAGGTTCCGGCACCGGTCGTGAAGGCGGACAGTACAGCTTCGAAGTGTTCGCCGAGATCAAGAACGTTTGCATCTCAATGGGCAGCCATCACATCCCGCGCTGGGGGGTGTAACGCCCTGTAGGAGCGAGCTTGCTCGCGAAGGACGTCAACGATAACGCGTATGTTCTGAATAAACGCGGCGCCCTTGAGTCCATCGCGAGCAAGCTCGCTCCTACAAGGGAATTAGGGCACGCCCAATTCCACAAAAAAGACCCTCATCGGTCCAACAAGAACAATTATTCAGGAGAATCATCATGGGCGAAGTCGTCCTGGCCGCGAAGATCTGCCATGTACCCTCGATGTACCTGTCAGAACTCCCCGGCAAGCATCACGGTTGTCGGGAAGCGGCGATTGCCGGACACAAGGAAATCGGCCGTCGCGCCCGCGAGCTCGGTGCCGATACCTCGGTGGTGTTCGATGTGCACTGGCTGGTCAACAGCGGCTATCACGTCAACTGCGGCGAGCATTTCAAGGGCACCTATACCAGCAACGAGCTGCCGCACTTCATCAAGAACATGGAGTACGAGTACCCAGGCTGTCCAGCGTTGGGCGAGCTGATCGCCGCCGAGGCCAGTCTGGCCGGCGTGCGCACCATGGCGCACAACATCCCGAGCCTGGAGCTGGAATACGGCACCCTCGTGCCGATGCGCTACATGCACATGGGCGTACCCGACGAGCAGAAATTCGACGTGATCTCCATCGCCGCCTGGTGCGCCTGGCATCGCCTGGAAGACAGCTTTGCCTTCGGCGCCGCCGTGCGCCGGGCCATCGAAAAGAGTGACCGCAAGGTGTTGGTACTGGCCTCGGGCTCGCTGTCCCACCGTTTCTCCGACGACCGCGAAGCCGAAGCCAACATTCACAACTGGACTCGCGAATTCGACAAGCAGATGGACCTGCACGTGGTCGAGATGTGGAAGCAAGGCCGCTTCAAGGAGTTCTGCGCGATGCTCCCGGACTACGCCGAGCATTGCTTCGGCGAAGGCAAGATGCACGACACCGCGATGCTCCTCGGACTGCTCGGCGGGCCTGAATACAACAAACCTGCCGAGATCATCACTCAGCCCTTCGGCAGTTCCGGCACCGGCCAGATCAACGCCATTTTCCCACTCTGAGCGCAGGTACCTACACACTTCTGAAGACGGGAACTTGCGTAGCAGCTGTCGAGTAGAACGAGGCAGCGTCCGAGGACGTAGTCCTCGTAAAACCGGTCCTCTCGATTTACCTGAAACACCGAGGTGCACGGGTTTACGACTGCTTCGCAGCCGGACGCTGCCTCGCTCCGCTCGACAGCTGCTACGCGATGCGAAACATCAACAGATGCGTAGACGCCTATGCCGACAACTACCCACGCGGGAGACTCACATGCCGCATTTCATCGCCGAATACACCGACAACATCGAGCAGCAGGCGGACTTGCCCGCGCTATTTGAAAAGGTTCACACCGTCCTGGGAGACAGCGGCGTGTTTCCCCTGGGTGGCATCCGCAGTCGCGGTGTGCGCCTGGACACCTGGCGCATGGCCGATGGCAAGCACGATTACGCCTTCGTCCATATGACGCTCAAGGTCGGTCACGGGCGGGATCTATCAACCCGGCAAACAGTCGCCCAAGCGCTGTTCAACGTGATCACCGAGCACTTCGCCGAGCTGCAGTCGCAACGCTTGCTCGCATTGTCGTTCGAGATGATCGAACTGCACCCCGAACTGAATTTCAAACAGAACAATGTGCATGCCTTCTTGAAGAACCAGGCGGGCTGATCAACGCCCTCCTTCCGTCTACGGCCACTCTCACAAAAAGTACAACATCATGAGCACCGCCAATACTGCCGACAGCACCACCCTTGCCGAGCATGATCGAACCCACAGCCTCGTTACCTGGCGACTGATGCCATTGCTGTTGATCTGTTACCTGTTCGCCCACCTGGACCGGATCAACATCGGCTTCGCCAAGATGCAGATGAGTGCCGACCTGAACTTCAGCGACACGGTCTACGGCTTCGGAGCCGGGCTGTTTTTCATTGCCTACGCGCTGTTCGGCGTGCCGAGCAACATGGCCCTGGACCGGGTCGGGCCGCGGCGCTGGATCGCCAGCCTGATGGTGGTCTGGGGTGTGCTTTCAACCAGCATGTTGTGGATCGAAAGCTCCAGCGGTTTTTATGTCCTGCGCTTTCTGCTGGGCGTGGCCGAAGCCGGCTTTTTCCCCGGGATCCTGGTGTTTCTCAATCGCTGGTACCCGGCCCGCCGCCGGGCTCAGGTCACTGCGCTGTTCGCCATTGCCGTGCCGATGGCCGGGGTGATTGGCGGACCGCTGTCCGGCGCAATTCTCGAAAACTTCCATGATTTCGGCGGGCTGCGCGGTTGGCAGTGGATGTTCCTGATCGAAGGTGCACCGGTGATCCTGCTGGGCCTGGTGGTCCTCAAGTGCCTGCCGGACAGTTTTGATGCGGTGAAGTGGCTCAACCCAACGCAGAAACAACAACTGCGTGCGCAACTGAGCAGCGAAGAACACCGTAAATCCATTACCTCCTTCGGTGGCATTGTGCGCGATCCGCAGGTCTGGCTGCTGGTGGCGATCTACTTCGCGGTGATGCTGGCGGTCAACACGCTGGCGTTCTGGATGCCGACGCTGATCCACGGCGCCGGCATCGGCCGCGACAGCCAGGTCGGCCTGCTCAGTGCCGTGCCCTATCTGGCCGGCTGCTTCTTCATGATCGGCTGCGGACGCTCTTCGGACCGTCACCGCGAACGCCGCTGGCACCTCTGTGTGCCGCTGCTGATGTCCGCCGCCGGGATCGCCGTGGCCGGCCTGGCTCCGGGCAATCCGCTGCTGGTGCTCGGCGGGCTGATTGTCGCCGGGATGGGCGCCAGCGCCGCCTTGCCGATGTTCTGGCAACTGCCGCCGGCCTTTCTCTCCAACGGCACCCAGGCCGCCGGTATCGCGCTGATCAGCTCGTTCGGCAGCATCGCGTCGTTCCTCGCGCCCTACCTGATCGGCTGGATGCGCGACACCACTCAGAGCGCCAGCCTGGCCCTGTACGTGCTGGCGCTGCTTATCGCCTTTGGCGGCTTCCTGGTCCTGCGTACCAACGCGGCCATCGTCAACCCACAGTAAGAGATCTTCGTCATGCTCGATCAACAGCAAATCCTGCAAGCCGCCGCACAACTGGACCGGGCCGAACGCTCCAGGGAGCAGGTCCGGCAATTTTCCCTCGATCACCCGGCTATCACGATCGAAGACGCGTATGCCATCCAGCGTGCCTGGGTCGCACAGAAAATCAAGGACGGGCGCAAGCTGGTCGGGCACAAGATCGGTTTGACTTCCCGGGCCATGCAAGTGTCCTCGAACATCACCGAGCCGGATTTTGGCGCCCTGCTCGACGACATGCTCTTCGACGAGGGCACTGACATTCCTTTCGAGCGCTTCATCGTGCCGCGGGTAGAAGTGGAGCTGGCGTTCATTCTTGGCAAGCCGCTCAAAGGCCCGAACTGCACAATCTTCGATGTGCTCGACGCCACTGAATGGGTGATCCCTGCGCTGGAAATCATCGACGCCCGGATTCAGCAGGTCGACCCGCAGACCAACGCAACACGCAAGGTGTTCGACACCATTTCCGACAACGCCGCCAACGCCGGTGTGGTCATGGGCGGGCGTGCCGTACGGCCGACCGAGATCGACCTGCGCAAGGTGCCTGCGGTGTTGTACCGCAACGGAGTGATCGAAGAGTCCGGGGTTTCGGCTGCAGTGCTCAATCATCCAGCCAAAGGCGTGGCCTGGCTGGCGAATAAGCTGGCCGCATACGACGTCACCCTGCAAGCAGGTCAGATCATTCTCGGCGGTTCCTTTACCCGTCCAGTGTCGGCCAACCCCGGCGATACCTTCCATGTCGACTACGATATGTTGGGTTCCATTTCTTGCCGTTTCGTCTGATCCCTGGAGGACTGTTCTATGGACATGCCCATAAACCGCTTCAAGCAACGTCTGAAAAGCGGCGACGCACAGATCGGCCTCTGGCTCGGTCTGGCCGATGCCTATTGCGCCGAGTTGGCGGCGAATGCCGGTTTCGATTGGCTAGTGATCGACGGCGAACATGCGCCTAATGACCTGCGCGGCATGCTCAGTCAACTGCAAGCCGTCGCGCCCTATGCCAGCCAGGCGATCATCCGCCCGGTGATCGGCGATACCGCGCTGATCAAGCAGGTGCTGGATATCGGCGCCCAGACCTTGCTGGTACCCATGGTCGAAAGCGCCGGGCAGGCACGGGAACTGGTGCGCGCGATTCACTATCCACCCCAGGGCATCCGTGGTGTGGGCAGCGCTCTGGCCCGAGCGTCGCGCTGGAACAGTATTCCCGGTTACCTGGATCAGGCCGACGAACAGATGTGCCTGCTGGTGCAGATCGAAAACCGAGAAGGCCTGGCCAACCTGGAGGCCATTGCGGCGGTCGAGGGCGTCGACGGGGTGTTTATCGGCCCGGCGGATTTGAGTGCGTCCATGGGCCATCGCGGCAATCCGGGACATCCCGAAGTGCAGGCGGCCATCGAGGACGCCATTGTGCGGATTCAGAAGGCCGGCAAGGCCGCAGGCATTCTCAGCGCAGACGAGACACTCGCCCGGCGCTATATCGAGCTGGGCGCGGCGTTCGTTGCAGTCGGCGTCGACACCACGGTGCTGATGCGCGGCCTGCAAACCCTTGCTGGAAAATTCAAAGACGCTACGGCGCCCACCAGCTCCGGCGGCGTGTACTGAACACGCCGCCGCCCTCCTGTAGGAGCGAGCTTGCTCGCGATGGTAGTCCAGACACCGCGGGGTATCAGGAATCCCGCGTCATCGTTGACGTCCATCGCGAGCAAGCTCGCTCCTACAGGGGGGCGGCGTTTGCATTGGCGTTCAGCGCTTGATGGTCTTCAACTCATTGAGCAGCCCAAGCAACGTCTGCAATTTCTCCTCCCCCAGCTGCGCCTGTAACCGTTGGTAGTTCTCTTCCATGCACTGGCTCATGGACGCAAAGCACTCTTCGCCCTTTTCGGCCAGGGTCACCAACACCCGGCGCTGATCCTGCTCGGCCTTGCGTCGATGGACCATGCCGGCCGCCTCCATGCGCACCAACACGCCGGTCATGCTCGGTTTGAGAATGCAGGCCAGTTCCGCCAGTTGGTAGATTTCCAGCTCATCGTGCTGACTGAGGATGCGGATGACCCGCCATTGCTGTTCGGTCAGGCCGTGCTGGTTGAGCGAGGGACGAAAAAAACTCATGGCCGCTTCACGGGCCTGCAATAAGGTCAAGGTCAGGGATTGCCGGGGTTTAAGCATCGGGGTCAGGATCACGGTTTATTTAGTTAATAGTTTAACGAAACTCTACCACCGTCCAACTCACGGCGCGCTATAACTTCTGTGATTCTAAGGGGATCTGGCGCGCTGAATCAAAACTCCCGGCACAGAGAATCAAGACATCCCCCCCGCCAGGGCCCCTAATAGGAGTCATCCGGTACAGAGCTTCTCGAAGTCCCGAGCGCTTGAGTTTTCCTTCACTTTTTCAGGCTGCGCCATGATCAATATCGAAACGCCCACCTATTACACGGCCACCAAAAAATACAATCTCAGCTTCCCGACGCTGGAACAGGATGTGGAAGCTGACGTTGTGATCATTGGCGGCGGTTTCTCCGGCATCAATACGGCGCTGGAGCTCGCCGAAAAAGGCATCACCAATATCGTCGTGCTAGAGGCGCGTTACCTGGGCTTTGGCGGCACCGGGCGCAATGGCGGGCAGATCATGGCCGGCATTGGTCACGACCTGGAAAAGATCAAAAAGGACGTGGGTGAGGACGGTCTGCGCCAGGTTTTCGAGATCAGCGACCTGGGCGCGGACATCATCAAGGACCGCATCGCCAAGTACGACATCGATGCCGACTTCTGCCACGGCTACGGTTACATGGGTTTCAACGCCCGCCAGGAAAAGACCCTGCGCGCCTGGGAAAAAGACTTCAAATCGATCAACAGCAAACACGAGATTCGCTTTCTCGGCGGTTCCGACGTCAAGCAAATCATCGGCTCCGACGCCTATAGCAGCGCCCTGTTGCACATGGGCGGTGGTCATGTTCACTCGCTGAACCTGCTGCTCGGTGAAGCCAAGGCGCTGGCCGGTCACGGCGTGCGGATTTTCGAGAACAGCCCGGCCCTGGAAGTCAGTTATGGCGAGCGCATCACCGTGCGCACCGGCCGCGGCTCGGTCAAGGCCAGCAAACTGCTGTGGGCCTGCGACAGTTTCCTCAACAAACTGGAACCCGAACTGCACCGCTCGACCATCAACACCTATGCCTTCCAGATGATGACCGAGCCACTTTCGGAGGAATTGATCAAGCGCATCAGCCCGATTCGCGGTGCCTACAGCGACATTCGTCCGGTGATCGACTACTACCGCGTCACCAACGAAAACCGTCTGCTGTTCGGCGCGGCCACACCGCTGGTCGAGCACATTCCCCAGGACCTGAAAGCCTGGAACCGCAACCTGATGCTGAAGATCTTCCCCTACCTCAAAGACGTGAAAATCGACCTGGCCTGGGGCGGTCCGATGGCCTGCAGCCCGAATCTGTTTCCGCAGATCGGCACCCTGCCCGGTCGCAGCAACGCCTTCTTCGTTCAGGGTTATTCGGGCTTCGGCGTCACCCCGAGCCACATTATCTGCAAGGTGCTGGCCGAGGGCATGAGTGAAGGTTCAGCGCGCTATGACCTGGTCAGCTCGATCCACCGCCCGACCATCATCGGCAAAGACGCGATCCGCCCATTGTTGCTGACCGCCGGCAAGTCCTGGCACCAGCTCTCGGGTTACTGGAACGGGCGCCGCTGACGGCCAAGGCGCTCTTCCCTTCTCTGTTTATTACTCATCAGGAGCAACTGCCATGACCCTTGTTACCCTCAAAAAAGACATCCAGCTGTCCGAACTGGACGCCTGGGGCACCGTCGCCGACCTCGGCTCAGAGATCCTCGAAGGCGAAGTCAACGCCTTCGGCAAAATGACCTTCGGCGCGCCGACCGACCCGGTCAGCAGCGCCTACTTCGGCACCACCCAGGGTAAGTTCCGGATGGTCTATCCATTCGCCGAACAAGCCACCGTGGTCACCGGCGAAGTGGTCCTGACCGACGAATCTACCGGCCAAAGCACTCGCTACAAGGCCGGTGACAGCTGGTTCGTGACCAAGGGCACGCCTGTGCTCTGGGAAGTGGTCAGCGAAAGCTTCGTCAAACACTACTTCGCTGTGGTCTGATCGATCCCGGCTGCCGGCTCCAACCGGCAGCCCTTTTGGCGAAGGTGACCGACCATGAACGCCATCCCCAGCCAGGAAGTCGCCGGCCATTGCCTGCAGGCTTTCACTCAACTCGTTCCTGCCAGTCAGGCGGCGTTCTACTGTGTCGACCGGCACCTGCAAGCCCGTGATTTCCGGCTGCATGGCATGAGCAGTGAGATGCATCGCGACTATCTGGACAACTACTACCCCGTAATTGCGTGTCCAGCGGGCTGGCCGTGGTGCCTCTGGGTTTTGCCATGGCTCGACAGCCGACACGGGACAGTCGGCGCTATCGGGATTTTCTGCAGCGCTACGGCGTTGTCGATGTGGTGGAGATCCTCGCCCATCGCGCCGGCCAGCCTCAGGCCGCCATTTCGTTGTTACGCACCGCCGAACAAGGCGCCTTCACCACCGCCCAATTCGCCCAACTCAATGCCCTGCAGTCCTTGCTGCAACTGGCCGTCGCGAACATGCAGCCCTGTGAAGATCCGCTGATCGGCCTGACGCCCAAGGAGCGGCAGATCGCGTTGTTGTTGCGCCAGGGCGCCAGCAACAAGCAACTGGCCCGGGAACTGGAAGTCGGTCTGCCGACCATCAAGACCCACCTGATCAACCTGTTTCGCAAGACCGGCGTCAGCAGCCGCACCGAGCTGGTGGGGACGCTGTTTCTCTAGCTCTGATTCTTTAGCCCGGCTCAACCATCCGGTTGATAGGCGAGCGCGTCTGCGAACCGCATGCTCCACGTTGTTATTTCACACAACCGGAGCATTACAATGACAACACCCTCTGACTGGATCACCGTTGGCGCCCTGGCCGACGGCTTCGCCCCAGAAGCCTTCATCCTGCCGAACCTGGCCGACCTGAACGGCAAGACCTTCACGTTGCACTTCGCCAACGGCTGGCAAATCGAGCATCGTTTCGACAGCGAAACCCTGTCCTGGACCGCTACCGATGGTCACTCCAGCGGAACCGCAGCGTATCGGGCAACCTCGGTGCGCCCCGGTCTGTACCTGGTCGATTTCATCAAGCGAGAAGGTGGTCAGGCCTGGTCGGTAAGCCTGGTGCTCGACACCGCCAGCGCTTCGTTCACCGCCGTGATCGGCCACATGCCGACCCAGGAGCAAACCCGTGAAGGCCTCTACAGCCGCGCACTGGCCGGCAAGAGCCTGACCTCGGTCGAGGTGGACTTCCTGCATGGCAGCCTCGATCGTCCGTGGCAGGAAGGCCAGTGCCCTCACGCACCGACCAGTGAACTGACCGGCCTGCGCAACCTGTATCGCTACAGCCCGAGCGAAGTCTACGAACATATCTACCTCAACGATCAATTCTATTCCTGGCAGTGCCTCAAGGGCGTCGAGCAAGGCCTGTGCGACACCGACCGCTGCCACTACTACAAGATCGCCGATGAGCTGTACCTGTTCGTCTGGCGCGAAAAGATTATCCCGACCCTCGGTCTGGTGCTGATCGACCTGCAACAGCACCGCAGCGACGGCAAGATCTTCGGTTATGCCGGGTCGTCCTTCGATGAACTGTCGAACTTTCCGGTCAGCTCTTACTGCCAGGTCCTCAACCGGACGGAGTATCCCGATGCCTGAGCCACGTACCGTTGCAATCACCGGTGCCGGGACTGGCATCGGTGCCGCCTGCGCCCGGCTGTACGCAGCCGAAGGCGCCAACCTGGTGCTGATCGGCCGCCGCCGCGAGCCGCTGGAGCAGGTTGCCCGGGAAACCGGCGGCCTGGTCCTGGTCGGCGATGCCGCCTGTCCAGACACCTGGGAAGGTTTCGTGGCGCAGATTCGTCAGCGCTACGGTCGACTCGATGTGCTGCTGGCCTGTGCCGGCGGCCACGGTCTGGGCAGCGCCACCCAGACCAGCCCGCAAACCTGGGAAGCGGCGCTGCGCAGCAACCTGGACAGCGCCTTCTACAGTGCCCGGGCCTGTCTGCCGCTGCTGTTGGAACGTGCCGGCAACATCGTGCTGATCGGTTCCATTGCCTCACTGGCGGCAGGGCCCGAAGTCTGTGGCTACACCACGGCCAAACACGCGCTGCTCGGCCTCAACCGCTCGCTGGCCAGGGATTACGGCCCGCGCGGTGTACGGGTGAATGCCGTCTGCCCGGGCTGGGTACGCACGCCCATGGCCGATCAGGAGATGCAGCCGCTGATGGATTTTTATGGCGAGACGCTGCAGCAAGCCTATGACCGGGTCTGCGCCGATGTGCCGTTGCGCCGGCCCGCCAGCGCCGAGGAAATCGCCAGGGTGTGTCGCTTCCTGGCGTCCAGCGAGGCCTCGATCATCACCGGCGCGACCCTGGTGGCCGACGGCGGTTCGAGCATCGTCGATGTGCCGACCCTGGCCTATACCCATATGGAGCAAGCTCATGCTTGAAGACTGCGCTTTCAAAGATCTGGACTTCAGCGGTAAAACCGTACTGGTGACCGGTGGCGCACAGGGCATTGGCCGTGCAATCGTCGAAGCCTTCGCCTTGCGCGGCGCACGCGTGGTAATCGCCGACCTGCAACTGCCCCAGGCCCAGGCGCTGGCCGTCGAATTGTCCGGGCAGGCGTGTCGGGTCGAAGCCGTGTGCGTCGATCTGGCCGATGCAACAGCCGTGTTCGAACTGGTTCAGGATCTGGAACAACGTGTGGGTCGGCTGGATATTCTGGTGCACAACGCCGGGTACTTCCCGCTGACACCCTTCGCCGAGATCACCCCGTCCATCCTCGACCGCACCCTGGCAGTCAATCTCTCGGCGTTGTTCTGGTTGACCCAGGCAGCCTTGCCGATGTTCCGCAGTCAGGGTCAGGGCTGCGTGCTGGTCACCTCATCGGTCACTGGCCCGCGAGTGGCCTATCCTGGGCTGAGTCACTATGCGGCGTCCAAGGCAGGGGTCAACGGATTCATTCGCAACGCCGCACTGGAGCTGGCCGGTCTCAATGTACGAGTCAATGGCGTCGAGCCCGGCATGATCGCAACACCTGCCATGGGCAATCTGGGGGACGATCAGGTCAACAGCGATATCGCCAGCCGTGTGCCCCTGGGGCGACTGGGCACTGCGGCCGATATCGCCGGGGCCATGCTGTTTCTCGCATCGGATCTGGCGAGCTACATGACCGGACAGACGCTGGTGGTCGATGGGGGGTCGACCTTGCCGGAGGTTTGAACTAGCCAGGCTCGGAAGCCCCACGTTGAGACTTCAGGAGTTTACGGAATGATGCTGTCATTTCTTTTCGCTTGTCGTGACCCATCATTCCCCGCTTACATAGAAAAAAATCTATGCAGCCAAGAACACCCAAATGCCAATGCGTCCCACAAAAAAGTGCCGATGGACGACTGGGTCATGACGGCAGGCTCCACATCATTCGACTGCCGCCACCGCTGACTATCGAACCCGCAATCTTGAGCGAAGGCCTAACAATGAATAAAACCATTTCTCGTCGTAGCGGAGGTCAGATTTTGGTGGATGCCTTGCGCGTCCATGGCGTCAAAAGAGCGTTCTGTGTTCCAGGAGAAAGCTACCTCGCGGTACTGGACGCACTGCATGACGTGCGCGAAGAAATTGATCTGGTCGTATGCCGCCAGGAAGGTGGTGCAGCCTACATGGCTGAAGCGTATGGCAAGCTCACCGCAGAGCCAGGTATCTGCTTCGTTACCCGTGGCCCGGGCGCGACAAACGCCTCTATCGGTGTTCACACAGCGTTCCAGGACTCATCTCCAATGATTTTATTCATTGGCCAGGTCGCTCGCGATCAGCAATATCGTGAGGCTTTTCAGGAAGTAGATTTTCGTCAAATGTTTGGCCCGTTGGCGAAGTGGGTCGTGCAGATAGACGACGCACGCAGAATCCCGGAGCTGATCAGTCAGGCGTTCCATCGTGCGGTCAATGGAAGACCCGGGCCTGTCGTAGTCGCTTTGCCAGAAGACATGCTGACCGAAATGGCAGAAGTTGCCGATGCAGGGCCATTCAAACGCGTTTCGATGACGCCGGCAGCCGAGCAAATGACCGCCATGCAGCAACTGCTAAAGCAGTCTGCGCGCCCATTGATGGTGCTGGGTGGCAGTGGCTGGGATACCGGGTCAGTGCGCGACATTCAACTTTTTGCTGAACAGCAGAACTTACCGGTTGCAGCCTCCTTTCGCTGCCAGGACCTGTTCGACAATCGACATCCGAACTATGTCGGCGATCTGGGATTCGCCGCATCCGCCCAACTGTCTTCAGCCGTCAAGGACGCCGATCTGCTGCTGGTAGTGGGCTCCCGAATGGGCGAGGTCTCGACGGGCGGATATGCTGCTTTGGATATCCCCGTCCCCAAACAACTATTGATCCATGTTCATCAAGGTATCGAAGAGCTGGGACGCGTTTACCAGCCATCGCTGGCGATTAACAGCAGTATGTCGAGTTTCGCAGCCATGGCCGCCCGGCTTGCGCCCGCCCCGTCATACAATCACCGTGAGTGGACGCGCGCACTGAACGATCACTATCAGCGTAACCTGGAATGCCCGGCCTCCCCTGGCGATGTTCAACTGGGCGAAATCATTGGCTGGCTGAATCAGCGGCTACCCGATGACGCCATTCTCACCAATGGTGCCGGTAATTACGCCGTCTGGCTGCAGCGCTTTTATCAGTACCGCCACTACCGCACCCAGCTCGGCCCAACCAACGGCTCCATGGGCTACGGTGTTCCTGCTGCTGTGTGCGCCAAACTGACCTGTCCGGATCGAGTGGTGGTTTCATTCTCAGGGGATGGCTGCTTCTTGATGAATGGTCAGGAGCTGGCTACGGCAGCGCAATATGGTGCCAATGTGATTTTCGTTGTTATCAATAACGGAATGTACGGAACCATCAGAATGCACCAGGAACGCAACTACCCAGGACGGGTTTCAGGGACCGAATTGCTTAACCCGGATTTCGCAGCACTTGCCCAAGCCTATGGACTCCATGGCGAGGTGGTAACAACAACGTCGGAATTTGCGCCAGCTTTTGAACGCTGCCTTGAGATGTCCCGGCCATCCTTGATTGAGGTCAGAGTCGATCCTGAAGCATTGACACCTCGACTTAGCCTGACTCAGATCAGAGAGCAATCAAGCAAAAAGTAAACGGCAACCAATCCTCCCTTATGGGCGCCTGATTCACGACTGACAAGGCGCCCTTTTTTTGAAAACACGTCAAGGTTACGTCTTCAACAACGACAGTGACGTTATGAACCCGCTCACGCCGCCCCCACCGCCTGCTGCAAATGACTGGAACGAAAATCCTTGGGCGATAGCTCGAACTGCTTCTTGAACGAGCGGCTGAAATGCGCCGAATCGGTGAAGCCCCACTTGTAGGCGATCGAGGTGATCGATTCAGTCCTCAGGAAAGGGTTGGTCAAGTCATCGGCGCTGCGTTTGAGCCGTGCCCGTTGAATGTAGCGGCAGACGCTATCGTCCTGCTCTTCGAACAACCGATACAAATGACGCACCGAAATGTTCAGCCGATTGGCCAGGCCCACCGGGCTCAGGCCGGGCTGAGTCAGGGATTCATCAATGACTTTCTGGACATAGCTGCGCAGGTTATTGCCCTGCAACGAGGCTCTGTCGTCCCGCGAATCATGATCCTGCTCGAATGCCGAGCCGAGCAGTGAAACAAACGCACACTGCAGGGCCTCGCCCTCGCCCACGGCACCCTCGCCCTCCAGGCTGTCCTTACACAGCTGATCCATCAGGACATGCAGCATCCGCCCGCAGGCCTTGCTCGAGGAAATCTTGCCGAAGGTCTTGGGTTGGCTGCCGAGCTGCTTGCACACTTCATTACGTGACAAGGACAGAGAGGCATGTTCGATCAGGCCGAATGGGGTGATTTCGATGGAGCCTGCCGAATCCATCAGCAGCAGATCCCCAGGGGCCAGCTGAATGCTCTGACCATTCTGGGTGATCTGGGCGTATCCGCTACGCTGGCTGACCAGGAAACAATGCTGGTCGTTATCGTGGTCGGGATTGGGAGTGTGGCGCTTGATGAGACCCGCATTGGTGCGCAGGTTGGCCAGCGGCAGACCGCCTCGGGAGAACTTGGAAACCTCACCGATGAACAGCGAACGATTGAAGGCCAGTTCAGTGTCGAAGTGACCGCAAACAGCTCGCAGATCCCGGGTCCAGGTCTCCAGCCCGTCTTGCACAACCTGTTGGACGCTCATGGGTATCTCCACAATGGCTTTTTGTTTTTGTTGCACAATAGTTAACATGTTATCTATATGCGCGCAACAAGTACCTGTTTGCCAGAGTGAAAGCACTAATGATGCCAAAACCTCAAATCAGAGCGTGCGCAACACCCGCTGCAAACCGCTCAAGGCCTCGAGAAGCCAGGTGCGCTGTTCACGGCTCAAGGCAATGTAGCGGCGAAAGGCCGGCATCCGGTTGACCACCTCACTACCGCCCATATGCTCCAGCCGCACGCACCACTGACGCCCCTCCAGATCGATCCGCAAGTGTTTGAAGTCCAGCGGCATCAAGGCCTGGTGCAGCGCGCTGTCCTCCTGCAACCTGGCCTGCAGCCCGGCCAGTAGCGCGGTGTCTCCAGCACGCTGCCGACAGCGGATCCCGGTCCGTCGAACAGCCCCGCTATGGTGCAGTTCGAAGCTTGCCGCGCCCCCCTGCAAGGCAGGCACCCGGATCACGAACTCGGTCATGACCAGGTGCATCAGCAACTGCGACTCGGTGCGCTCGACGATCTCCAATTGCAGGCTGCCATCTTCCAGGGAGGCCCGGGCCGCCGTCGGCTCCATCTGCTCGAAACGCGTCAGGCCCAGATTGCGTCGTAGGTGCTCGAGGGTCACCCCCGGCCGATAACCGGCCGGAGCGCGTCTGGCGCTGAACAGCTCAGACAGTTTTTGCAGCATGGTCGATATACCCGTTGTGAGAATGCCCCGGCTCATTGGAAAACTCCTTGGCCAGCACTTCTTCCACCGAAGCCGGCTTGAATGGATTGACCTTCTGCACGACTAAAGTCCAGAACAGCGCGTACACCGCAGTGCAACCGAGCATCACAGCGAACGGTATATAGATGTCCGCCGGATTCATGCCGGGAGGCGTAATGAACCACATGCCCAGCAGGATGCCGATGCTGGAGACAATCTGCGGCAGCGGGAAGAACGGCGAGCGATAGGCCCGAGGCAGATCGGGACGGCGGATCCGCAGAATCACCACCGACAGCGTCACCAGCAGATACGCAAAACTCCAGGCACAAACGGCGGCCAGCACCAGGTGCATGATGTTGTCGGTGTTGCCGCCCAGATACAGCGCATGCAGGCAAGGAATCAGCATCGCCACCAGAATGCACAGCAGCGGCGTTTTGAAGCGCGGGTGCAGGTAGGTGAAGACCTTGGGCAACGCGCCGTCGACCGCCATGCCGTAGAGAATCCGCGGCACCCCGGCCATCAGCGTATTGATAGTCGCCGCCCCGGCAAACAGGAAGCCGATACCCAGCCACATCGGACCGATATTGCCCATCACCTGCTCGGCGAATTTCGGAATCGCCATGGGCGTGTCGAGCAGATGCACGCCGCTGGCGGCATCGAGCAACACGTTTTCCACCTGACGCTTCATCGCTGCGCCATAGATGAACATGCACGTCGCAACGCTCAGCAAGCCGAAAATCATCGCCTTGGGCATGACCTTGGCCGAATTGCGCAGATCCGGCGCCAAGGGCGTGACGAACTCGCAGCCGACGAACATGAACATGGCCATGCCCACCAGCGACAGAATGGTAATCAGGTCAGTGCCGACCATCGACTCACCGAACCAGCCATCCAGTTGCACCGCAGGTGCCGCGATCAGACCCAACACGCCAAACACCATCAAGGTGGTCCACATGCCGAAGGTCAGGATGATCTCGGCCTTGCCGAAGGCGCTGACACCGAAAGCATTAAGAATCCCGAACACAATGACGAAGCCAACCCCCAGCAACCAGGAACCGCCGGCCGACTCGGCCAGGGTGTTGAGGTGCTCGAAGTTCACCAGCGCCATGACCCCGGACAGAATGGTTTCCGCGGTTCCGGCAAACACATGGACGATCAGGTAGGCCGACAACGTACCGGTGATCGCGAAGAAACGGCCCATGCCACAGTTGATGTAGTCGTAGACCGAGCCGGTGGTCGGCAGGATCGACGCAGCTTCAGCGAAGGTGGTCGCCTGGGCCAGCATCATCACCACGGCGATCAGCATGGCCACGGCGAAGGCGCTGCCGCCGATGCCGAACCCCATGGTCGCGGTGAGAAGCACCGGGCTGGCCATGATCAGGCCAATGGTGCTGGCGAGCGCGGTGGGAAAACCGACCGTGCCCCGGTTCAAATGCTCGGTGAGCCTGTCATTGATCGACATAGTGCAGATCCTCGAAAGCGGATTTTTATTGTGAATGTAGCGAGCCGTTCAAGGAGCCGGCGATAAGCCCTCCCCAGCCAGTCCCTGATCGAAACGGCGCCGTGTGCAGAATCACTGTGCGCCCCTCTCGCCCTGATCGTCTTGCCCATGTCTGCCGCCGTTTTTGTTGCTCCCTGCCAACGTTCACCGCTTGGCTGACAGGATCAATTATCTGGCACGCAGATGAAAGACTTCCCCCGCTCCCGGTCGTCCTAATGGGCACTCGATCTAATTGCTGTCCAACCATGCTGGGGAAAAATAACAATGGAGCACACGCTGAAAGCGCGATCGCTGTCCAAGGCTATCGGCCTTGGAATCGCACTCTTGATCGCCGACTCGTCGGCCCAGGCCTACGAGCTTTACGCCGATAACGACACTAAGGTCACTGGCAATTTCCTGGCCGTTTACGGAATGTTCAATAGCCGCAAAAACTACGACGGCACCACCGGCGGTTCCAGCTGGCGCGAAGGTTTTATCAAGTACGGTTTGAGTGTCGATCAAACGCTGGGCCGCCTGGGCAGCGTCTACGGCACCGCCAATCTGGTCAGCTCCGGCACCTGGGGTGACGGCGATGCGGCGGGCATCACCGACGGCACGGAACGCACCACCAAATTCGACGAGGCCTTCGCCGGCTGGCGTTCCGGCGACCTGTTCCCGGTGCTCGGCAAAGACGGCGTGGACCTGTCGTTCGGCCGCCAGATCATCACCTTAGGCGACGGTTTCATCATCAATGATGACGGCCTGAACCTGGGCAAAGGCGTTGCGGACGGTGAGTTCAACCGAGGCGGCGCCTACTATCTGGCCGCTCGCCACGCCTTCGACGAGACCGCGGTCGTGCGCCTGGGCGGTAAAGAAGGCGTTCACGGCAGCCTGATGTGGATCAAGTCCGACAACCGCGCCCAGGCCAAGACCGAGATGGCCGCCAGCACCCTGGAATACACCGCCGCACCGGGTACTCTGGGGCTGACCTACATCCACGGCATTAGCGTCGATGAACATTTTGCCAGCGATTTCCAGAAGCAACGTGAAGGCATGAATATCTACAGCCTGCGGGGCGCCGGTAATGCCGGGATCGAGAATGCCCACTTCGCCTTCGAATATGCCTGGCAGGACAAAAATGCCGGTCCGGAAAAAGCCTGGTACACCGAAGCCGGCTACACCTTTGCCGATCTGCCCTGGTCACCGGACCTGACGTATCGCTACAGCCGTTATTCGAAAAACTGGGATTCGATGTTCAACGGTGTCAGCCGTGGCTATGGCACCTGGTTCCAGGGCGAAGTGGCCGCCAACTACTCAGGCCCCTTCAACAGCAACACCTCGGTCCAGCATGTCGGGCTTAAGCTCAAGCCGGTCGATCCGGTGACCATCGGTGTGCTGTTTTTCGACTACAAGACCCTGCACAAGAGCGACGCGCTGAACCTCGACAGTCGCGAACTGGATCTGTATGCCGAATGGGCGGTGAGCGAACACCTGATCGTCACCCCGCTGGTGGGCCTGTATAAGCCGAATAAAGATGAAAGCAACGGCGGCAACCAGGTGGGCGGCAATGGCACCAACGTCTACAGCCAGCTGACCGTGGCTGTACCCTTCTGATCCCCTTCAGGAGCTGCCTTGCGCAGCTCCTGAATAGAGTTACTGCTTGTGCTGATGCAACATCGTCTGAATCTGATGAGTCGCCTGGCGGGTATTTTCCGCCAGCTTGCGCACCTCATCGGCCACCACTGAAAACCCGCGCCCGACCTCCCCGGCCCTGGCCGCTTCGATGGCGGCGTTCAAGGCCAACAGATTGGTCTGGTCGGCGATGCCCTTGATAACCCCCACCACCGTCGCGATCTGGCCATAGGTCGCCCGATTCTGCTCAAGCATCTGTTGATGGGTGGCCTTGGCCGAACGCTCATCGCTGATATCGCGTACCGCGCCGATTACACGGGTCAAACATCCCCGCTCATCACGGACCGCACGGCCACGCTCGCGACACCAAATATAATCACGGGTCTTGTGGCGCATCCGGTATTCAAAGACGTACTCGCCACTGCCTTGGGTGCCGAGGATTTCCCGGTCGAAGATCGCCATGATCTTCGGCAGATCGTCAGGCTGAGTGATGCTGACCTGAGCGTCCCAGCCGTCGGGAAGCTCCTGCGGGGCATAGCCCATGAGGAGGCGGAACTGGTTGGAAAACCGCATGCGGCTGGCTGGATCCTGAACATCGCCGTTGACCACGGTGATATCCCAGCACCCTTCAGTCAACGTCGACTGCAACAGTTCCCAGATCTGCGCCTCGTGCTGATGTTGGCGGGACCGCTGAGTGTGCTGGTTCAACTCGATCTCAAGGGTTTGTTCGCGATGCCGGGCCTGTTCCAGTTGCTGGCGAAGCGTTTCGAGCGCTTGCTCACTGCGCTCCAATCGGGCGGCCTGATCCTTGGCCAACTCTGCGGCCGACACCAGTTGCTGTGCGAATCGGGCGCTCTCTTGCGTGAACTGTTCCAGTTGCAAGGCCTCGGTGAGCGCTTGCAGCTGCTTATGTTTCTTGAAGAACATCAGCCTGTCCTTTGTTCATCGAGTCGAAACACTGGATCTGATAGCAAGCTGACGGTGATTGCTTGTACGAGGCTGCTGAACCGTTTGCTCCTGCCTGCCACGAGTAACTCCGCACATTCCCGTAGCAGCTGGCGAAGCCTGCGTTCGGCCGCGCAGCGGTCGTAAAATCAGACACCTCGGTTTTTCAGGTTAACCGTGGAGGCAGGATTTACGACCGCTGCGCGGCCGAACGCAGCCTGGCGGCAGCTGCTACGGACCGCGTAAAAGCTTAACTGACTGGCATCACGCCCAGAGGCACCGCAAAAACCTGATCGCTATCAGCAATTGCTGATCAGCTGCTTCAACACCGTCTTGAAGGTTTCGATCTGTTCTTCGCTGAAATCGGCGAATACCTTGTCCTGCTGTTCGCGGGCAATCGCCCAAAGGTCTTCGGTCTGCTCAATACCGGCAGCAGTCAGGCGCACGCGGTTGTCATCATCGTTGACCAACCCTTTGCGCTTGAGGTTGGCCACCGCCTCATCAATTTCCCGGACAGGCATCGCCACCTCCCGCAACAGATCATTCAGGCTCAGGCCGGCGTCGCTTTCCAGCACCATCAACATCCGCGCCTCGCTGGTACGCAGGCCGGTGGACAGTTGCCGTGGCTGGTAACCGGACTGGTAAGCCCGCACCGCCTGGGTCATCAGGTAATACAGGTTGTGGCTAAGGCGCCCCTGGAAATGGCTGCTCGGCGGTTGGCTTTCATCGCGTTTGGTCATGCGGGTATGGGGCAAGACCATGGAGTAGGCGCCTTGGTGATAGAGCAACGGCGAGCGGCCGAAGTCGTCGAAGGCCACCACCTTGCCGATCATGATCCAGTGATCGCCGCCGTCCACCTGCTGGTATTTCTCGCAGTGAAAACGCGCCGAACAATCGGCGAATACCGGCGAGCCGCCCTCACCCGCTTCGAATTCGATCTCGGCGAAGCGATCTTCTTTGGGCCGGGCGAAATTATTGGACAGATCGATCTGGTCTGCCGCCAGTACGTTGACCGCAAAATGGCTGGCCTCTTCGAACACCTCATGGCTGTTGGAGCGTTTGTCGATACTCCACAGTACCAAAGGCGGATCGAGGGATACCGAGTTGAAGCTGTTCGCGGTTACCCCGACCTTGCGCCCGGATGCGGTGGCAGCGGTCACCACGGTCACCCCGGTGGCGAAATTGCCCAGTGCCCGGCGAAAGGCTCGTGGGTCGAAGGTCGTTTCAGATGCTGCGCAAACACTGTTATCAGACATGCAAGACTCCCGGACTGCTTCCAGGAGCAATCCTGATTGTTGTTATGGGGTGCTGGTCCAGCTCAGATCATGCTCGGATCGGGCTCCAGGCCCATCAGCTCGCGACCGAGGATCTGCGCGCAGACATCGTAGTCGGTGTAGGCATGGGCACCGGTCATGTGCGAATCGCGGAACAGACGCTGCATCTCGTTGTGCTCGAACCAGGCATTGCCACCAGCCGCCTCGAACAGACGGTCCACCGCCTGGATGCACATCTTGGTGGCGTAAGCCTGATTGGTGCGCCAGAACGCCAGGGTCTCGCGGCTTGGATAGCGCTGCTGTGCACTGTGTTCGGCATGTTCTTCCCAGGTTTTCTCGAGAAAAGCCCGGGCCGCAGCTACCTGATGGGTCGACTCGGCCAGGCGCATCAAGGCCGGGGTCGCCGCACCTACCGCAGCACCGGTGTAAGCGCGCACGCGGGTTTTGGTCTTTTCGCGGAACACCTCGAGCATCCGCTCGGCCACACCCAGGCTCACGGTGGAGAAACCGCTGGCGAAGTAAGGACGGTACGGCGAGTAGAAGATCTTGCTGTCCGGGTACAGACCGAAGCCTGCGGACTTACCTTCCATCATGTCTTTGGCTTTCTGGATGCGATGTTCCGGCACCAGCACACTGTCGATGATCAAGGTCTTGGTGCCGCTGCCTTTCATTCCCGCAGCGAACCAGTCGTCACGGATCTGGTAGGCGCTGCGCGGCAGTACCGCGAAGCAATAGTCTTGGGCGCCTTCAGCATTCTTGCGGCGGAAACCGACAATCGCCCACTCGGCGTGATCGCAGCCGCTGCTCCAGCCCATTTCACCGCTGAACAGCACACCACCTTCGGTCTCTTCGGTGCGGCCAAAAGGCGCGATGCTACTGCTGGCGGTGGCGTGCGGGTCAGTGCCCCAGACTTCCTGCTGCAATTTGGCCGAGAACAACGCCAGTTGATGGCTGTGAGTGCACAGCAGGCTCATGGCCCAGGCGGTGCTGGCACAGGAGCCTGCGAGCAAGGCAATGCAGTCGGCAAATTGTGGCAGCGATATTTCCATGCCACCGAACTTCTGCGGCTGAAAGGCACGGTGCATGCCGATGCCTTTGAGCAGCGCAATGTTCTCGTCGGGGACCTTGCGGTCCTGCTCGGCCTGAAAGGCATTGGCAGCGATGGTCGGCAGAATGGACTTGAGGTCTTCGAGGAGCGGGTTTGGCTTTTTCATGGATGGCCCTGCTTATTATTGGATGTCCGGCCACCTCCCAGAATCGAGGAGCAGCACTGGATGCAGGGCCAGTATGGAGCGAGCCATCCAGGTAGAACATGCACCTTCCAGAGCCAAGATTGTACTTTTCAAAGGTAATGACCCAAGCCTCGCACGCCGGCTTCGAACGGCTCTGGCAGCCACAGACATCTAGCCCGGCAGCCACAGTCAAGCCACACCTGCCCCCACGGATTAACCTCGGGTTTTTCTCTTGTTCGCGATCAGGAAAACCCCATGAGCGATATTCCACTGCTGCCTCAAGTTGAAGCCTTCCTCAGTCGAAGCCATGCGCTGTTTATTGACGGCGGCTACGTTCAGAGCCATTCCAGCCAGACGCTGGAGGTGATCAATCCAGCCACCGGCCAGGTCATAGCCCGGGTCGCCGACGCGGATCCAGTCGATATCGATGCGGCGGTGGAATCGGCCAACCGCGGCTTCAAGCATTGGTCCCAGGTCGCACCGGCGATTCGTGGCAACGTGCTGCTGAAACTGGCGGACCTGCTGGAGCGCAACCGCGAAGAACTGGCTCAGATCGAAACCTGCCAATCGGGCAAAATCATCCAGATTTCCCGGGCCTTCGAAGTCGACCAGGCCGCCCACTTCCTGCGTTATTACGCCGGCTGGGCGACCAAGATCAGCGGTCAGACCATCACCCCGTCACTGCCCTCCTTCGCCGGCGAACGCTATACCGCGTTCACCCTGCGCGAACCCGTCGGAGTGGTGGTCGGCATCGTGCCCTGGAACTTCTCAACGATGATTGCCATCTGGAAACTCGCCTCGGCGCCGGTGACTGGTTGCAGCATCATTATCAAACCCAGCGAATTCACCCCGCTGACCATCCTGCGGATCGCCGAACTGGCCATCGAAGCCGGTCTGCCAGCCGGTGCGCTGAACGTATTGACCGGCAGCGGTCTGGTCGGCAAGGGGCTGATCGAACACCCAGGCACCGACAAGGTCTCGTTCACAGGTTCAGTGCCGACCGGCATTGCCGTCGGCCAGAGTGCCATGGGCGCCGGGTTGACCCGCGCCACCCTGGAGCTGGGTGGCAAAAACTCTGCAGGCTTCCTGCGGGACGTGGACCTGGACAAGGCGGTCAACGGAATAATCGAAGCGGGTTTCCTGCATTCCGGGCAAATCTGTGCCGCCGCCGAGCGTTTCTTCGCCCATCGCTCGCAGATCGAGCCAATCATGGACAAACTGGCCCAACGCCTGAGCAAGCTGAACATCGGCTCGCCACTGGATGAGCGCACCGAATTCGGCCCGGTTACCAATCGCCAGCATCAACTCAAGCTCGAAGGTTTTTTCGCCAAGGCCCGCGCCGAAAACAACACCATCATCCACGGCGGCAAGCTGATCGACCGCCCCGGCTGCTATGTCGAACCGACGGTGATCCTCGCCAACACCATTGATGACACCCTGCTCAACGAGGAAACTTTTGGCCCGATAGCCACCTTCTTCCCTTACGACACCGAAGAAGAACTGCTCGAACTGATGAACAACACGCCTTATGGCCTGAGTGCCAGCCTCTGGACCAACGACCTGAGCAAGGCGCTGCGCATGGTGCCCGCCATCAAGGCTGGCACGGTATGGGTGAACATGCACACCCTGCTCGATCCGGCGGTGCCGTTCGGTGGTATCAAGGCATCTGGCGTAGGGCGGGAGTTCGGTAGTGCGTTTATCGAAGACTACACCGAGCTCAAATCAGTGATGATTCGCTACTGATAACGGTTGGCCAAGAGAGGGGCAAATGCTTGGTTCCTTTGGTGCGGATAAACAGCGCAAGGTCAGCCGCACCTCTGAGCGAAGGGTTTTGCCTGGCGAGCGGAAGAATTGACCACAACGAAAAAAGCGACCTTGCGGTTAATGCCTGTCAGTGAAGGATTTGAACGCCGCAATACCTTGTGGGAGCGAGCTTGCTCGCGATGGCGGTGTGTCAGTAAACATTAATGTCGAGTGACACTACCTCTTCGCGAGCAAGCCCGCTCCCACAGGGATTGCGCTTAACTGACTGGCACTAACCTTAGGGTCGCTTTTTCGCGGACTTATGAACTTCAGTAGAAATTAACAAGTCAAATGTTAGAGCGGGAAACGAGACTCTAATCCAGCTTCCAACCCATCGAAACCTAAGGAAGGTCTGAAGTACCCGCCGATTTTTCATGCCCTCGCTACTTGAGGTTCAAAAAATCATGCGTCGGTCGAAAAACAGACCTTTCCTGCCCTTAATTCATGGTTCTTTCCTTTAATCGCGC
>NZ_JBVASJ010000030.1:0-80477 GCF_057813935.1 Pseudomonas sp. F220
GGCTGGGGCTGGTCTCAATACTGGATACGATAAACCGGCTTAGCCGCATAGCTTGAACCGCCGTATACGGAACCGTACGTACGGTGGTGTGAGAGGACGGCGGGGGTGACCCCGCCTCCTACTCGATGCACTGCAAATTCCTGTGGGAGCGTGGCTTGCCCGCGAAAGCCGTGACGCGGTGCATCTGACTAACCGCAGAGCCTGTTTCGCGGGCAAGCCCGGCTCCTGCAAGGACCGCGTAAGCCTTCTAAAAAAACCGACCAAATTACTCAGATGATTGCCTTTTCTGCCGTTAAAGAGAGGGCATCGTGATCCAGATCACAATGTGAGTGCTTAACTGCGTGCAGTGCAGGCACAATGCCATCTATTGATTTGCCGGGTTGGAGCTTTACCCTTGCCGCGTTCTTCCGCTGCACGTTTCAGTCATTTTTTGCCCTCATTACTGTTGTTGCTTGCGGGGCTTGCGGCTGCCTACGTCAAGGAGCTGAACGTTTTCTTCACCTCCCTGTTCAACGTGCTACCGACCTTGGTGCTATTGCTCGGCGGTGCTTACTGCACGGTTTACCGACGCCAACGTGAACTGTTTCTGATGGTCACGGTGTACATCGCCTACTTTCTGCTCGACACCCAGACCGACTATTACCGCGACAACGGAAAAGTCCGTGAAGACGCTGCGGTGGTGTTCCATCTCTGCTGCCTGCTGCTGCCCTTGCTGTATGGATTGTTCGCCGCCTGGCAGGAGCGCACTCATTTGTTTCAGGACATGGTGGCGCGTTTCGCGGTGTTGCTGGCGTTCGGCAGTGTTGCGCTGGGCTTTGAGCAAAGTTATCCACATGCGTTGCTGGCCTGGTTGGCGGAGATCCGCTGGCCAGCATTGCACGGTTCGTGGATGAGCTTGATCCAGCTGTCCTACCCGGTGTTCTTCGCCTCGTTTGTGCTGCTGGCTGCGCAGTACTGGCGCAACCCTCGGCCTTTGCATGCGGCACAACTGGTGGGTTTGCTCGGGCTGTTCTGGATGCTGCCCAAGACATTCATCCTGCCATTCACGCTGAACGTCATGTGCAGTCAGGTGATGTTGATCATCGCCGCTGCAGTTGCCCACGAAGCCTATCAAATGGCATTCCGCGACGAACTGACCGGCCTGCCCGGACGCCGCGCGTTGAACGAACGCTTGCAGCGCCTGGGCCGCAATTACGTGCTGGCGATGTGCGACGTCGATCACTTCAAAAAATTCAACGACACCCATGGTCACGACGTCGGTGACCAGGTGCTGCGTCTGGTGGCCAGCAAGCTGTCGAAGATCAGCGGCGGTGGGCGAGCCTATCGCTACGGTGGTGAGGAGTTCGCTCTGGTGTTTGCCGGCAATACTCTGGAAGAGTGCATGCCGCACCTTGAAGTCATCCGCGAATCCATTGCTACTTACAATATTCATTTGCGCAACCAGGACAGCCGCCCGCAGGACGATCAGCAGGGGCGGCAGCGGCGAGCCGGCAGCGCTGCGTCCAGCGTTTCGGTAACGGTCAGCATCGGGGTGGCCGAACGGGTTGAGCAACGAACGCCGGAAGAAGTGCTCAAATCGGCGGATCAGGCGCTCTACAGCGCCAAGGGTGCGGGACGTAATTGCGTCATGGCGTTCGGTCAAAACCGTCGTGGCGCGGTGCGGATGGACGCCGCTGCGGGTTGAGTGATGATGGCGCATTCAGCATCTGGACTGTGATTGTCCGGGTCGGGCCTGCGCAGTAGGTTGGGTTATCTGCCGCCGGAGAAACGACCATGCCCGAGTACAAATCTCCCCTGCGCGACATGCGCTTTCTGATCGACCATGTCTTCGACTTTCACGCCACCTACGCCGTGCTTGGGGCCACTGATGCCAGCCCGGACATGGTCAATGCCATTCTCGAAGAAGGCTCGAAATTTTGCGAAAACGTGCTGGCGCCGTTGAACCGTTCTGGCGATGAAGAGGGCTGCCATTTCGACAATGGCGTAGTCACGACACCCGCCGGTTTCAAGCAGGCTTTTGCGCAATACGTTGAAGGCGGCTGGCACGGCTTGGCCGCGGACCCGACCTATGGCGGTCAAGGTTTGCCGCTTTCGTTAGGGCTGGTGATCAGCGAGATGGTTGGCTCCAGCAATACTTCCTGGGGTATGTATCCCGGCCTGACTCACGGCGCGATGTCGGCGATTCACGCCCACGGTACCGAGGAGCAGAAACAGACCTACCTGAGCAAACTGACCGCTGGCCAGTGGACCGGCACCATGTGCCTGACCGAAGCCCATTGCGGCACTGACCTTGGCATTATCAAGACGCGCGCCGTGCCGCAGGCCGATGGTAGTTATGCGGTCTCTGGAAGCAAGATTTTCATCTCGGCCGGCGAACACGACATGAGTGACAACATCATTCATCTGGTGCTGGCCAAACTGCCGGACGCGCCGGCCGGAACCAAGGGTATTTCGCTGTTTATCGTGCCGAAATTTTTACCCAATGCTGAAGGCGAAGCCGGCAAACGCAATGCTGTGAGTTGTGGCTCCATCGAACACAAAATGGGCATCAAGGCGTCGGCTACCTGCGTGCTGAACTTTGATGGCGCCAAAGGCTTCCTGATCGGTGAGGCCAACAAAGGCCTGAACTGTATGTTCACCATGATGAACCACGCGCGGCTCGGTACTGGGATGCAGGGTTTGTGTCTGGGCGAAGCGAGCTTTCAGGGCGCGATCAAATACGCGAACGACCGCCTGCAAATGCGCTCGTTGACTGGCCCGAAAGCGCCAGAGAAAGCCGCTGATCCGATCATCGTCCATCCCGATGTGCGGCGAATGTTGCTGACCATGAAAGCCTTTAACGAAGGCAATCGGGCGTTGACCTACTTCACTGCACAATGGCTGGATGTCGCTCATTTAAGCGCAGACGGAACCCGGCGTCAGGACGCCGAAGACCTGCTGGCCTTCCTGACGCCGATCTGCAAAGCCTTCATGACCGAGACCGGTTTGGAGGTGACCAACCACGGCATGCAGGTGTTCGGCGGCCATGGCTTTATTCGTGAGTGGGGCATGGAGCAATTGGTAAGGGATTGCCGGATCGCGCCGATCTACGAGGGCACCAACGGCATTCAGGCACTGGACTTGCTCGGGCGTAAGGTCCTCGGCAGTCAGGGCAAACTACTGCGTGGCTTCACCAAAATCGTCCATAAGTTTTGCGCCGCCAATGCCGAGCATCCACAGCTCAAAGGCTATATCGCGCAACTCAACGACTTGAACCAGCAGTGGGGCGAGCTGACCACCAAGGTCGGCATGGCGGCCATGAAGAACCCGGATGAAGTCGGCGCCGCCGCCCTGGATTACCTGATGTACAGCGGTTACATCATCCTCGCGTACCTGTGGTTGCGTATGGCGCTGGTGGCTCAGGCACAACTGGAGGCGGGCAGCGGCGATGCGGATTATTGCCAAGGCAAACTGGCAACGTGCGAGTTCTACTTCAAGCGGTTGTTGCCACGCACGACCGCCCATCGGGCTGCGGTGGAGGCGGGGAGTGATTGCTTGATGAAGTTGCCAGCGGAGTTATTCGCGCTTTGACGGTAAAGCCGGGAAAGCGCTATCGCGGGCAAGCCTCGCTCCTACGGATTGTACGGACCTGTAGGAGTGAGGCTTGCCCGCGAGACATCCGCACAGACAGCGAAAATATAACGCCCAGTCGTAGTGACTAAAAATTACAAAACGGTCACTAGCTGACCCTATGTGTCTTAAAAGTTGTTCGGTTACACTCGGGGTCTAGAATAAACCCGATCCTACGAATCACTTGTTAAGTTCTCACGAGGTTTGCCATGGCTGACTACAAAGCGCCCCTGCGCGATATGCGCTTCGTCCTCAATGAAGTTTTCGAGGTCGCCAAACTCTGGGCCGAGCTGCCTGCCCTGGCGGACACAGTCGATGCTGAAACTGTCGAGGCTATTCTCGAAGAGGCCGGCAAAGTCACTAGCAAAAGTATCGCCCCGTTGAGCCGTAGCGCCGACGAAGAAGGCTGCCATTGGAGCGACGGTGTGGTCACCACGCCACAAGGTTTCCCACAGGCTTATCAGACCTACGCTGAAGGGGGGTGGGTCGGTGTCGGTGGCGATCCTGCCTACGGTGGCATGGGCATGCCGAAGGCGGTCTCGGCCCAGGTTGAGGAAATGATCAACTCGTCCAGTCTGGCTTTCGGTCTGTATCCGATGCTGACGTCTGGCGCCTGTGTATCGATCAACGCCCACGCCAGCGACGAGTTGAAAGCTACTTATTTGCCAAACATGTACGCCGGCGTCTGGGCCGGCTCCATGTGCCTGACCGAACCTCACGCCGGGACCGATCTGGGGATTATCCGCACCAAGGCCGACCCGCAAGCCGACGGTTCCTACAAGGTCAGCGGGACCAAGATCTTCATCACTGGCGGTGAGCACGACCTGACCGAAAACATTATCCATCTGGTGCTGGCCAAGCTGCCGGACGCACCGGCCGGGCCTAAAGGTATCTCGCTGTTCCTGGTGCCGAAGTTCATGGTCAATGCCGATGGCAGCCTCGGTGAGCGCAATCCGGTGACCTGTGGCTCGATCGAACACAAGATGGGTATCCAGGCTTCCGCCACCTGCGTGATGAATTTCGATGAGGCGGTGGGTTACATCGTCGGCGAGCCGAACAAAGGCCTCGCGGCGATGTTCACCATGATGAACTACGAGCGTCTGGGCGTCGGCATTCAAGGCCTGGCGTCTGGCGAGCGGTCCTATCAGAACGCGGTCGAGTACGCCCGTGATCGGCTGCAAAGCCGCTCGCCAACCGGTCCACAAGCCAAAGATAAAGTCGCCGACCCGATCATCGTCCACCCTGACGTGCGTCGCATGTTGCTGACCATGAAGGCCTCGAACGAAGGCGGCCGTGCGTTTTCAACTTACGTGGCGATGCAACTGGACACCGCCAAGTTTAGCGAAGACGCCACGACCCGCAAGCGCGCGGATGACCTGGTGGCCTTGTTGACGCCGGTCGCCAAAGCATTCCTCACCGACCTGGGTCTGGAAACCACCGTGCATGGCCAGCAGGTTTTCGGCGGCCACGGCTATATCCGCGAGTGGGGCCAGGAGCAATTGGTTCGTGACGTGCGGATTACCCAGATTTACGAAGGTACCAACGGCATTCAGGCGCTGGACCTGGTGGGGCGCAAGATTGTCGGTACCGGCGGGGCTTACTACACATTGTTCGCTGACGAGATTCGCCATTTCACCGCGGCCGCTAGCGCAGATCTGGCCGAGTTCACCAATCCGTTGAACGATGCTGTGGACACCCTCGACGAGCTGACGGCCTGGCTGCTTGACCGCGCGAAAAGCAATCCAAACGAGATTGGTGCAGCGTCGGTCGAATATCTCCAGGCATTCGGCTACATGGCCTACGCCTACATGTGGGTATTGATGGCCAAAGCGGCATTCGGTAAAGAAGCGCAGGACGACTTCTACGCCAGCAAACTGGGCACGGCGCGCTTCTACTTCGCCCGGCTGTTGCCGCGGATTCACTCGCTGAGCGCCTCGGTCAAGGCGGGCAGTGAATCGCTGTTTCTGCTGGACGCGGCGCAGTTCTGACGAGTGTAACGTCATGTAAGCATTCTCTTACATGGCGTACTGCCTTTCTCCCATATCATCAGATTGGATCCAGAGCTAATCTACTTCACATGGACGTAGCGCAGGAAGCGCAAAGCAACAACATGGACACGTAGGATTCTGCCAGGACGGCGGAGTGAAATGGATGTCAGGGAAACAGTCTGCAAAGCCCCGCTTCGGCGGGGTTTTCTTTTGCCTGCATTTTTTGTTTCCTTGTTTCTCAGCCCAGCACATCCAGGGTTGCCGGGTTCGCCATCCGCCCGTCCGGGCCATTCATTACGTCTTCCAGCAGATTACGCAGTAACGCCAGCGTGGCTTGTTGACGCTGCACATCGCGACACACCAGACCGACCTTCAACGGCACCCGCGGCTCACTCAACGGTTTCCATAGCAACGCCTTGTTGCCGTGTTCCTGCTGGGAGCGGCCAGGCAATACGGTGGCCAGTTTTGTGTGAGGCAGGCTGTCGAGAATCCCCGCCATATTGTTCAACTCTGCCTGCACCTGCGGGCGTCGTCCGAGATTGGCCAATTGCGCCTGCCAAATCTGTCGTACCTGGAACTCTTCTCCGAGCAACAACATCGGCAACTCTGCAGCCTGGCTCATTGAGACTTTCTTGAATTCGCGCAGCGGATGCTCGGCTGGGATGACCAGGGTCAGTTCATCTTCATACAACAGCACGCCATGCAGCCCCGGCTGACGCGGCGGTAGATAGCTGATGCCGATGTCCAGCGAACCGTTGAGCAAGCGTTTTTCGATTTCCAGTCCTGTCAGCTCATAGATCTGCACCACCAGGTGCGGTTGCGCTTTGCGTACCCGCTCCAGCATCTGCGGCACCAGGCTGGTATGGACGGTCTGTAGCACGCCGATGGCCAGGGTTCGCAGCGCCTGTCCCTTGAAGTTGCCCAAGGCCTCACGGGCCCGCTGCATGCCGTCGAGCAAGGGCAGGGCGTGGTTGTACAAGGTGTGAGCGGCAAGGGTTGGTAACAGGCGTTTGCTGCTGCGTTCGAACAGGCTGACGTCGAGGTTCTGTTCCAGATGGCGAATCTGTTGCGAGAGCGCTGGTTGGGAGATCGACAGGCGCTCTGCGGCCCGCCCCACGTGACCCTCTTCATACACCGCGACGAAATAACGCAGCTGCTTAAAATCCATAAGTAATTCTTATCGAAAAAGCTGGAAAATCGAAATGGCCCCGGGCCATGCACAAGCCTAGTCTAACCGTATTCACAAGGCTTATAGGGCCAGAGAGCGCGATGAATACCGTTTATGTTGATGGTGTTTACATAGGCAAGGCAAAAAACCTCGGACAGGGTTTGATCAGCGATACGGATAAGCACCCGGTTGCAAATCGACTTTGGTTGTGGCCGCAAGGCTTGGGCAGCGACGAGCACGGTGACCCGCGTTTCCACACCGGCCCAGAACGCGCTCTGCATCATTACCCGGCCGAGCACTACGCCTACTGGCGTAAACGTTATCCACAGATCGGCTGGTGTGCGCCGGCTTTCGGCGAAAACCTCTCGACCCTTGGCCTGACGGAAGATCAGGTGTGTCTGGGCGACATGTTCCGTTGGGGTGGCGCTCTGCTGCAGATAAGCCAGCCGCGTTCGTCGTGTTATCGCTTGAGCCATCGCTGGGGTTTGCAGGACCTGCCGCAACAAGCACAGGACACAGGTCGCTGCGGCTGGTTCTATCGGGTGCTCAAACCGGGCTTCGTCAGCGCCGATCAGCCGTTCGAGCTGATTCAGCGCAGCTACCCAGGGCTGACCGTGGCCTGGGCCTTGCGCAGTTTTTATCAGGAGCCTCTGGAGCACGCAGGCTTGAAGAAACTGGTGGATTGCCCGGCGCTGTCCTCACGCTGGCGCGATATCGCGATCAAACGCATGCGCACCGGTCAGGTCGAAGACTGGTCCTCACGTTTGCTCGGCCTACCGCTTGAGGGCCTGCGGGCATGAATTTGTTCAACTTACGTCGCAATCCCCCCAGCCTCGATGACCTGATGGCAGACCAGCGTTGGTCATCGAGGCGTGACAACTTTTCCAGCGAGCGCCTGATGCCCAGTGTCGAACGGCCCCAGCAGATTTTTGTTCGTGGCCAGGGTTCCTGGCTGTGGGACAGCGAAGACCGCGCCTACCTGGATTTCACTCAAGGCGGTGCGGCCAATAGTCTTGGCCACAGCCCTTCAGTGTTGGTGAATGCCATTGCCAGCCAGGCTCAGACGCTGATCAATCCGGGCGCAGGCCTGCATCATCGCGGTCAGCTCAATTTGGCCGAGCGTTTGTGCCAGAGCACCGGCAGCGATCAGGCGTACTTTCTCAACAGCGGCAGCGAAGCCTGTGAGGCGGCGATCAAACTGGTGCGCAAATGGGGTCAACTGCACCGCGGCGGCGCCTACCGAATCATCACCGCCAGCCACGGTTGCCACGGCCGCAGCTTCGGTGCGCTGTCAGCGTCTGGTGGCGCAAATCTCGAGAACCGCTTCGAACCGCAGTTGCCAGGTTTCAACCACGTTCCGTTCAATGACTTGCCAGCGCTGCATGCCGCTGTGGATGCGCAGACCGTGGCGATCATGCTGGAGCCGATCCAGGGCGAAGCCGGAGTAATTCCGGCCACCGAGCATTACCTCAAAGGCGTCGAACGTCTGTGTCGTGAGCTGGGGATCCTGCTGATTCTTGATGAAGTGCAAACCGGTATTGGCCGCTGCGGCACGCTGTTGGCCGAGCAGGTTTACGGTGTGCGCGCCGATATCGTCACCCTCGGCAAGGGCCTCGGCGGCGGTGTACCGCTGGCGGCGCTGTTGGCTCGAGGCAAGGCCTGTTGTTTCGACATCGGCGAGCTGGACGGCACCCATCACGGCAATGCCTTGATGACCGCGGCCGGTCTGGCAGTGCTCGACAGCGTTCTGGAGAACGGCTTTCTCGCGCAAGTACGGGAAACCGGGCAATACCTGCGCGAAGGCCTCGCTCGTTTGGTCAACCGCTATGGACAGGGCGAGTTACGCGGACAAGGTCTGCTTTGGGGGCTTACCCTGGCCGATGATTCGGCGGACGCGGTGGTCAAGGCAGCGCTTTACGAAGGCCTGCTGTTGAGCGCACCACAAGCCAATTGCCTGCGCTTCACCCCGGCCCTGACCGTCAGCAAGGCCAACATCGACGAAATGCTTCTACGGCTGGCCCGCGCCTTTTCCCGTGTTCGCACCGCGCAACTGCAATGCCGAAAAGGTGTGGCGGTCTGATCGATCTGCTCCCTCTCTAATTCCCGAACCGTCTCGCGGTATAACGCATCGCCTCATGCCTGATTCTTTTGGCATGGGGCGTTTTTTTGTCGACGGTCCATGGCTTGTGGCTGGAATTGGACTGAACCCTGCCTGGCGCAATAGGTCGATCAGTTGTATGGCTTACACGAGCCGATTTTCATCAGGAGCTGACTCATGGACTTTATCCGCATCATCATTGCCAAGCGTTGAGATCTGCGTTGGCTGTTAGATAGCCATCGCGGGCAAGCCTCGCTCCTATAAGAGTACGCAATCACCTGTAGGAGCGAGGCTTGCCCGCGAATGAGGCGCCTCCGTTTGACTGACTGATCGCATTTGTCAGTCCATCAGCTCCATCACCCTTCGATAAAACAACCATTCCTGCTCTAGCGCATGGGCCTGATTGCTCGCCTTGCGAAAGCCGTGGCGTTCGTCGGGGTAGTAGTACGCTTCGGCCGGGATGCCGTTGTCCTGCAAGGCCTTGAGCATGTCGCGGGTCTGTTGCGGCACGACGACGGCGTCGAGTTCACCCTGGAAGAAAATCACCGGCACGCGAATGTTGCTTGCGTGCAGTACTGGCGTGCGGGCGTTGTAGCGTTCGGCGTCCTGTTCGGGGTCGCCGATCAGCCAGTCCAGGTAATCGCTCTCGAATTTGTGGGTGGTGCGAGCCAGGGCGAGCGGATCGCTGACCCCGTACAGACTGGCGCCAGCACGAAATACATTCTGAAACGCCAGTGCACACAGGGTGGTGTAACCCCCTGCACTACCACCTCGGATGAAGGCTTTTTCGCCGTCGATCAGCCCTTGCCCGGCGAGATAGGCGACGACCGAGCAAGCGTCCTCGACATCCACAGCACCCCAACTCAAATGCAACGCCTGTCGATAGGCACGACCGTAGCCGCTGCTGCCGCGATAGTTGAGATCGGCGACGGCGAAGCCCCGTTGCGTCCAGTACTGGAGGCGGGGATCGAGCATCGGGTAGCAGGCGGAGGTCGGGCCGCCGTGGATAAATACCACCAGAGGTGGTTTAGTGGCGCCGTTCATGGCGGGATAGAAAAAGCCATGGGCTTCTCCCTTGCCGCTTGGGTAGCGCAAGGTTTGCGGACAGCTGATCTGTTCGGCGGGCAACGGCACAACGCCGCCAGCCAAGACCTTGACCTCATGAGTGTCGCGGTTGATGGCGACCACTGCCGCTGGACTGATCGGTGATGCAGCAATGCAGTAAACAAACTGCTCATCCAGTGCCAGATTTCGGAAGCGGCTGTAGTCGCCGGTGAAATCCTCGAGCGAACCATCGCCCCGGCACAGCCCGAGTCGGCCAAAACCATCCTCGGTCCAGCTCGCCAGGTAAGCGCCTTCGCCCAGCGGCAGCCAGGTGCTGCCACCCAGTTGCCAAGGCGCGGGTGCGTGATCCACTTCAGCGCTGGGCAGCGGATTCAAACCTGATTCGGATTCGACCCATGGCTGCCAGAACCCTGCGCGATCCGTCAGGCAATACAGCTGACCCGAGTCATCAAAGCGCGGCTGTTGCAGGGATTCTTCTGCACCATCACCGGCTACACAGCGCGGCTGACCCCAGCCGCTGTCAGCCTGACGCTTGGCTACCATTAAGCGTGTCGATGTCCACGGTTGATGCGGGCGACTCCATTCGATCCACGCCAGCCGCTGACCGTTTGGACTCAGGGTCGGCGCGGCATAGAAATCCGCACCTTCAACCAGTAATTGACGCTGGCCACTGGCGACATCGATGGCGACCAGTCGATGCTGATTGTGGTTTTCCTCGACCGCTAGAACCTGCCCGGCAGCGAACTGCAGATCGCCATAACGGCACTCGCCTTGGGTCAACGCCTGGGGCGTCTCACCTTGCAGCGATTGCCGATAAAGCTGTTGGTCCGCTTCGTTGACGAACACCAGCCCGTCATCGCTCAGACAGAACGACCCGCCGCCATATTCATAGACCCGACTGCGCACGCTGAACCCCGACGGCGTCAGGCAGTGGGCCTGGCCATCGTGCCAGTGCCAGATACGGCAGGCAGCGTCTTCGGGGCGGTATTCATTCCAGAACAGGCCGTGCAGGCCGCCCCGCAACTCAGCGAAGTCGATACCGGCGGCAACGGCTTTGGCGGCGCTGAAGGGTTCAGCCTTTAACGATGAGGCGTGAGTTTCGTTCATTTCGAAAGGCCAGTTGCTCGATGGTCTGGGTAGCGTGCTCGGCTTCTTCGCGGGCCTGAAGAATCACGCCGTGATGTTCTGACTTGCTGCACACCGGGTCGGCGTTGCTGGCGTCACCGGTGAGCATGAAGGCCTGGCAGCGGCAGCCGCCGAAGTCCTTTTCCTTTTCATCGCAGGAGCGGCACGGCTCGGGCATCCAGTCGTAGCCGCGAAAGCGGTTGAAGCCGAACGAGTCGTACCAGATGTGTTGCATGCTGTGATCGCGCACATTCGGAAACTGCACGGGCATTTGCCGCGCGCCGTGGCACGGCAGGGCGGTACCGTCCGGAGTAACGGTGAGAAAGATGCTGCCCCAGCCGTTCATGCAGGCTTTGGGGCGTTCTTCGTAATAGTCCGGGGTGACGAAAATCAGCTTGCACGGATGCCCTTCGGCTGCAAGTTTTGCGCGGTATTCATTGGTGATGCGCTCGGCGCGAATCAGTTGCTCTTTGGTTGGCAACAGGCCTACGCGATTGAGCTGCGCCCAGCCGTAAAACTGGCAGGTGGCAAGCTCAACAAAGTCAGCCTCCAGCGCAATACACAACTCGATGATGCGGTCGATTTTGTCGATGTTGTGCCGATGGGTGACGAAGTTCAGCACCATTGGATAGCCGTGGGCTTTCACCGCTCGGGCCATTTCGAGTTTTTGTGCGAAGGCTTTTTTCGAACCGGCCAGCAGGTTGTTCACCTGTTCGTCGCTGGCCTGGAAGCTGATCTGGATATGGTCCAGACCGGCTTTCTTGAAGTCGCTGATTTTCTGCTCGGTGAGGCCGATGCCCGAGGTGATCAGGTTGGTGTAGAAACCAAGTTTGCGTGCTTCACCGATCAGCTCGGCCAAGTCCTGACGCACCAGCGGTTCACCGCCGGAAAAGCCCAGTTGAGCCGCGCCCATCTCCCGCGCTTCGCGGAACACCTTAATCCATTGTTCGGTGCTCAGCTCCTTACCCTGCTCGGCGAAATCCAGCGGGTTTGAGCAATAGGGACATTGCAGCGGGCAGCGATAAGTCAGCTCGGCCAATAGCCACAGCGGCAGGCCTATCTCAGGCTTGGGTGGCATCGGCTGCGCCTGCTCAGACAAGTTCGATCCAGTGCTCAGCACGGGCGACCTCCATGAATTGCTCGATGTCTTCACCGAGCTCGGGTACGCCGGGGAACTTGGCGTCCAGTTCGGCAATGATTGCCGCGACGTCACGCTCACCGTCAATCAGGCCGCCAATCAGCGCGGCACTTTCGTTGAGTTTGATCATGCCTTCGGGGTATAGCAGCACATGGCCTTTTTGCGCCGGTTCGTACTGGTAACGATAGCCGGTCCGCCAGCTCGGGGTTCTGCTGCGATCGAAACTCATAGGGTGATTCCCTTATGCCAGACTCGTTGCTCAGTCACGCTGTGATATGGCGGGCGGTTCAGTTCATAGGCCATGCTCATGGCATCGAGCATGCTCCAAAGAATGTCCAGTTTGAACTGGAGAATTTCCAGCATGCGCTCCTGGCCTTCCCGCGTGGTGTAGTGCTGCAGAGTAATCGCCATACCGTGTTCCACATCACGTCGAGCCTGACCCAGGCGTGTGCGGAAATACTCATAACCGGTCGGGTCGATCCACGGGTAATGCTGTGGCCAGCTGTCGAGTCGCGATTGGTGGATTTGCGGAGCGAACAGTTCAGTCAGTGAGCTGCTGGCGGCTTCTTGCCAACGGGCTCGGCGAGCGAAGTTGACGTAGGCATCCACGGCGAAGCGCACGCCTGGCAAAACCAGTTCCTGGGAACGCAACTGATCCGGGTCCAGGCCGACCGCTTGGCCCAGACGCAGCCAGGCTTCGATACCGCCGTCTTCACCGGGCGCGCCGTCGTGATCGAGCAAACGCTGAATCCACTCGCGGCGCACTTCCCGATCCGGGCAATTGGCCAGAATCGCGGCGTCCTTGAGCGGGATGTTCACCTGATAGTAGAAGCGATTGGCGACCCAGCCCTGAATCTGCTCGCGGGTCGCCCGGCCTTCATACATCGCCACATGGTAGGGGTGATAGATATGGTAGTAGGCGCCCTTGGCGCGCAGCGCCTGTTCGAACTCGGCGGGAGACAGCGGTGTGTCAGTCATTTCGGTTCTCCGGGGAACAACCGTGGAATTTTATGTCGTCTGGGTAAGCCGCCATCATCGCGGTCTGTAAAACGAAGCGAGCCTAATGTGGGAGCGGCGGTGCGGCGATCCCACAGGGGATCGTGAGACGATCTCTGCTACAGCTCAATACTCATTCCGTCGTAAGCCACCTCGACATTTCGTCGTAGAAGTTCGGCACGTTCGACCGAGTCTTCATCGAGGATTGGGTTGGTGTTGTTGATGTGGATAAGCACTTTGCGCTGCTTGGGCAACTGTTCAAGCACTTCCAGCATGCCACCGGGGCCGTTTTGTGCCAGATGGCCCATTTCCCGGCCGGTGCGGGTGCCGACGCCACGGCGCTGCATTTCGTCGTCGTCCCACATCGTGCCGTCCACCAGCAGGCAATCACTGCCGGCCATGATTTCCAGCAGCGGTGCGTCGACCTTGCCCAGGCCTGGCGCGTAGAACAGCTTGCCACCGGTGCGCAGGTCTTCGACGATCAACCCGATGTTGTCGCCGGGGTGCGGATCGAAGCGGTGTGGCGAGTAGGGCGGGGCAGCACTGCGCAGTGGCAATGGGGTGAAGCGCAGGTTCGGGCAGGCCGGGATGGTGAACGTGCCTTCGAGTTCGATGCGATTCCAGCTCAGTCCGCCATTCCAGTGGGTGAGCATAGTGAACAGCGGGAAGCCAGTGCTCAGGTCTTCATGGACCATGTCGGTGCACCAGACCTGATGCGGGCAGCCTTCGCGCAGGCTGAGCAGGCCAGTGGTGTGATCGATCTGGCTGTCCATCAGGATGATCGCGCTGATCCCGGTATCGCGCAGTGCGCGGCCTGGTTGCATCGGGGCAAAGTTCTGCAGTTGCGCACGGATGTCCGGCGAGGCATTGCACAGCACCCAGTTCACGCCATCATCGGAAATCGCGATGGACGACTGGGTACGCGCCTCAGCTCTCAGGCTGCCGTCGCGAAAACCTGCGCAGTTCACGCAGTTGCAGTTCCACTGCGGGAAACCACCGCCGGCGGCGGAACCTAGAATCTGGACAAACATGGCCGCTCCCTCACACAAAAGCTGAAAATAAAAACGCCCCGGCTGGCCGAGGCGTTGCGCTGCACAACTGATTTAACGGCGTAAATTAACGGCTTGCGAAGTACATGGTGACTTCAAAGCCGATACGCAGGTCGGTGTAAGCAGGTTTGGACCAGGACATAGAGTTGCTCCTTCAGGTAGGTGGGACGGTTGATACCTATACATGTAGTCCACCTCCCGCGGGAGATGTTCAGATGCTTAGGTGGCTATCTTACTAAATTCCCGCAGGCGTTGACCTCCATTCTAGAAGAAAGCTAATTGCAACCCAGGTAATGATCATTTTGCCACTTGCCAAGGCTAGTCGTGGCAGCCGCGGCTGGCCAGGCACCGCCAACCGCCTTCGGCCTGGCTCAGGCGTTGAGCCGCGTCCAGTGCTGATTGCCGGTCCAGTGTCAGAGTCGCCTCTTTCAACTGCACCAGGTAATCCGATGGATGGCCGGCCAGTTTGCCTTGCCAGAGCAGTTCGGCTGCTTGGGCGACGGGTAGGGCGCCGCTGTCAAATTGTGCGGCAAGGGTCTGGCACTGGTTAATAAAAGACGAATCATCGATCCCCAAGATTAGTTCTGGCATCCGCTGAAGGAAGATTTCGATGTGTTCCAGGAGGTCTCGCAATGAAGCGTTTGGCGACTGAACGCCGAACAGCATCCCGGTTTGCCCATTGATTTGCCGCACCCCGCTGAACACCGCATAACCCAGTTGTAACTCAACCCGCAGGCGCTGGTAGAACGGTGACTGGCAAAGCTGCGCGAGTAAACGCCAGGCGGCTTCGTTGGCAATGTCCTGGATGGGGGTCGGGCAAAACAGCAGCAGCGCGTGTTCGCTGGAGTCGGTTGGTACCTCGCTCCACAGATGTTGTGAGCGAATCGATAGTGCAAGTGAAACCTGGTTGTCGGGGATGCCTGGCATTCGGTTCAGCACGCCGGCCATTGCAGTCTGTGAGGAGGCCGACAGACCGAGCGCCAATCCATCCCAGCGAGCGGTCGACCAAAGGTGTTGCAGATCGGTGTCGCTGACAGGCTGCTGCGCCGGCAGCTGGGAGTATCCCAGGCAATGTTCGGGCAACACTTTCAGCAATTGTCGAATAGGGATCAGCGGGGCGGTCTTGGTTGGCGCGCTCTGCTCTTGCCAGAAGTCGGCGTCAGGCATTGTCAGACGTTGCAACGCTTGTTCGAGAATCGCCGGCATCGGCTCATGAATGCCGGTCATCTTCAACAGCCATTCATTGCCCAGTGCGCTGAAGGAAAAATCGATACCCGCCTGGCGGGCATCTTCTTGCAGGGTTTTCAGGCTGCTTTCCAGTTTCGGCTGAAGGCTGGCCTGCACTGCAGAATCCAGACGCCAGCGCAGATAGATCGCGCCTTCACCGGTATCGTCCGCAAGCTCCTTGCTGAAAAGCATGTTCGAACTGTCGCGGCGGCTGCGCGAGCGATCCTGAGCAAAGGTCCGCAGGCCACGGTGAGCACTGGTTTGCCCGCGAATCAATCCGGCCCGAGCGGGTTCAGTGACTTGGCGCAGAAAGGGGTTGGGTGGCGGCAGTTGCCATGCGCCTGCTGGTTTATCTACAGGCTTAGGTTGCATCTGCTTCAAGAGTGCTTTGAGTGCGACGACACCGTGTTCGGACAACCCCGACGCCAATTGCTCACCGTCCAATCGGGCAAACTCCATTGCGCCACTGACCTGCTGTTTGCGTTGTTGCAGCAAGGCATATTCCTCACGCAATTGAGGCCAATCGCCGTTCGCACTGAAAAAGTTCAGCCAGTCGAAAAACAGCTCGCGGATCAACGGATGCTGTTTCGACCCGTTGGCAGTGAGAGTGAATTCAATGTTCAACAACGCTTGCCCGGCGAACTGGTAGAGCGGCGCGGCTTTAAGGGTGTCGACCAGTTGGCGACGTTGTAACTCGGCGAGCAAGCCGCCGGGTTTTGAAGAACGTAACCAGGTGCACAGAAAACCCAGTGCCTCAGCTGATGCGTTGGGCAATTGCTCACAGGCAAACAGTAGGTTCAGACGGCATTCGCCTGCCTGTTGAAAACGGCTGTCGACGGTATCCATCAGTGCGGGCGGCATGCTCTGCATTATCGGCTGCCCGGTGGCGAGGGCTGCGCTGAACCCTTCCGCCAGCGCCTTCAACTCGGCAATAGACTGCGGCCCGGCCAGGCTCAAGGTCATTTGCCCGGTCTGATAGAAACGCTGATAGAACTCGCCCAATGCCTGTTGGAACGCTGGCTGCGGCACCGGCAGGCTATAGCGATTCCCCGCATGAAAGGCCCGCAGCGGATGCGCCGCCGAAAGGCTATCGAACAGGCTGAACTGTTGCTGCGCCGACGCATCCCGAGACCAGGCGATAAATTCGGCGTGCAGCACTTCCCGTTCGCGCAGCTGGTCGTTCTGGTCCAGACGCGGATGAGCAAGCATGTCACTCAAACGCTCGAGCCCGCCATTAAATGCCTGAGTGGGGAGCTCGAAGAAGAAGTCCGTGGTGCGCTCGTTGGTCCGCGCATTCACCTGCCCGCCATGACGATGCACGTAGGCCATCAACCCTTGGTCTGCGGGAAAACGCTCAGTACCGAGAAAGAAAAGATGTTCGAGGAAGTGCGCCAGCCCAGGCCAGGCGAGTGATACGTCGTGACTGCCAGCGGCAACTCGCAAAGCAGCCGCGCAACGCTTCAAACGTGGTGCGTGACGCAGTGAAACCCGCAGCCCGTTGGCCAGGGTTCCAATGTGATGGTGGGGGTGGTTCAGCGCGGACATGAGCACTTCCAGAACAGAGATGTGCTTATGCTAGCGGATAATGTCCGATCAGCGGTTGCTCAGGTCACCATAAAGCTCGGGTCGGCGATCAAAAAAATAGCGATTGGCCATGCGGGATTTGAGCATCAACTGCCGATCCAGCGTTCCGACAATCAGCGCCTCATCCAGTCCAGCCTGGGCGATACGAGTGCCATCTGGCGCGGCAATGCTGCTTTGGCCGCAATAGTGGATGTCACCTTCATGGCCGCAGTAGTTGGCGTAGGCCACATAACACTGGTTTTCGAAGGCGCGGGCACGCACTGTGACGTCGGCGATAAAGTCATACGGCACCATGTTCGCCGTCGGTACCAGAATCAGCTCGGCACCGGCCAGGGCCAGACGCCGGGCGTTTTCCGGGAATTCGAGGTCGTAGCAAATTAAAAAGCCGAGCTTCCAGCCGTTCAATTCCACCAGTGGAAACTCATCCGGGCCGACGCTGAACATCGAGTGATCGAGCTCACCGTACAAGTGAGTCTTGCGGTAGTTACACAGACTTTCGCCCTTGGCGTCGATCAACTGCACGGCGTTGTAAATCTGCCCGTCATCGGCCCGCTCCGGGTAGCCATAGAGAATGGCGACACCCGAAGTCTTGGCGATGCTCGCAATGTGTTGCGCCGACGCACCGTCCCGCGCCTCGGCCAACGCGCCTACCGCTTCGACGCCGATGTTGTAACCGGTCAGAAACATCTCCGGCAACACCAGCAAATCAGCGTCCTTGGCTTCCATCGCCAGTTTTTGCAGGCGGTGCAGATTGCCCGCGACATCCAGTGGCAGCGGCGGGCATTGGTAAAGGGCTACGCGCATATCGAACGTCCTATCATTCGGGCAGGGCAATCGGACCGATTTCGTGGAACACATCGCCTGGGCCAGGGTTCTGCGCATGAGTTTCGCCGCCGAAGTGTTTCATGATGCCCCACACGGCATTCAGCGAAGTCTGAACCGCGCCTTCAACCCATGCTGGCGTCCATGAAACATCGTCGCCAGCGATAAAGATCCCACGCTGCTCGGCAGGCATGTCTTCCTGCATGAAGTGCGCATACATCCGCTGGTTGTAGCGATAGTGACCCGGCAGCGCACCTTTGAAGGCACCGAGGAAATGCGGATCGGCTTCCCAGGACACGGTGATCGGATCGCCGATGATGCGCGCTGCGATGTCGACTTTTGGGTAGATCTTCTTCAGTGCATCGAGCGCCAGCTTCACGCGTTTCTCGATTGGTTGCGGGAGCATTTTCAGTGCGTCGCTCATCCACGAGTAGGACAGGCAAATGACGCCCGGCTTGTCGTCACCGTTGTCGTACTTGCCGTTTTCAAACAAGTACGTGCCACGAGTCAGGCGATCGGTGAGGGTCATGCTCATCAGGTCGCGACCGGTTTCCGGGTCTTTGTCCTTCCAGAACGGCCGGTCGACCATGACGAAGGTCTTCGAGGACTGCATATAGCGGGTGCGGTCCAGAGCCATCCACATCTTCTGCGAGAACAGCGACTCGTCGCACTCGATCTGGGTGGTCAGCAACCAGCTCTGGCAGGTGGTCAGTACGGCGGCATATTCGCGGGTGTCGTCCCAGTTATCGGTGACGCTGAAGCGACCATCGGCAGCGTGCGCAATGCGTTTCACCCCAGTACGCGGTGCGCCACTGTGCAGCGAACTCAGGCTGGTGCCTTCTGGCCAGTGAGCACAACGCTCGGGTACGTGGCGCCAGATGCCCAGCGGCACTTGCTCGACGCCGCCGACTACCAGGTGTTGGTGGTCGTCGCAATTGGTCATGACGACGCGGAAAATTTCCAGCATCGAGTTGGGGAAGTCCGAATCCCAGCCACCGGTACCGAAGCCAACCTGGCCAAACACTTCGCGGTGATGGAACGACAACTTGGCGAAGGCTTTTGAGGTGGCGACGAAGTCATAGAATGTGCGGTCATCCCATAGCGGGACGAGGGTGTTCCACAGCTCTTTGAGGCGTGGCACATCGCGGTCGCGGATCGCTTGCTGGATCTCGCCGAAGCGCGAGCCGTCCTCCAGCGCATCAGCCCAGGCGTCGGCGACTTCCTGAAACAGCGCCGGCAAATCGGTGAGTTTCTGTGCGTAGTGGGTCTGGCCTTCGAGGTCGATCACTGTGCTGCCCGAGGCAGGCGTCAGCGGATTGGGGAACGGTTTGGTTTCCAGTCCGAGCTTGTCGACATAGTGGTAGAACGCGGTGGACGACACCGGGAAGCGCATACCGCCTAACTCGGCAATGATCCCTTCGGCGCCTTCGAAAGCCTGTGAGCGCAAACGACCGCCCATCTTCGAGGCTTCGTACACCACCGGTTTCAGACCCAGCTTCATCAGCTCGTAAGCCGCCACCAGCCCGGCGATCCCGGCACCGACGATTGCTACTTCAGCACCGTGGTTTGTCACTGGAATACTGCCCAGACCGGCCGGATGCTCAATCCAGTCATCGAAGGCGAAAGGAAAGTCCGGACCGAAAATAGTGACCGGTTTTTTACCGTCTGCAGGATGGCGATTATTCTTGTTCATGGTTGACCTTGCTGGCGACTCGCGCGGTGTGGTGGCCGCTGTGAGTTTGGAAGTAGGAAAAGACTGCCGCCATTCTAGGGAGTGTAGAGCACGTTAATAAGACGCAAAATGTCGTCGATATGAATGCTTTTTAGGCAATGTGACGAAAGTGTTGGGCTAAATGGTCGTGTGGCCCCGTAGCAGCAAGCTTCGCGGCCGGGCGCAGGCTTCGCCAGCGGCTACAGGATCATCCAATCCCTTAAACCGGCTGCCCACGATCAATCTTGCTACTGAGGATGATCGAGGTGGTGGTTTTTTCCACCCCATCGACGCTGCCGATCTGATCAAGCAATTGGTCGAGTTGTTCTGGCGAGTCAGTGCGCAGCCACGCCACATAGTCAAACTCGCCACTGACCGCACAGAGTTGCTGGACCTGAGCCATAGCGCTGAGGCGGCGCAGCACTTCCTTGCCGGAGCGCGGTTGTACGGTAATCCCGACGTACGCCTGCAACCCGCCATCGACCACCCGTTGCCCAAGACGCACGCCGTAGCCGGTAATCACCCGAGCTTTCTCCAGCCGCGCCAGCCGTGAGGTTACCGTGGTGCGGGCGATGCCCAGCTGGCGGGCGAGCATGGCGACGCTTTCACGGGCGTTGATCTGCAGGGCCGCAATCAACTGGCGGTCGATTTCGTCGAGGACGGGAGGGCGGGTGTCAGGCAAGGTCTTCTCCGGCGGTACACATCAGTGGGCGAGCATCTTACAGGCTCGCTGAATCGCTGAAACACGAAAGCCGCGCAGTGCGCGGCTTTGAGTATGGTGGGCCCAGTAGGACTCGAACCTACGACCAAGGGATTATGAGTCCCCTGCTCTAACCAACTGAGCTATAGGCCCTCAGTAGGCCGCGGATTATAGCGATGGTTTCTCGGCTGTGCTATCCGAAAAGTCCGAAAGAGTTATACGAAGAAAGCTTGCGGCGAATTCATCGGCGGGGAGGGGGAGGCTGACAATGTAGCCTTGGATCTGTTCGCAGCCTTCCGCGGCGAGGAATTCTTGCTGCGCCTGGGTTTCGACGCCCTCGGCGATGACGGTGAATTGCATGCTGCGGCCCAAGGCGATAATGGCGCGGACGATAGCCGCATCGTGGGGGTCGTCAGGCAGGCCGCGGACGAAGGATTGGTCAATTTTCAGGAAGTCCAGCGGTAGACGCTTGAGGTAGCTCAAGGACGAGTAACCGGTACCGAAGTCGTCGATAGCCAGCTGTACGCCCAGGCGCTTGAGCTGATGCAGGACCTCAAGGGCTTCTTCGGCCTGGCTCATGATGAAGCTTTCGGTGATTTCCAATTGCAGGAAACCGGGGTAGAGGCGGTTATCTCTGAGCAGCTGTTCGATCCGGCCAAGCAGGTTCGGTTGACGCAGTTGAGCCCCGGCCAGGTTGACCGATAGCGGGCCGAAGCCGTCATAGACCCTATTCCACTCGTACATCTGCTGGCAGGCCTGCTCCAGTACCCAATCACCAATTTGCAGAATCATGCCGTTTTCTTCGGCCAGAGGGATGAAGTGCTCGGGAGGCACGTCGCCGAAGGTTGGATGGCGCCAGCGAATCAGGGCTTCAGCACCGACGATGTGTCGGTCTTTCAGGCTGATTTTCGGCTGGTAATAGAGGCATAGCTCATTACGCTCGATGGCGCGGCGCAGTTCATGTTCCAGCGCTATCCGTTCGCTGGCCTGAGCCGTGAGGTCGCGTGTATAGCTTTCGACCCGGTTGCGGCCCTTGGCTTTGGAGCGGTACATGGCCGCGTCGGCATTTTTGATCAGTGTGGCGACGTCGCAGCCGTCCTTTGGGTAGAGACTGGTGCCAATGCTGGCGCTGATGAAAAACTCGTGCTCGTCGGCCTGGAAGGGCGCACCAAAGCAATTGAGGAGCTTGTTGGCGATGTGTTCAGCGTCGCTGGCTTGCTGCAGGCCGGGAAGCAGGATGATGAACTCATCGCCGCCCAGGCGGGCCACGGTGTCGATGTCGCGCAGCTGTTCTTTCAAGCGCACGGCAATGCCCTTGAGCAGCAGATCACCGACCGGGTGACCAAGGCTGTCATTGATATGTTTGAAGCGATCCAGATCGAGGAACAACACGGCGCCTTGCCCGCCGTTCTCTTGCTGAGTGTTTAGCGCTGTCAGCAACCGACTCTCGAATAAGGTGCGGTTGGGCAGGCCGGTCAGCGGGTCATGGTGGGCCTGGTAGTCGAGGCGCGCCTGGGCATGCTTCAAGCTGGAGATGTCCGCGAAAACCGCAACGAAGTGAGTGATGAATTTGTCCCGGTTACGCACAGCGCTAATGGTCAGCCAGCTTGGGTACAGCTCACCATTTTTGCGCCGATTGGAAATCTCTCCCTGCCAATGACCTTCGGCGGTCAGTTGATGCCACATGGCCGCGTAGAAGGCGCTGTCGTGCAAGCCTGAGGCAAGTAGCCTGGGAGTATGGCCAAGGGCTTCGATTTCCCTGTAGCCGGTGATCTCCGTGAAGGCACGGTTGACCGCGATGATGTGCTGTTGAGTATCGGTGATCAAAACCCCTTCGGCGGTGCTTTCGAACACGGTGGCGGCCTGTTGCAGCTTTTCCTGCATCAGATGGCGCTCGGTGATGTCCCGGGCGATGGTCAGCATGCAGTCTTCGTCACCAATGGGCAGCGGGCGACTGGACACCTCGCACAGACGAATCTGTCCATCGTTACGGCGGATGTGGCAACTGAAGTCGCGTACAAAACCATCTCGTTGCAGCAGGTCGAGCATCTGTTTGCGTTCGTTCAGGTTGACCCATATACCCAAATCCAGCGTGGAGCGGTCCAGAGACATCGCGCTGTTGAAGCCGGTGATGCGGCTAAAGCCCTCGTTGACCTCAATCAGCAAGCCATCGCGTTGGCGGCTGAGCAGCAGGCCATCGGGTGATGCATGGAAGGCTTTGGCGAACTTCTCTTCGGAGGTCTGCAGTTGCTGCTGGGTTTCCTTGAGCTGACTGATGTCACGCACCACCACCACCAGCGCTGGAGTGGTGTCGAGGTCGAATGGTTCGGCGGAGATCAGGCCGGTGAACACCTGGCCATTGTTGCGTCGGAATGGCATCTCCAGATTGCGAATGCTGCCGGCCTGTAAGCGCTGCAGGAGAGCGGGGCCGACGCCGGCTATTCCCCAGATATTCAGGTCGGTGGCGGTCTGGCCGACGACTTCCTCTGCGCTCAGGCCGATCTGCTCCTCAAAGGCTTCATTGACCTCCAGCAAACAGCCGTCGGACAACCGTGCGATCACCAGAATGTCCGGGCATTGCTGGAATACCGACGCGAACTTCTGCTCGGACAGGCGCAAGGCTTCCTCGGTTCGCTTGGCTTCACTGATATCGATCATCAGACCGCGCAATACCGGCTCATGGCCATGCTCGATCAGGCTGACGATATCGCGAACCCACAGGCAGCGGCCGTCGGCGGTGATGACGCGGTAGTCGAGGCTATGATCGCGGCCGGCCAGTACTTCATGGTCGCAAAAGGTCTGGGCGCGTGTCAGATCGGCGGGGTGAATGATGTTGCGCCAGAAACCCGGAATCAGCCAATGCGACAAGGGGTAGCCGAGCAGGTCCTCGGCATGGGGTGACACGTAGCTATACGTAAAATCGTTTATGCGGGCTTCCCAGGCAATCGCTGAAAGGCTTTCTACCAGCCCGCGGTAATGGTATTCGCTGCTGCGCAGCTCTTGCTCCAGCGCAACCCGGCGGGAGATCTCCGAACTGAGTCGGCGATTGATGCGGATCACTACCGCCAACCCGGTGAACAGCAACAGGACACCGGGCAGGCCGTAGAACAACAGGTCGGACCAGAAAGTACGATGGTCGAGAACGTTCCCTACCCAATGTTCCTGGATGGCGTTGATTTCTGCGGGGCTCAGGTCCGCCAGAACTTTATCGAGGATGCCGATCAGGACCTTATCGCCTTGCGGTACGGCCATCGCCAATTGATATCGATAAGGCGTTTCACCGCTGACATAGAGCCCTTCGAGTTTGAGTTGCCGCAGACTCCAGATGCTCGAGGCGAGATCGCCCACTACCGCATCCACCTGGCCGGTAGCCAGTGCCTGTAACGCTGAGCTGACATTTGGCAACGCGACCAGATTCAGGTCGGGATGGTGTGTGCGCAATAGCTCATGAGGCGCGTAGTTCTCCACCACGGCGATTTTCAGGCCGTAAAGATCTTCGAGTTTTCGCGGTTGTGCCCCACCTTCGTGAGCAAGAATCACGATCGGAAAGTCCAGATAAGGGCGGGTGAAGAACAGATAGCCCTGGCGCTCAGGCGTCGACATGATCCCTGGCAAGAGGTCCAGCTTGCCTTGTCTGGCCTGTTCCAGCACCGCGGTCCAGCTGACTGGCTCAACAGGGGTGACCTTTATGTTCAGGCGTTCTTGAATCAGCTTGATGTAATCCGCCGCCAGTCCCTGGTAGCGGCCCTCTTCATCGCGATACTCGAACGGTGGCCAGGACGCATCGACACCCAGGCGCAGTTCCGGGTGTTCCGTAAGCCAGCTACGCTCTTCGTCGGTGAGAGTCAGCGCGCCGGCCGTTGCGGTCCAGGCAAGCAGTGACAGCAAAAGCACGGCCGGCATTCTGGGCATAACGGTCTCGTTATGGCTCGGGGGGATTGTTTCGAGTGTAGACGGGCAATTCGGCGGGAGTGACGCGCGGGGAATTTAATCTGTAGAAAGCAAAACCCCCAGCAGGGCTGGGGGTTTTGTGATCACTCGTCGAGGAAGGAGCGCAAATGCTCGCTTCTCGTCGGGTGGCGTAGCTTGCGCAACGCCTTGGCTTCAATCTGACGAATCCGCTCGCGGGTAACGTCGAACTGTTTACCGACTTCCTCAAGGGTATGGTCGGTATTCATGTCGATGCCGAAGCGCATGCGCAGAACCTTGGCTTCACGGGCAGTGAGGCCGGACAGGACTTCGCGAGTCGCTTCTTTAAGGCTCTCAACAGTGGCGACATCGATTGGCGACTGCATGGTCGAGTCTTCGATAAAGTCACCCAGGTGAGAATCTTCGTCATCACCGATCGGGGTTTCCATGGAGATCGGCTCTTTAGCGATCTTCAATACCTTACGGATCTTGTCCTCAGGCATTTCCATGCGTTCGCCAAGCTCTTCCGGGGTCGGTTCGCGACCCATTTCCTGCAACATCTGCCGGGAAATACGGTTGAGTTTGTTGATCGTCTCGATCATGTGCACCGGAATACGGATGGTGCGGGCCTGGTCGGCGATCGAGCGAGTGATCGCCTGACGGATCCACCAGGTGGCATAAGTCGAGAACTTGTAACCGCGACGGTATTCGAACTTATCCACCGCTTTCATCAAACCGATGTTGCCTTCCTGGATCAAGTCGAGGAATTGCAGGCCACGGTTGGTGTACTTCTTGGCGATGGAGATCACCAGACGCAAGTTCGCTTCTACCATCTCTTTCTTCGCGCGGCGGGCCTTGGCCTCACCGATCGACATGCGACGGTTGATGTCCTTGATCTCGGCAATCGTCAGACCGGTTTCGGTCTGCAATGCAGTCAGCTTTTGCTGGCAACGAACGATGTCGGCTTGAAAACGACCAATGGCTTCAGCGTATTTGCTTTTGCCTTTGGCCAGTGCATCGGTCCAGCTTTCGTCAACTTCATGGCCCGGGAACTGGCGCAGGAAGTCGGCACGCGGCATGCGTGCATCACGAACGCAGAGCTGCATGATCGCGCGCTCTTGCTGACGCAGACGATCCAAGGCACTGCGAACACGCTCAACCAGGCCTTCGAATTGCTTCGGAACCAGTTTGATCGGCATGAACAGCTCAGCCAGGAGCACCAGCTCGGCGATTGCCAGCTTGTTACCACGGCCGTGCTTTTTCAGCGCCTTGCGAGTGACTTCCATCTGATCGGACACGGCGCCGAAACGCTGTGCTGCGATGATCGGATCCGGACCGCTTTCGACTTCTTCTTCGTCGTCGGTGCTGGCTTCGGCTTCGTCGTCGGTTTCGTCATCCGCTTTCACGGTTTTCGGATCGACAGGCGGCGGAACTTCAGCAGCAGGCGGCGCAATGCCATCGTCCGGGTCGATATAACCGCTCAGGACGTCGGACAGGCGGCCACCTTCGGTGGTGACGCGAGTGTACTCGGAGAGAATGTGGTCAACCGTGCCAGGGAAGTGCGCAATTGCGCCCATCACTTCACGGATGCCCTCTTCGATACGCTTGGCGATTTCGATTTCGCCTTCGCGTGTGAGGAGCTCAACTGTACCCATTTCACGCATATACATGCGCACAGGGTCAGTGGTGCGGCCAATGTCGGTCTCAACCGCTGCCAACGCTGCAGCCGCTTCTTCAGCGGCTGCCTCGTCGGTATCGGCGTCGGCCAGCATAAGGGCGTCCGCATCCGGAGCACTCTCGTGTACGGGAATCCCCATGTCATTAATCATGCGGATGATGTCTTCCACCTGTTCCGGATCTGAAATATCCTCCGGCAGGTGGTCGTTGACCTCTGCGTAAGTCAGATACTTCTGCTCACGACCCAGGGTGATCAACTCTTTGATACGAGACTGCTGTTGCGCTTTTCCGGACATAACACCCTATCCACTGAAGGTCTTGGCGGGCAAAAAACAAGCCGAGGATTATACCTGAGCTATGACCTCACGCGCCAGTTGAGGTCGGGTTTGATGCGGAAACATTGCGACTTAGGAGGTCGCGCAGCTGATTTTTCTCTTCAGCACTCAATTCACTTTGACGCGCCTTCCTGAGAAGTTGTTCCAAATTCCGCTCGCGTTGACGAGCTGACAAGCTAGTTATAGTGTCGAAAAACTGTTGTTCAAGGTTGTCGCCCTCAATCAGCCATTCCTTTTCTGCCAACGCTTTGAGCAGGCGCCCTTGTTCGGTGCCATGCCAACGCGCAATCAGTTGAAATGAGTTTAGCTTAGGATTCTTTTGCACGGCTTCGAGTAGTGCCACCAACAGTTGCGTATTAGTGTGGTCCTCGGCGGCAAAGTGCCCGGCGTCTTCAACTTTTTTGGCCAGTTGCGGGTGATGAAGCAGTGTGCGCAGCGCTGCCAGCGTTGGTGGCTCTACGGCGGCGGGAATGCGTGGGGCACGGGGCTGATCGCGATCGCCCTGACGTTTGCCCTTTTTGTCCCAGGGTTTGTTTTCCCATTTCTTGCCGCCGGTCCCTGATTTTTTCGGTGTCCACTCCTGTTGAGGTGCATATGCCTCTTGAGGTTGGTGGTAATCGGCGTAATCGGGCATGGCGTCGTAATCGATGCCAGGGTCGTAGGCGGGCGGAGCCTCTTGTGGTGCGCTGTGCACCAGCTGGCTGACTGCCTCGCTGTTGAGACCGGTGATTTCAGTGAGTCGCTGGCGCATTAGCGTGCGCAGGTTGGCGCCTGGAACTTTGTCGATCAACGGCGCTGCGAGGGTGGCCATGTGGGCCTTGCCTTCGAGGGAGCGCGGATCCGACTCTTCGGTCAGCTGCTGGAAAAAATAATCGGCCAGTGGCTGTGCGTGTTGATTTATGCGTGCACGGAAAGCGTCAGTGCCTTCGGAGCGCACCAAAGTGTCCGGGTCTTCACCTTCGGGCAGGAACAGAAAGCGCGCACGGCGTCCGTCCTGCAGGCTCGGCAAGGCTGCCTCCAGTGCGCGCCAGGCGGCGTTGCGTCCCGCCTGATCGCCGTCAAAGCAGAACAATACGCTGGGGACGACACGAAACAGTCGTTTCAGGTGTTCTTCGCTGGTGGCGGTGCCAAGCGTGGCGACGGCATTGCGCAAGCCTTGTTGGGCGAGGGCGATGACGTCCATATAGCCTTCGACGACGATGATTTCGTCAAGATTGCGATTATTCTTGCGCGCTTCAAACAGGCCGTAGAGTTCCTGGCCTTTGTGAAACACCGGTGTTTCCGGTGAGTTCAGGTATTTTGGCTTGTCGTCGCCGAGTACTCGGCCGCCGAAGGCAATGATTCGTCCGCGACTGTCGCGGATCGGAAACATGACGCGATCACGGAAGCGATCGTAACGCTTTCCTGTTTCAGCATTCTCGATCAGCAGGCCTGCATCGATCATGGCTTTCTGTTGCAACGTGTCGCTGCTCAGATGCTTGAACAGATTGTCCCAGCCAGGTGGAGCGAATCCCAAGCCGAAGTCTCGGGCAATTTCACCGGTCAGGCCGCGACCTTTGAGGTAATCGACGGCGGCTTTTCGTGCGGGGTGGCTTTTCAGTGCTTGGCGATAGAAATCGGCGGCGGCAGTGAGCAGCGGGTAGAGCGGTGAGTCGGTCGGTTGCCGGGGTTTGTGCGGCCGGCCACTTTCCTCTCGGGGTATTTCCATGCCGGCGGCTTTGGCCAGTTCCTCGACGGCCTGGGGGAAATCCAGGTTGTCGTGGTCCATGATGAAACCGAGGGCGTTGCCACCAGCGCCGCAGCCAAAGCAGTAGTAGAACTGTTTGTCGGGGCTGACGCTGAAGGAGGGGGTTTTTTCTTTGTGAAACGGGCAGCAGGCAGTGTAATTCTTGCCGGCCTTTTTCATTTGCAGGCGCGAGCTGACCACGTCGACAATGTCGGTGCGGTTCAGAAGGTCGTCAATAAAGCTCTGGGGAATTAGCCCGGCCATGGCGTGCTCGTCATCACTGCGCGGAAATTAAACCAACGCGAAGGGCGGCGGAATCTGGTCGTTGTTTTGAGGCGCAGCAGGTGTGCGGCTCGACCAGGTATCGTCTGCGTAATCGCTGTCGGGAAGTGTATCTGCCGAAAATCCACTGACGTTAGTTTCAATCAGTATTCGACTCTTCGAACGTGTTGCTCTGAGTCCGGCAACGGCCAATGGTAGGCCTCGGATAGCTCATAAGCGGGCACAGGAGATCGTGCCTTGGGCTGATCGTCTGTTGGGGAATCGGTAAAGTGTGCTCGTCAGTAGCCTTGAAAGGCTCGTCAGAAAAGACGTGCACCGCTGGCAAAAAGCCAGGTCTGACGTGGTGAAGCAGATTTGTCTCGGTCGCATCGGCGGCTTTGACGGTGAAGCATCAAGCGATATCCGCAAATGCCAATAGCCCGGCTGAGGGCCGGGCTTGGCAGAAGCTTGCTACGAACGTCTGTGTATTAGTACAGACGAACGGCGCGGCGCTGCTCGCGCTGAACTTTCTTCGCGTGACGCTTAACAGCGGCTGCTGCTTTACGTTTACGCTCAGAAGTCGGCTTCTCGTAAAATTCGCGGCTACGAACTTCAGCCAGAACACCGGCTTTTTCGCAGGAGCGCTTGAAACGACGCAGAGCTACGTCGAAGGGTTCGTTCTCTTTAACTTTGACGGCTGGCATCCAGAGCTACCTTCATTCATTACCGGGGTCAACATCCTCGCGGCAAAAATGCACTTGAAGACGTCGGTTTTTAAGGGTTGCGGATGTTAACCCCTCATCGCTCGGAATGCAAAGCCTCTGATCGAAAACCGCTGGTAGGGGCCGGAAGTGGCGACTATTATGCGCGCCTTCGAATTTAGCCTCTACAAGGCGCAAACCCATGCTAGTACTGGGATTAGAAACCTCCTGCGACGAAACCGGTGTCGCACTTTACGACAGTGAGCGCGGCCTGCTGGCCGACGCGCTGTTTAGCCAGATCGACCTGCATCGTGCCTATGGTGGCGTGGTGCCGGAGCTCGCTTCGCGTGACCACGTCAAGCGCATGCTGCCCTTGATTCGTCAGGTCCTGGCAGAGGCTGATTGTGTGCCGACCGAGATCGATGCCATCGCCTACACCGCGGGTCCCGGGCTTGTCGGGGCGTTGTTGGTCGGCGCCTCATGTGCTCAGGCGCTGGCGTTTGCCTGGGGCATTCCAGCCCTTGGCGTGCATCACATGGAAGGTCATTTGCTGGCGCCGATGCTGGAGGAAAAACCTCCAGAGTTTCCGTTCGTCGCTTTGTTGGTTTCTGGAGGGCATACGCAGCTGGTTCGGGTCGACGGGATCGGCCAATACGAACTATTGGGCGAGACGCTTGACGATGCCGCCGGTGAGGCTTTCGACAAAACGGCAAAGATGATGGGGTTGAATTATCCGGGTGGACCGGAAATCGCTCGACTGGCGGAGCAAGGCGTTGCCGGACGTTTCGTCTTCCCGCGTCCGATGTGCGATCGCCCGGGTCTGGATTTCAGTTTCAGCGGTTTGAAGACCTTTGCCTTGAACACCTGGCAGCAGTGCGTCAACGCCGGGGACGACGGTGAGCAAGCCCGTTGCGACATCTCGCTGGCCTTCCAGCGGGCAGTGGTGGAAACTTTGACCATCAAGTGCAAGCGAGCCTTGAAGGAGGCCGGTCTCAAGCGCCTGGTCATCGCTGGTGGCGTAAGTGCCAACACGGCGCTGCGGGTTTCACTGGAGAAAATGCTCGGCGACATGAATGGCGATGTTTACTACGCGCGCCCGGAGTTCTGTACTGATAACGGCGCGATGATTGCTTTTGCCGGTTGTCAGCGGTTACAGGCTGGGCAGCGGGAAAGTCTGGCGATCAGCGTGCAGGCCCGCTGGCCGATGGAGCAATTGTCGCCGTTGTAAACCGTTGTCTTGTTGAGCGTGGCCGATGAACCTGGGCCGCTTCATCAGCAGGATTTAAAAATGCCGTTCGCGCCCGGCAAACAGGTCGCGTAGATTGCCGCGATGACGCCAGACGATTAGCGTCGTGAGTACGCTCATGGGCAGTAAGGCGGCAGGCTCCTGCCAGGCAAGTAGGGGCAGGGTCAGCGGTGTGGCGATCAAGGCGGCTAGCGAGCTGGTGCGGGTGAGGTAGAACGTCAGCAGCCAGGCAGCGATGGCCAGGAGTGCAGCAGGCGGGTACAGCCCTAGCAGCATCCCTGCGGCGGTAGCGACGCCTTTGCCGCCGCGAAAGCGGAAGTACAGCGGGAGCAGGTGGCCGATGACGGCACATAAGCCGACCCAGGCCTGTTGCTGTAGCGACAAACCGGCCAGACTGGCGATCAGCACCGGCAAGAGGCCTTTGCAGAGATCGCCGAGCAGGGTCAGCACCGCAAGTTTTTTGCCGGCCAGGCGCAGCATGTTGGTTGCGCCGGCATTGCCCGAGCCACTCATTCGCGGATCGGGGCTACCGGTCAGGCGGCTGAGCAAAATGGCAAAGGACAGAGAGCCAAGCAGGTAGGCGAGGATCGCCAGTAACCAAAACATGCTAACTATTCCGGGCGAGGACGCCCTGATTCTAACGGCGCATTGCGCCCTTGTCGTGCTGCGGAGAAAAGTGCTTGGACAGAGTGTTTATCGAGGGCCTGGAAGTCGACACGGTGATCGGTGCCTACGACTGGGAGCGGGGCATCCGACAGTGCCTGCGTCTTGATCTGAGCTTCGCCTGGGATAATCGCCCGGCAGCCGCAGGCGATGACCTGACTCTGGCGCTGGATTATGCGAGCGTGTCTTCGCGTATTCAGGCGTTTGCTGAGGAGGCGCAATTCCAGCTGGTGGAAACCTTTGCCGAGCGTCTTGCGCAAGTGCTGATGAGCGAGTTTCAAATCCCTTGGCTGCACCTCAAGCTGACCAAGCCCGGCGCAGTTGCGGCCGCCGTTGGTGTGGGTGTGGAGATTGAGCGCGGATGTCGCTAACTCAGGTATTTCTAGGTCTCGGTAGCAATATCGAGCGTGAACCGCATTTGCAGGCGGGGCTGGATGCTCTGGCTGGTTTTCTGGCAGATGTGCGCTGTTCGGCGGTGTTTGAAAGCCAGCCGGTGGGCATCAAAAGCGGTCCGTTCTTCAATCTAGTGGTGTCGGCCTACACGGATCTGCCACTGATGGAGCTGGATCGTCGGCTGAAATTCATTGAGGCAGACAACGGTCGTTATGCGCCGGATCGCAAGGGCTTGCCCCTGGATATCGACGTGTTGCTCTACGGTGATCTGGCGGGCAATTTCGACGGTTTGATCCTGCCTCGCGCAGAAATCCTGAAAAATGCGTTTGTGCTGTGGCCGCTGTCGTTGATTGCGCCCAACAGACTGCATCCGGGCGTAGGCAAGAGCTTTGCGGTCCTGTGGAGTGAGGCGCAGATTGATCAGGTTTTGGCACCGGTGGCATTTGAATGGCGCGGTGTGCAGTTGACCCCATCGAATTTGTTGTGATGTGGATGACGCCATCGCGAGCAAGCTCGCTTCCACAGGACCCCTGTAAATTCCCGTGGGAGCGAGCTTGCTCCGGGCGGCGATCCGACGATGCTTTCAGCCAAGCGCCGCCTCTTTGTAAGCCTTGAGCGCTTTCAGGCGTTCAGCCTTGAGGGCGTCACCCAGCTCCGGCCCTTTGAATCCTTGCTCTAGCAGTGGTTGTACGGCCACTGTCCGCGCTGCTATCGCCGCACCTCTCAAATATTCCGCCTGTGGGTAACTTCTCTGCTCGAGGCCTTTGCGACCTCGCGCGTCCATTTCGCAGGCTACGACGAATTCTTCAAAGCGCTGCGGCCGACGATAGACATCAAAGCTCTGCAGTAACTCCAGCAATGTCGAAGGCTTGAGTTCAAGGGCTCGATGCCCGTGAGTGTGGTACTCGCCGACCAGCAAGGCCAGTTCCTGGCAGTCCCTTGGCGCTTTGAATCGTTGGTTCACCGCCTTGATCAGGCGCAATCCCTTGTGTTCATGGGCAATGTGTTTCGGCCACTGGCTTTCTGGTGTCAGCCCTTTTCCAAGGTCATGTAGCAGGCAGGCCCAACGCACCGTCAGTGGTTGAGCATGCTTGGCAGCTTGTTCGAGGACACTCAGGGTATGCACGCCACTGTCGATTTCCGGGTGATGGATTTCGGGTTGCGGCACGCCGAACAGAGCATCAATTTCGGGAAGCAATACCTTGAGTGCGCTGCAGTCGCGCAGCACTTGAATGAATACCTGAGGTTGATCTTCCATCAAGGCGCGGGAGATTTCTTTCCAGCTGCGTTCCGCGGTCAACGCCTCAAGCTCGCCTGATTCGCTAAGCTGGCGCATCAGTTCGAGGGTTTCGGGGGCGACGCTGAAACCGAGTTCCGCATAGCGTGCGGCAAAGCGGGCGACTCGCAAAACTCGGAGCGGATCTTCGGCGAATGCGGGTGAAACGTGACGAAGTACGCGGGCATCAAGATCTTGCTGGCCATGATACGGATCGGTCAAAACGCCTTGGTCACTTTCGGCCATGGCGTTGATCGTCAGGTCGCGGCGGATCAGGTCTTCTTCGAGCGTGACTTCCGGGCTGGCGTGAAAAGTGAAGCCACCATAGCCACGGCCACTTTTGCGTTCGGTCCTGGCGAGCGCGTATTCTTCGCCGCTCTTCGGGTGCAGAAATACCGGGAAGTCGGCACCTACCGGGCGATACCCCTTGGCGAGCATTTCTTCTGTAGTAGCGCCCACCACGACCCAGTCGATATCGGTGACAGGCTTGCCCAGCAGGCGATCACGTACCGCGCCGCCGACTTTATAAATCTGCATAAAAAACCTCCGTTAGCTCGACAGGATAACCCTTGCGTCGAACTTTCGGAGGCTTTGGGTAGAATCAAAGGTGGATGACAGCCAAGTCCAGTCGGCCGTAATCGCCATCGCTATGTTCGCCCTTTGGCGGTACGTGATGGGTTTTCATCACTTGGTCGCCTTGCAGGGTTTCCAGATGAATATCGAAGCCCCAGAGCCGATGCAGGTGCTTGAGCACTTCGTCAGTGGAGTCTCCCAGCGGTTTGCGGTCGTGCTGTTGGTGACGCAGGGTCAGCGAGCGGTCTCCGCGCCGGTCGATGCTATAGATCTGTATGTTGGGTTCCCGGTTGCCCAAGTTGTATTGCGCCGCCAGGGTTTCCCGGATGATCCGATAACCGTCTTCGTCATGTATTGCCGGAACCAGCAGATCGTCCTTCTGGTCGTCATCCAGGATGCTGAACAGCTTCAGATCGCGGATCACCTTGGGTGACAGGTACTGCAGGATGAAGCTCTCGTCCTTGAAACTGCTCATGGCGAATTTGATGCTGGACAGCCAGTCGGTGCCGGCGATTTCCGGGAACCAGCGGTAGTCTTCCTCAGTGGGCGTTTCGCACATCCGCCGGATGTCGCGGTACATGGCAAAACCGAGGGTGTAGGGGTTGATCCCGTTGTAATAGGGGCTGTCGAAGCCGGGTTGATAGACCACGCTGGTATGGGAAGTCAGGAACTCCATCATGAAGCCATCGGTCACCAGGCCCTCGTCATACAGGTCGTTCATCAGGGTGTAGTGCCAGAAGGTGGCCCAACCTTCGTTCATTACCTGGGTTTGGCGTTGTGGGTAAAAGTACTGCGCAATCTTGCGCACGATGCGCACGATTTCCCGCTGCCATGGCTCCAGTAATGGCGCGTGTTTTTCGATGAAATAGAGGATGTTTTCCTGAGGTTCGGCGGGGAAGCGCGCGTTATCCTTATCGCTGAACTTGTCTGCGCCTTTGGGAATAGTGCGCCAGAGGTCGTTGATCTGTTTTTGCAGGTGCTCTTCCCGGTCTTTCTGCCGGCGCCGTTCTTCTTCCGCCGAGATCGGATACGGACGTTTGTAGCGGTCGACGCCGTAGTTCATCAGGGCGTGGCAGGAGTCCAGCAGGTCTTCTACCGCATCGATCCCGTGGCGTTCTTCGCATTGCATGATGTACTGCTTGGCGAACACCAGGTAATCGATAATTGAGCTGGCATCTGTCCAGGTACGGAACAGGTAATTGCCTTTGAAGAAGCTGTTGTGTCCGTAGCAGGCATGGGCAACCACCAGCGCCTGCATGCAGATGGTGTTTTCTTCCATCAGGTAGGCGATGCACGGGTCCGAGTTGATTACGATTTCGTAAGCCAGCCCCATTTGGCCGCGACTGTAGGACTTTTCAGTGCTGAGGAAGTGTTTGCCATAGGACCAATGGTGATAGCCCAGTGGCATGCCGACAGAGGCGTAGGCATCCATCATTTGCTCGGCGGTAATCACTTCGATCTGATTGGGATAGGTATCGAGCGCGTAGCGATCCGCGATCCGGCTGATTTCGCGGTCGTAGGCCTGGATCAGCTCAAACGTCCATTCTGAGCCGGTGGATATGGGTAGGCGTTTCTGCTCTCTGGCGGTCATGTCACTAACCTGCGCTGGAAGAGTTCACGGAAGACCGGATAGATATCTCCGGCCGAGACCAATTGTTGCTGGGCGAAGGTGTCGGTGAATGCTTCGCTGATTCGCTCGTACTCGAACCACAGAGCCTGATGTTCGCGCGGGGTAATCTCTACGTAAGTGTAGTACTGCACGAATGGCATGATCTGGTTGATCAGAATATCGCGGCAGATCGGTGAATCATCGTTCCAGTTGTCGCCGTCGGAGGCCTGCGCCGCGTAGATATTCCATTCGTTGCTCGGGTAGCGTTCGGCCATGATTTCCTGCATCAATTTCAAGGCGCTGGAAACGATGGTTCCGCCCGTTTCACGGGAATAGAAAAACTCCTCCTCGTCGACTTCCCGAGCACTGGTGTGGTGGCGGATGAACACCACGTCGATTTTTTCGTAATTACGCTTGAGGAACAGGTACAGCAGGATGAAGAAGCGTTTGGCGATGTCCTTGGTCGCTTGTGTCATGGAGCCGGAGACGTCCATCAGGCAGAACATGACGGCTTTGGAGCTGGGATTGGGTTGTTTGATCAGCAGGTTGTATTTGAGGTCGAACGTGTCGAGAAACGGTACGCGATGAATTCGGGCGCTCAAACGCTCGATTTCCTCTTCCATTTCCTGAATATCGCCGAAGTTATCTGGCTCTTCGCGTTTCAGGCGCTCCAGCTCATCTTTTGCCTCACGCAGTTTTGCCCGACTGCTGCCGGACAGAGCAATTCGTCGGGCATGGGCCGAGCGTAGCGTGCGGATGATATTGATCCGCGAAGGGTTGCCTTCGTTGCTGATACCGGCACGGACGGTTTTAAAGGTGTCAGTCCCGGCCAGGTTGCGTTTGACCAGGTTGGGCAGCTCCAGGTCTTCGAACATGAATTCGAGAAACTCTTCCTGAGTGATCTGGAAGACAAACTCGTCCATGCCTTCGCCTGAATTGCCGGCCTTGCCGGGGCCTTTCCCGCCGCCACCACCGGGTGGACGAGGGATGTGCTCACCGCTGCTGAACTCTTTGTTACCGGGGTGAACCACGGTCTGCTTGCCGCCACGACCATGGTGAAGTACCGGCTCGTCAATATCTCGACCCGGAATGCTGATCTGTTCGCCATGCTCCATGTCAGTGATGGAGCGACGGCTGACGGCTTCTTCAACTGCTTTTTTGATGTGATCACGGTAGCGCCGCAGGAACCGCTGGCGGTTAACCGTGCTCTTGTTCTTGCCATTGAGACGTCGGTCGATCACATAGCTCATGACTGCTCCTTAGAAGCTGCCTTGAAAAGCCGCGAGCGGGCCAGGCTGGATCGAGTGGGGCGACGCCACGTGCATTTTCGCGTCGTCGCGCCACCTGTTCTCTGTCTGAGCCTCGCTGCCGACTTTCAAACACCCTCCTGAAGCCTGTGTAACAGAAATTGCTGACACAGGCCTCTGGCTAACGACAACCGGTGCGACCGGCAGCGGGTTACTGTGACTTTCTGACCCGCAGGTACCACTCGGAGAGCAGCCGTACCTGTTTGTCGGTGTAGCCGCGCTCGACCATCCGTGTGACGAAGTCGTTGTGCTTCTGCTGGTCCTCTTTGCTGGCCTTGGCATTGAAACTGATAACCGGCAGCAGATCCTCGGTGTTGGAGAACATTTTCTTCTCGATGACCACCCGCAGCTTCTCGTAGCTGAGCCAGGTCGGATTCTTGCCGTTGTTGTTGGCGCGGGCGCGCAACACGAAATTGACAATTTCGTTGCGGAAATCCTTCGGATTGCTGATGCCAGCCGGTTTCTCGATTTTCTCCAGCTCTTCGTTCAGGGCTACGCGGTTGAGAATCTCGCCGGTTTCCGGGTCGCGGTATTCCTGATCCTGAATCCAGAAGTCTGCGTAGAGCACGTACCGGTCGAAGATGTTCTGTCCGTACTCGCTGTAGGATTCGAGGTAGGCGGTCTGAATCTCTTTGCCGATGAACTCGATATAACGCGGTGCCAGATACTCCTTAAGAAAGCGCAGGTAACGCTCGCGGGTTTCCGCCTGGAATTGCTCCTGTTCGATCTGTTGTTCGAGCACATAGAGCAAGTGCACAGGGTTGGCGGCGATCTCGTGGGGGTCGAAGTTAAAAACCTTCGACAGGATCTTGAACGCAAATCGGGTTGAGAGCCCATTCATGCCCTCATCGACACCAGCGTTATCGCGGTACTCCTGAATCGACTTGGCTTTCGGATCGGTATCCTTGAGGTTTTCGCCGTCATACACGCGCATTTTCGAGTAGATATTCGAGTTCTCCGGCTCCTTGAGGCGCGAGAGTACGGTGAATTGCGCAAGCATTTTCAGGGTGTCGGGCGCGCAATGGGCCTTGGCCAGGGAGCTGTTGAACAGCAACTTGTCGTAGATCTTCACTTCGTCGCTGACGCGCAAGCAGTACGGCACTTTGACAATGTAGATCCGGTCGATGAACGCTTCGTTGTTCTTGTTGTTGCGGAAGGTGTGCCATTCCGATTCGTTGGAGTGGGCCAGCAATATGCCGGTAAACGGAATGGCGCCAAGGCCTTCGGTACTGTTGTAGTTACCTTCTTGGGTCGCCGTCAGCAATGGGTGCAGCACCTTGATGGGTGCCTTGAACATTTCGACGAACTCCATCAGGCCCTGGTTAGAGCGGCATAGAGCACCTGAGTAGCTGTAGGCGTCTGCGTCGTTCTGCGGGAATTCCTCCAGTTTGCGGATGTCGACCTTACCCACCAGAGCGGAAATGTCCTGGTTGTTCTCATCCCCGGGCTCGGTCTTGGCAACGGCAATCTGGTAGAGAATCGACGGATAGAGTTTGACCACCCGGAACTGGCTGATGTCACCGCCGAACTCGGACAGGCGTTTCGTGGCCCAGGGCGACATGATGGTATTGAGGTACCGTCGCGGAATGCCGAAGTCCTCTTCGAGGATCGCGCCATCTTCAGTGGCGTTGAACAACCCAAGAGGTGACTCGAAAACAGGTGAGCCTTTGATGGCGTAGAAGGGCACTTTCTCAATGAGCTGTTTCAGCTTCTCGGCCAGGGACGACTTACCGCCGCCAACGGGGCCAAGCAGGTAGAGGATCTGTTTCTTCTCTTCCAGGCCCTGAGCAGCGTGGCGGAAGTAGGAGACGATCTGATCGATGCATTCTTCCATGCCATGGAAGTCTTCAAAGGCCGGATAGCGGCGGATCACCTTGTTGGAAAAAATTCGAGACAGCCGCGAGTTGGCAGAGGTATCCAGCAATTCCGGCTCGCCGATTGCCAGTAGCAAGCGTTCAGCTGCGGAGGCGTAGGCGCTGCGATCCTTTTTGCAGAGCTCTAGATACTCGTGCAGCGTGAGTTCTTCCTGGCGTGTGGACTCGAAACGTTGTTGGAAGTGGCTAAAAATACTCATGACGTCACCTCGCTCGATACGTGGAGCCGACGCCGGATCAGTCAGTCGAGTGCTGGTGCAACTGAAATCCAGTTGCTGTGTACCCCCCAGAACACTTTCAAAGCTATTGACCTCGAAAGCTAATACCGATGACCCGCACGCCGGTGTACCGGCTCTCCCCTAATTTGGATGGCCTGTGGCTAAAGGATAGTTCGGAATCGGAGAGGTCAAGGGGCAATGCGCAATTAGTTCTGGCTGACCGTTCGTCAGCGATGGCTCAAGCCCGCGGGGGACGCGGGCTAGAGCTGTAGAAGAAAATTATTCTGAAACACTTTGCGCGGTTTCCGACGGGTAAGTCGCACGCCATAGCTCAAAGCCGCCGTCAAGGCTGTAAACGTCAGAGAAGCCCTGGCTGATCAGATAAGCCGCAGCGCTTTGGCTGGAATTGCCGTGGTAGCAGACCACAACCAATGGCGCATCCAGGTCCGCATTGCGGATAAAGTCGGGAATGGAGTGGTTATCCAGGTGTTGCGAGCCGCTGATGTGATTGGCGGCATAGGTCTGTGGGTCGCGAATGTCGACCACGACTGCACCTTGTTCACGCAGGGCATGGGCTTGCTCGGGGGGGATGCGTTTGAATTCGCTCATGACGGGCTCCTGTGGCGTGGCTGAAAGCGCCTTTCAGCGCTTTGCGGTGGCCGGCAATTGTTCGGGGATGGATGATGAGGCGACGTGCGGCTTGGCGTGGCCTTGAGCATCGCACTCGCATTGCAGGCGCTCACCTGTGTCGATATTCAGCAGCGTCATGGCACCGCCCCAGACACAACCGGTGTCGAGGGCGAAGATGCCCGGTTCGTTGCATTGGCCTTCAAGGGCTGCCCAATGACCAAAGACGATCTTCAGGCCTTTGGTCTTGCGTTCCTTGTGCTGGAACCAGGGGGCATAACCGGAGGGCGCGGTATCTGCGCCTTCCTTGCCTTTGAGATCGAGTTTGCCTTCGCTGGTACAGAAACGCATGCGAGTGAAATAGTTGGTGATCACCCGCAGGCGGGTGACGCCTTTAAGGTCGCTGTCCCATTTCGCTGGCTCATTGCCGTACATGCCGTCAAGGTAAGGGGCGATGAGGTTGTCGTCGCGTAAGGCCGCTTCGACTTCGGCGGCGCACTTCAGGGCTTTCTTCAGGGTCCATTGCGGCGGTATGCCTGCGTGGACCAAGGCCATGTCGCGTTGTTCGTCGTAGTGCATCAGCTTTTGCTGACGGACCCATTCAAGCAATTCTTCGCGATCCGGTGCTTCGAGGATCTCGCGCAGGGTATCGGCCTTTTTCAAACGCTCGATGTTTTGGCCTGCCGCCAAAAGGTGCAGATCGTGGTTTCCGAGCACGCAGGTCAATGATTCACGGATGCTATAGAGGAAGCGTAAGGTCTCAAGTGAATGCGAGCCACGGTTGACCAGGTCACCCACCAGCCACAAACGGTCTTTGGCGGGATCGAAGGCAACCCGCTCAAGAAGGCATTGCAGAGGCTCCAGGCAGCCTTGCAGGTCGCCGACGGCATACACTGACATTAGTGCAGGGCTCCGGGCACCGCGAGACGGAAGGGCGCGATAATGGCGTCGAAGTGTTTACCGTCTTCGGCGAGCATCTGATAACTGCCTTGCATGGTGCCCACGCGGCTGGTCATCACCGTGCCGCTACTGTAGGTATGGCTTTTGCCAACCTCAATCAACGGTTGTTGGCCGACTACGCCCGCACCGCGGACCTCCTCGACGTGCCCGTCACCATCGGTAATGACCCAATGCCGCGAGAGCAACTTTGCCGGGAGCTGGCCGTTGTTCTGGACAGTAATGGTGTAGGCGAAGGCAAATCGATTTTGCTCGGGTTGCGATTGTTCTGCCAGAAAGCGGGTGACGACGCTGACGTCGACCTGATAACGAGGATCGGACATGCAAAAGGCCTTAAAAGCAAAGCGGAGCGCGGGACATAACTGATGGGATCAGTCTAGGCCAAGTATCGGGTAGTAAACCAGACATGGCGTCTGGTGTCTTACCCAATAACGATTATGGCGTGTCAGCTGGCGCAGGGCGTCTCGACGACTTGCTCGCCCAGCTTGTCAGCCAGACGGACAAACGCTGCCAGGTCGAGCTGCTCGGGGCGCAGGCTGCCATCGACGCCGGCGGCTTCGATCTCGGTGTTGCTGAGCAAGGCTTTGAGGGTGTTGCGCAGGGTCTTGCGGCGCTGGTTGAAGGCCTCGCGAACGACGCGTTCCAGCAGGCGATGATCCTTGGCCGGGTGCGGCAGAACGGCGTGGGGCACCAGGCGGACAATCGCTGAATCGACTTTAGGGGGTGGATTGAACGCACCCGGACCGACATTGAACAGGTGTTCGACCCGGCAGTGGTACTGAACCATGATCGACAAACGGCCCCAGTCACCACCGCCAGGACCTGCAGCCAGACGCTCGACCACTTCTTTTTGCAGCATGAAGTGCATGTCGCGGATCAAACCGGCATTTCGCAGCAGGTGGAAGATCAGCGGGGTGGAGATGTTGTACGGCAGGTTACCGACCACTCGCAGGCTGCTCGGCGCGGCATTGAGGCTGGTGAAGTCGAACTTCAGGGCATCGCCTTGATGCAGGTTGAAATTGCTTTTGCCGGCGAACTGCTGATTGAGGATCGGAATCAGGTCCTTGTCCAACTCAACCACGTCCAGTTGCGCGCCGCTATTGAGCAGGCCTTCGGTCAATGCACCCTGGCCGGGGCCGATTTCCAGCAGGCGGTCTTCAGGGCGGGCGTGGATGGCGCGCAGGATGCGGTCGATCACGCCGGCATCGTGCAGGAAGTTCTGGCCGAAACGCTTGCGCGCCCGGTGTTGGTAGTGCTCGGTCATAAATGGGTCTCGGCCATCTGGTAGGCGGTTTCCAAGGCGACTTGCAGGCTGCCGGTGTCGATTTTTCCGCTTCCGGCCAGATCCAGGGCGGTGCCATGGTCGACTGAGGTACGGATGATAGGCAAACCGAGGGTCACATTGACTGCGGCACCGAAACCTTTGTATTTCAGTACGGGCAAGCCTTGGTCGTGGTACATCGCCAGCACTGCGTCGCAGTGCTCCAGATATTTGGGGGTAAACAGAGTGTCGGCAGGCAGGGGGCCGCGTAGGTCCATGCCCTCACGTCGCAGACGCTCTAAGGTGGGTTCGATAATGTCGATTTCTTCATGGCCCAGATGTCCGCCTTCGCCGGCATGCGGGTTGAGCCCGCAGACCAGAATGCGAGGCTGGGCGATGCCAAACTTGTGTTGCAGGTCGGCGTGCAGGATCCGTGTCACTCGCTCCAGGCGTTCCGGGGTGATCGCATCGGCAATCTGCCGCAAGGGCAGGTGAGTGGTGACCAACGCTACTCGCAGGCCGCGAGTGGCGAGCATCATGACCACTTGCTGAGTATGCGTCAGGTCGGCGAGGAATTCGGTATGGCCGGAAAAGGCGATGCCAGCTTCGTTGATCACGCCCTTATGCACCGGGGCGGTGATCATCCCGGCGAAATGCCCGTCCAGACAGCCTTGGCCGGCGCGAGTCAGGGTTTCCAACACAAATAACGCGTTGGATTTATCCAGCTGACCGGCGATGACTTTGCTCTGTAGTGGGGTGTCCCAGACATACAGGCTGTTAGCTGGAGCGGGGTGATCCGGCCAGCTATCCGGGGTGACCGGCAGCAAATCGACAACCACGCCCAGCTGCGCGGCCCGCTCAAGGAGCAGGTCGCGGCTAGTGATGGCAATCAAGGGGTGTGGCTGGATCTGCGAGGCAAGCAGCAGGCATAGGTCAGGACCTATACCGGCCGGCTCGCCCGGTGTCAGCGCGAAACGTTTGGGTTTCACTGTGACGCCTGGTCGACGCCAGGGAGCTTGATCTCAACGTAGGCTTCGTCGCGGATCTGACGCAGCCAGGTTTGCAGCTCTTCGTCGTATTTGCGGTTACGCAGTACGGTCATTGCTTGCTGTTCACGGGCCTGGCTGGTGCTGTCGGTGGCGCGACGGCCAAGGACTTCCAGTACGTGCCAGCCATATTGGGTCTTGAACGGTTTGGACAGCTGACCCTGTGGGGTTTTGGCCATCACTTCGCGGAACTCAGGCACCAGGGAGTTCGGGTCGATCCAGTTCAGGTCGCCGCCGTTGAGTGCGGAGCCCGGGTCTTCCGAATAGCTTTTCGCCAGTTCAGCAAAGTCTTCGCCGGCTTCAATCCGGTCGTGGAGCTTCTGAGCCAGACGCTTGGTTTCTTCTTCGCTACGAATTTCGCTTGGTTTGATCAGGATGTGACGCACGTGTACTTCGTCGCGCACCTGAGTCTGGCCGCCACGTTTTTCCAGGATCTTCAGAATGATGAAGCCGCCTGGTGTGCGCATAGGCTCGGTCACTTCGCCGACCGACATCGAACTCAGCATACGATCGAACGGTGGTGGCAGTTGCGCGGCTTTACGCCAGCCCATCTCGCCGCCTTCCAGCGCGGTCTCGCTGGCGGATTTGGCGATTGCCAACTGAGCGAAATCAGCGCCTTGCTTGAGTTGCTGATAAACATCGGCAGCCCGACGCCCGGCATTCTGGATTGCTTCAGAGTTGGCGCTTTCCGGGGTTGGAATCAGGATGTTGGCCAGGCGGAACTCTTCGGACAGCTGCATCTTACCCAGGTCCGAGGCGAGGAAGTTCTTCACTTCCTGTTCCGATACCTGAACACGTTCAGCCACACGGCGCTGACGTACACGGCTGATGATCATCTCGCGGCGAACCTGATCACGAGCGTCTTCATAAGACAGGCCGTCGTGAGTCAGGGCTGCGCGGAACTGGTCCACGCTCATATTGTTGCGCTGGGCAATGGTGCCGATCGCCTGGTTCAGCTCTTCATCGGTGATACGGATGCCAGAACGTTCGCCGATCTGCAGTTGCAGGTTTTCGACGATCAGGCGCTCAAGCACCTGCTGGTTCAGCACGCTGGTTGGCGGTACGCCGCCGCCGCGCTTGGCGATGGTTTGCTGAACTTCATGAACCCGTTGGTCCAGCTGGCTCTGCATGACTACGTCGCTGTCGACGATGGCCACCACTTTATCAATGGACTGCACCGCAGCGTTCGCTGCGGTACCCAGTAACAACGCGCCCAGCATCAGCGGGCGCAGACAATCAGAAAGCTTGGTCTTCACGTTCACGATAACCTTGAATGCCTTTGTTGAGGAAGCTCTCTGCTTTGGCGCCGGTAAGGCCGCCGAGTCCCTTCAGTACAATTTGGAGGAAGATGCCATGGTCGCCTTTTTCGTTTTGCGGAGCTTCTTGACTGAACTCGTCATAGGAGACCCAGTAACGGTTGATCAGGCGCAGTTTCCAGCAGCAGTTGTCGTATTCGAAACCACCGAAGGCTTCCAGTGTACGGTTGCGGTTGTAGTCATACTGCCAGCGACTGATGGCATTCCATTGCGGCACGACCGGCCAGATCACCGAGAAGTCGTGTTGCTGGATCTTGTAGTAGTCCTTCACGAAACCCGGAGTGCCCGGAGTGCCGTAGTCGCCACCGCCAACCGACCATTTACCAGTGGTCTGGTCATAGCGGACCAGGTCATTGCGATAGCGATAACCGGCGTTGATGACTTTGTTCGGATTGTCTTCCGGCTGGTAATGGAACATCGCACTGCCGGAGCGAGGCTTGCGGCTGTCCGGGTCCCAGTTGTAGTCGGCTGTCGTACGCCAGTCGCGGTTGAAGCGGTATTCATACTCAAGCGCGTAAGGCGAAACGTTGGAGTGTGCGTCGTCGCGGGTTTTTGCATCAATGCCCGGCAACTGGACTTCACGATCCTTGAAGTAAACGGCTTGGCCGACGCTGATGCGTTGGCGCTCAAAGCCATTGTCTTCGATCCAGCGGTTGGTCACGCCCAGCGACAGTTTGTTCTCGTCGCCGACACGGTCAGAACCGCTGAAGCGGTTGTCGCGAAACAGCGAGGCGTAGTTGAATGTAGTTTCGCCGGTGTCAAATATCGGAATGTCAGACTGGTCTTTCTCTGGGACATAGAGATAGTACAGGCGCGGTTCCAGAGTCTGGCGATAGTTCTTGCCGAACCATTGGGTGTTGCGATCGAAGTACAGACCGCTGTCGATACTCGCGATAGGCACACCACGATTCTGATTACGGCTGTAGGTGCCGTTGAGGCTATCAGCTGCGGCATTCTGCTGGGCGATCTGATTTTTGCCAGTGCCGTCGAGGTCCAGGTCGTACTGTGTGTACTGATATTTGAGCGATGGCTTCAGGAAACCGTAGGTCCAGTTGAGCGGGAGGCTGACTTCCGGTGCGAGATTCAGGCGATCACCGTTGGCGCGCGCCAGACCAGCAACGTTTGTATCTAGCCGTGGCGAGGCAACGCCGTTTTCATCGATAAAATCGCCATTTTTCAAATTACGGTCAAAACGTACGATTTCGGTGTTGTACGCGAAATTCAACCCGCTTGGATGGTACGGCAGCGCACCATTGAAGGTGATCTGCGGCAAGCGGTTGTACGGCGTGATGTTGGCGACGGTTGCCAGCTGATAGGCCTGTGCGTTGATTCGTGCGACGTAATTGTCGCCACGGTAGGTCACCGCACCTTGCTGATTCACGTAGTCGCCAGTTTTGACACCAATCTGATCGGTTTCCAGGTCCTGGAAGTAATATGGATCGCTGATCCTGGTGTAGTCGACTTCTGTCAGCGTGCGCTCATCAAGCCCGCCCTTGTGCTGCCAGTTGAGCATGTAGCGGGTTTTTTCGTAATCGCTCTGCTTACTGCGATCAGTGTTGTCGTCATTCAAATAAGCAGCACCGAACTGACCCTCACTGCTCTTGGTCAGGTAGCGAAACTCGCCTTCCATCAACATCCCGCGATTGCTCATGTAGCGCGGATACAACGTGGCATCGTAGTTGGGTGCCAGGTTGAAGTAGTACGGGGTGACCAGCAACAAGCCAGTCTTGCTGCCGCCGCCGATAGTCGGCGGCAGGAAGCCGGACTGGCGACGGTTATCGATCGGGAAGTAGATGTACGGGGTGTAGAGCACTGGAATGTCTTTGACCCGCAGCGTCACGTTGGTCGCGGTGCCGAAGCCGGTCGCCGGGTTCAAGGTGATGTTGTTACCCTTGAGCTGCCAGGCGTTGCTGTTCGGTTCGCACGTGGTGTACGTACCATCCTTGAGGCGGATGATGGCGTTCTCGGCACGTTTGGCGTACAGCGCACTACCGCGCACGCGCGATTTGTGCATTACGTACTCAGCGTTATCGACCTTGGCTTCGCCGGTATCGAGTTGCACATCAGCGTGGTCACCGACGATCAGTGCGCCGTTGTCGCGAATGCGGACATTGCCGCTCAACTCGCCACGGTTTTCGGCTTGATACAGGCTGGCCTCGTCTGCCTCGGCCTGCATGCTGCCCTGGCGCATGACCACGTCACCGGCCAGGGTCGCAATCTGTTGCTCTTGCTGATAGCGCGATGCTTTGGCGCCGATAAAGGTTGGAGCGTCACTTTTATTCGTCGTGTCATTCATGCCAGGACGAATCGGTTCGATATAGGAACCAGAGCAATAAGGACCGGTCTCGGCCAATTGCGCAGCAGTCAGCTTCTCACGAGGCACCCAGTCGAGGTGGCTGTAGTCGGCACTGCGCGACTGCAGGCCGCGGCCCTTGGCCTCGGTGACCAGTGGTGTCTTGGCGACGGTTTCGTCACTGGAGCTGCTACCTGCCGGGCTCTCGCCGCTCGCACTGGCTGCGTCCCCGTTATGCACGGGGCGCGGAGGCAGTTGAGCTGCGTTAGTTTTCGGCGCGCAGTCCCAGGCACCCGAAGCAGAGACTGAGCAGTCATACTGTTCCGCGGCGACCACGAACTGAGTGGCTAAAGGTTGCAGGGCCAGCAAACTGCCGGTAACCAACAACGGAAATTTTTTACGAAACGCGGGGGATTTCAATGCCATCTTATTAGTCCGGGCTTCCTGCGTGCCATCTGCCCGCGGTGTGGGCCGCACGCCTCTCGATGGTCTGAAAAAGATGCTGGATAATAAAGCATGACCCGCTTGACGGCTAGCGCCGTCGGAGACCCTTGCAATGCCTGACCAAGATGTACGTTTGCAACACCTGAAAGTTTGGCTCGATGAGCAGTTGGCAACTCTGTTTACAGCACAAGGCTGGGGCGCCGTGCCCCCGGCCACGTTGACTGCGGCCAGCAGTGACGCCAGTTTTCGGCGGTATTTTCGCTGGGAAGGGGAGGGTCGTAGCTTTGTCGTAATGGACGCTCCACCGCCCCAGGAAAACTGCAAACCCTTCGTGGATATCGCTTTCTTGCTGGCGAGGTCCGGAATAAATGTGCCGCAAATCTACGCGCAAGATCTGCCGCGTGGCTTTCTTTTGCTCAATGACCTGGGCAACAAGACTTATCTGGACGTGATCGACGGCGAAAATGCCGACGTTTTGTTCAACGATGCGTTGCAGGCATTGCTGGCCTTCCAGCAGTTGCCGATGGATGCCGTGCTTCCAAGCTATGACGTGGCGTTGTTGCGCCGCGAACTGGAGCTCTTCCCTGAGTGGTACGTGGGGCGTGAGCTGGGTATCCAGTTTGACCAAGAGCAACTGGCGCTCTGGCAGCGGGCCAGCGAGCTATTGATCGACAGCGCCCTGGCCCAACCGAAGGTGCTGGTGCACCGCGACTACATGCCGCGCAACCTGATGTTGAGCGAGCCGAACCCCGGCGTCCTGGACTTTCAGGACGCGGTCTACGGCCCGGTCACCTATGACGTGACCTGCCTGTTCAAAGATGCTTTCCTCAGTTGGCCTGACGCTCGGGTGCGTGGTTGGCTGGAAGACTACTGGCAGCAGGCTGGCAAATTGGGCATCCCGGTGCAGACGGATTTTCAAGACTTCCTGCGTGCCAGCGACCTGATGGGCGTGCAGCGCCATTTGAAGGTGATCGGGATCTTTGCCCGCATCTGCCACCGTGACGGTAAGCCGCGTTATCTGGGCGATGTGCCGCGCTTCTTTGCTTATATAGAAGCAGTGCTGGCCCGTAGGCCAGAGTTGGCGGAATTGGGTGAGTTGTTGGCGAGCCTTCGCCAACCGGTTGGAGCGCCCGCATGAAGGCAATGATCCTCGCCGCCGGCAAAGGTGAGCGTATGCGTCCGCTGACGCTGACGACGCCCAAGCCACTGATTCGTGCTGCTGGTGTGCCATTGATCGAGTACCACCTGCGGGCGTTGGCGGCAGCAGGGTTTACCGAGATCGTCATCAACCATGCCTGGCTGGGCCAGCAGATTGAGGACTATCTGGGCGATGGTTCGCAGTTTGGTGTGAGCATCCAGTACTCGCCGGAGGGGGAACCGCTGGAAACCGGAGGCGGTATTTTTCGGGCGTTGCCGCTGTTGGGTGAAGAACCGTTCCTGGTGGTCAACGGTGACATCTGGACCGATTACGACTTCTCGGCTTTGCGCCAACCGATTGCCGGACTTGCTCATCTGGTGATGGTCGACAACCCGGCGCATCACCCGACAGGGGGAGACTTTTGTCTGGTAGACGGTCAGATCCGCGACGCCGAACCGGGTTCAGCCACGCTGACTTACAGTGGTATTTCGGTTCTGCACCCAAGGCTGTTCTCTACGTGCGCCGCCGGTTCCTTCAAATTGGCTCCGCTGTTGCGCGAAGCCATGGCTCAGGGGCAGGTCACGGGCGAACACATGCACGGATGCTGGGTTGATGTCGGAACCCTGGAGCGTCTGGCGCAAGTCGAACAATTGCTAGAAGCGAGCCGCTGATATGTTGTGGCCAGGGACTCTGATCGGAGCCGGAGCGGGCTTTGCCATAGCCAGCATTCCGGGGGCCATGCTGGGTGCCTTGTTGGGGCAGGCGCTGGACCGGCGCTTGCAACTGCAGAGTTGGGCGCATCTGCGCGAACGTTTAGGCGGACGTTCGGCGCTGCGCAATGATGAGCTGTTGTTCGTATTGTTGGGGCGACTGGCCAAGAGCGATGGCCGGGTGGTCGAGGGCCATATCCAGCAGGCTCGTCAGGAGATGCGTTCGCTCGATATGAGTGGGCCGGCGCAAAAGCGAGCCATCGCGGCGTTCAATCGGGGCAAGTCCGGGCATGATCGATTGCATGGATATTTGCGCCGCTTGAGCGCCCAACCGCATGCAGCCGAGGGGGTTCTACGCGCCTGCTGGCGTATGGTCTGGGCCGATGGTCGAGCCAGCAGCGCCGAGCGCGATCTGATTAAGCTATGGGGTAAATGGCTGGGCTGGACACCTCGGCAGGTGCAAGCGCTGGCCAGTGACTACGAGCCGCATAAAAAGCCGCTGGCCAACAGCGGCGGCGCTTATCAAGAGGCTATGCGAGTGCTGGGGGTGACGGCCACCAGCGAGCCGTCGCAGATCAAGCGTGCTTACCGGCGCCTGCTCAGTCGCCATCACCCGGACAAGATTGCTGGCAGTGGCGCGAACCCGTCCCAAGTGCGCGAGGCAACCGAGAAGACCCGCGAGCTGCACAATGCTTATACGTTGATTCGTGAGCGGCGGGATTTTCGTTAGGAGCTCAGGTAACCCCGAAAAGATCGTCCTGAATAGGGGGTCTCAGCTGCCAGTGTGCTGCGGGCTTAACCAGCCGCGAACACGCCGAAACAGCTGCTCTTGTTCGGCGGCACTGTTTCCAGGCAATGCCTTCAAAGAAACCTGGCTGAAGGTCGTGGTCTTCAGGCGTTTGCTCGCCTGCAGACGCTCCAGAGCGGCATTACGCACCAGCGCCTTATCCATATAGAAGAAGTCGGCGGTTGCAACTTTCAGAGTCGGCGTCAGTTGGGCCAGCTCTGGTTTGCCATTAAGTGGAGTTTGCGCGGCGACCATCACGAACTTCTCTACGTGCGGCGGTTGTTTCTCGCTCAGATAACGCGCGGCCCAATAAGCTCCGGTGCCATGTCCCAGCAGGACGATTCTGCGAGCGTTTTGCTGCTGCGCAAAGGCAATCGCAGCATCGATTCGGGCGAAGATCCGCTCGGCATCAGCCTTGATTTGCTCCTCAGAACTTCCGGCGGCGGCACGATCAGCGACGTCAGCCTCACCGCCAGCAGCTTGTTCGATGGGTTTGGGCGCAGCGGTACTGGCGTCTTTGCTGCTAGTGTCCACGGGGGAAGGCGCGGGCGCGGCTTCGACAATGCGCGGCTGGCTGGCGTCGCTCTGCAGGTCTGGCAAGGTAATACTCAGGCTGCTCCAGTGGGCATCCGGCAATTTTCGACGCAATGGACTGATTGCTTGAGGCCAGTCAGCTGTTTCGCCGGCGCCAGGGATGATAATCACCGCACCGCTAGGGTTGTTGGCATTGGCCGGTTTCCAAAGCGCGAGGAAACTGTCACCGCCAGCCTGCAACTGTTGCTGTTCTTGCTGTGGGATTTGTCGCTCAAGGGCTGTCGCTTCTTCCTGACTACGCTCAAGCAGGGGTTGGCGCTCTACCGGTTTTTCTTCTGCGGTTTTTTCCGTGGCGCCGGGAGGATCGGCAGCCTCGACTGAAAAGGCACAAGGCAGGATCAACGACAGGCACAATGCGGACAGTGCCGAGCGGTAGACAGGGGGCATCGGATATTCCAGGCCAGAAGTAATCCCGGCAGCCTAATGGGTTGGTCAGTATTTGTCAGTGTGTGAGACTTCAGATGATGCGTTTTCGCTGCCTGTTGGTTATCGGCTGTTTTTGCCTTCCCTTGATGGCATTGGCGGCGCCTGCGCCCCAAGTGCCTGCCGCGCAGTTGAATGCCGAGCAGCGTCAATGGCTCGAGCAACACCCAGAGCTGCGTGTCGGGTTGGTGCTGCAAGCGCCTTATGCACAATTTGATCGCCGCTTGCAGCGCTTGTCCGGGGCTAATGTTGAACTCATGAAGTGGCTGGCCAAAGCCCTCAAGGTTGAGCTGAGCTGGCGCAACTTTCCGGATCAGGTGCAGTTGGAGGCCGCCGTGCGTGACGGTGAAGTCGACATCGCCCCAGGCTTGACCCAAACCCCCGCAGGACTGCGGATCTGGCAATTTTCCGACCCCTACATGCGTGTGCCACAGCTGGTGGTCAGCGAGCAGAAAGGCGCCGGTGCGGTGGACCTGGAGAAGCTCGATAGCCAGACCCGTGTCGCTGTGCGCATGCCGAGTGCAGTTGCCGATTACCTGCGCAGCACCTACGGCAATCTCAATTTGCAGGGTGTGCCACTGGAGCGCCAAGCCTTGCAGTTGCTTTTGAGCCAGCAAGCCCGGTATGCCGTGGTGGATGAAGCGCAGCTCAGTCGGTTGTCGGCCGAGCCGGAGTTCGCCGATCTGATAGTTGTCGGTGACATAGGCCTGCCGCAATTACTGCGGGTCGCCACACGACGTGATTGGCCGGAGCTGGCGGGGATCGTTGAAAGGGCGTTGCATGCAATTGCGGCGAAGGATCTGGAGCAACTGCACAGTCGCTGGCTGCAACCCAAATACCCGCGATTGGTCGAGTCCCCGGGTTTTTGGCAAAACCTCTGTCTACTGCTGACCGTGTTGTTGCTCAGCAGCATGGCCATCGTCACCTGGCAGCGTCGCCAACAACACAGCCTTGAGCAACGTTTGTTGGCGGCCCGTGAGGACATCGCCCTTCGCGAGGCCAGCGAAGAAGCCTTGCGCCTGACGCAGTTTTCCATCGATCAAAGCACCGTGGGGATCCTCTGGGTCAACTGGGACAGCCATGTCCGTTACGCCAACCGGGCGGCCGAAGAGATGCTCGGTTATGCACCGGGCGGCGTCATCGACCGCCCCTTGATTGATTTCGAGCCCGGCCTGCATATGGATCGCTGGCTGACGTTGTGGAAACGCGCCCGCGCCAGTGAGGACGGGCCGCAAAGCTTCGAAACAAACTGTGTTCGTGCCGATGGCAACATCCTGCCTGCCGACGTGTCGCTGAGCTTCCTGCGCTTTCGCGATGGCGAGTATCTGGTGGTCTATCTCAACGACGTCACCGAGCGTCGCCGGGCTCTGGCCGCGTTGCAGGAAAGCGAGGCGCGGTTGCAGGGTATTGCCGCCAATGTTCCAGGGCTGGTATTTCGTCTGGAGCGGGCGCCGGTCACCGGGCAGATTGACTTTGCCTACATCAGCGAAGGCAGTGAAAGCCTGGTGGGCTATTCCCCGGCGACACTGAGCCATCGCGACAAAGGCTTGCGCAGCCTGGTCCATCCGGACGACAAAGCCAGCTATCACCAAACCCAGGATCACGCGCTGGACACTGACAGCGACTGGTCCTGGCAGGGACGAATTGTGACGCGCCAGGGCGAGCAGCGTTGGGCGGAGATCAAGGCGATCACCCGTCGTCTTGATGACGGCGCGGTGGTTTGGGACGGGATTGTCTGGGACATCAGCGAAAGCAAACGCATCGAGCTGGAGTTGGCCAGTTCTCGCGAGCAACTGCGAGAGTTGTCCGCTCATCTGGAAAGCGTGCGGGAAGAGGAAAAGGCCCGCATTGCCCGGGAAGTTCACGATGAACTGGGTCAGATGCTGACCGTGCTCAAGCTGGAAACCTCCATGTGCGAACTGGCTTACGCGCAGCTTGATCCGGGCTTGCACGAGCGGCTCAACAGTATGAAGCGGCTGATCGCCCAGTTATTCCAGCTGGTGCGGGATGTTGCCACCGCGCTACGCCCACCGATTCTCGACGCCGGGATCGCCTCGGCCATCGAATGGCAGGCGCGACGTTTCGAGGCGCGCACGCAGATTCCATGCCTGGTCCAGGTGCCGGAAAACCTGCCGGCCCTCAGCGACGCCAAGGCCATTGGCCTGTTCCGGATTCTTCAGGAGGCACTGACCAATGTCATGCGCCATGCTCAAGCGCATACTGTGGAATTGACACTGGCCCTTGAGGGCAGCGATTTGTGCCTGACCGTCAGCGACGATGGTCAGGGCTTCGTCCCGGCGACAGGCCGACCGACTTCGTTTGGCGTAGTGGGTATGCGCGAACGGGTGTTGATCATGGGCGGCAGTCTGTCGCTGGACAGTGAGCTGGGTGAAGGCACGACGTTGAGCGTGCGAGTGCCGTTGGATTAGGAGAAGCGCGTGATCCGTGTACTGGTAGCCGAAGACCACACCATCGTTCGTGAAGGCATCAAGCAATTGATCGGTCTGGCCAAGGATTTGATCGTGGTGGGGGAGGCGAGCAATGGTGAGCAACTGCTTGAAACCTTGCGTCATGTTCCGTGTGAAGTGGTGTTGCTGGATATCTCCATGCCCGGCGTCAACGGTCTGGAGGCGATCCCACGGATTCGCGCGCTGAACAATCCTCCGGCGATTCTGGTGCTGTCGATGCACGACGAGGCGCAAATGGCCGCCCGAGCATTGAAAATCGGTGCCGCTGGTTATGCCACCAAGGACAGCGATCCGGCGCTGCTGCTGACCGCAATCCGCAAGGTCGCGGCAGGCGGGCGGTATATCGACCCGGACCTGGCCGACCGAATGGTCTTCGAAGTCGGCCTGACCGACTCGCGGCCCTTGCACTCATTGCTGTCGGAGCGCGAGTTCTCGGTATTCGAACGGCTGGCCCAAGGCGCGAACGTTAACGACATCGCCCAGCAATTGGCATTGAGCAGCAAAACCATCAGCACCCACAAAGCGCGGCTGATGCAGAAACTCAACATCACCTCGCTGGCTGAGCTGGTGAAATACGCGATGGAACACAAGCTTCTCTAACACAACCGTGGTCCCCCGCAGGCTGCGATCTTTTGATCTTGCTTTTGCTTTCGTCGCGCCAGGGGGAAAAGATCGCAGCCTGCGGCAGCTCCTACAGATCACCGCGTAGCCATATCCATCTACGACATCCCCCGCAAGGCCGGTTTCGCCTGTTCTTGCGGCTTGCAGCTCAACGCTTGCAGCTGTTTCTCTGTGACATACCCAATCACGCCATCCTTGTAGGGCAATCCCTACCCCGAACCTTCCATCCGGCTTAGGTGAATCTCTCATACACCCCGATTTGCGTGGTTGTAAGGAGCCACTAGGCTTAGCCCACGGCAGTCCTACATATAAAGAACACAAAGGTGCGGGTATGAGCGAGGTCGATTCAAGTGCTGGGGCGAATGATGTTCTGGTCAGTTTTCGTGGTGTGCAAAAGAGCTACGACGGCGAAAACCTGATCGTCAAAGACCTCAACCTGGAAATTCGCAAAGGCGAATTCCTCACCCTGCTCGGGCCTTCTGGCTCCGGCAAGACCACCAGCCTGATGATGCTGGCCGGTTTCGAAACTCCGACCGCCGGTGAAATCCAGCTGGCCGGGCGTTCGATTAACAACGTCCCGCCGCACAAACGCGACATCGGCATGGTGTTTCAGAACTATGCGCTGTTCCCGCACATGACCGTCGCCGAGAACCTGGCGTTCCCGCTGTCGGTGCGCGGCTTGAGCAAGACCGACATCAGCGAACGGGTCAAGCGTGTGCTGAGCATGGTTCAGCTCGACGCCTTCGCCCAGCGTTATCCGGCACAGCTTTCCGGTGGTCAGCAGCAGCGTGTGGCCCTGGCCCGGGCGCTGGTGTTTGAACCGCAACTGGTGCTGATGGACGAACCCCTCGGCGCGCTGGATAAACAGCTGCGTGAACACATGCAGATGGAGATCAAACACCTGCATCAACGCCTTGGTCTGACGGTGGTCTACGTGACCCACGATCAGGGTGAAGCACTGACCATGTCCGATCGGGTGGCGGTGTTCCATCAGGGCGAGATCCAGCAGATCGCTGCTCCGCGCACCCTTTACGAAGAGCCAAAGAACACCTTCGTCGCCAATTTCATCGGCGAGAACAACCGACTCAATGGTCGCTTGCACAGCCAGAACGGTGATCGTTGCGTGGTCGAGCTCGGTCGTGGCGAGAAGGTCGAGGCGCTGGCCGTGAATGTCGGAAAAACCGGCGAACCGGTGACCCTGTCCATTCGCCCGGAGCGCGTGAGTTTGAACGGCTCCAGCGAATCCTGCGTCAACCGCTTCTCGGGGCGAGTGGAGGAATTCATTTATCTGGGCGACCACGTCCGTGTCCGCCTGGAAGTCTGCGGTAAGACCGATTTCTTTGTGAAACAACCGATCGCCGAGCTGGACCCGGCTCTGGCGGTTGGTGATGTGGTACCGCTTGGCTGGCAGGTCGAACACGTTCGCGCGCTCGACCCACTTCTAGAGGCGAACTGATCGCCCCTTGCTTCACCAACACCAACCTGCACGTGGAGAGAACAATAAATGTTGAGATCCCTGAAATTCACCGCTCTGGCTTTGGGCATGATGGGTGCGGCACACGCGATGGCGGCGGGCCCGGACCTGACCGTGGTGTCCTTCGGCGGGGCGAACAAGGCGGCTCAGGTCAAAGCCTTCTACGCACCGTGGGAAGCAGCGGGCCACGGGAAGATCGTCGCCGGCGAATACAACGGTGAGATGGCCAAGGTCAAAGCCATGGTCGATACCAAGAGCGTGTCCTGGGACCTGGTGGAAGTAGAATCGCCAGAGCTGTCCCGTGGCTGTGACGAAGACATGTTCGAGCAACTCGATCCGGCGCTGTTCGGCAAGTCCGAAGACTACGTCAAAGGCGCTATCCAGCCTTGCGGCGTGGGCTTCTTCGTGTGGTCGACCGTGCTGGCCTACAACGCCGACAAGCTGAAAAGCGCGCCGACCAGTTGGGTGGATTTCTGGGACACCAAGAAGTTTCCGGGCAAACGTGGCCTGCGTAAGGGCGCCAAGTACACCCTGGAATTCGCTTTGATGGCTGATGGCGTAGCGCCGAAAGATGTCTACAAAGTGTTGGCCGGCAAGGATGGTCAGGACCGCGCCTTCAAGAAACTCGATGAGCTCAAGCCAAGCATTCAATGGTGGGAAGCCGGCGCTCAACCGCCGCAATACCTGGCTTCTGGCGACGTCGTGATGAGCTCGGCCTACAACGGCCGGATCGCAGCCGTGCAGAAAGAAAGCAACCTGAAGGTCGTGTGGAACGGCGGTATCTACGACTTCGACGCTTGGGCAATTCCAAAAGGCCTGGATAAAGCCCGCGCGGAAGCGGCGAAGAAATTCATCGCGTTCTCGGTCATGCCGCAGCAACAAAAAATCTATTCGGAAAACATCGCTTACGGCCCGGCTAACACCCAAGCCGTTCCGCTGTTGGCCAAAGATGTTCTGAAAGACATGCCGACCACTCCGGAAAACATCGCCAATCAGGTGCAGATTGACGTCAGCTTCTGGGCTGACAACGGTGAGCAACTGGAACAGCGCTTCAATTCTTGGGCAGCCAAATAAGCTGACTAATGTGGGGGCGGGCTTGCTCGCGAAGGCGTCATTACATTCAACATTCATGTTGACTGGCGCACCGCCTTCGCGAGCAAGCCCGCTCCCACATTTGAGTTGTATGCATTAAACGATCGAGGTGGTACGCCACCTCTGTAACGATCAAAGATTTCCGGAGTTCGCTATGGCCATCACCGTTCCCCTGAACGAGGTCACCAGCCCCACCTTGAAGCAGCGACTGGCACGTGCCGAGCGGGTCAACCGCTGGAAGGCTCAAGCCTTGATCGCGCCCTTGGTGCTGTTTCTGTTGCTGGTGTTCCTGGTACCGATTGTGACGCTGCTCTACAAGAGCGTCGGTAACCCGGAAGTGGTCGGCGGCATGCCACGCACTGTGGCGGCTGTGGCTGCCTGGGATGGTCGAGGCCTGCCGGCTGAGCCGGTGTACAAAGCTGCCAGCTTCGATCTGGCCGAAGCCCACAAGAATCAAACCTTGGGCGATCTGTCCAAGCGACTGAACATGGAGTTGGCCGGCTACCGCAGCCTGCTGACCAAAACCGCGCGAGCGTTGCCGTTCAAGACTGAGCCAGCTTCTTATAAAGACGCGCTGGAAAGCCTCGATGAGCGGTGGGGTGATCCGGCGTACTGGCAAGCGATCCGCCGCAACACCAGCAGCCTCACACCTTATTACCTGTTGGCGGCGGTCGATCACCGCATCGACGACCTCGGTGAAGTGGCCCCGGCCACGCCGGACCAGGCGATTTACCTCGATATCTTCGCCCGCACCTTCTGGATGGGCCTGATCATCACCGCAATCTGCCTGGTGCTGGCTTATCCCTTGGCTTACCTGCTGGCTAATCTGCCGTCTCGGCAAAGCAACCTGCTGATGATTCTGGTGCTATTGCCGTTTTGGACCTCGATTCTGGTGCGAGTCGCGGCATGGATTGTTTTGCTGCAATCGGGAGGGTTGATCAACAGCGGCTTGATGGCCATGGGGGTGATCGATAAGCCGCTGGAACTGGTGTTCAACCGCACCGGGGTTTACATCTCCATGGTGCACATCCTGCTGCCGTTCATGATTCTGCCGATCTACAGCGTGATGAAAGGCATCTCGCCAACCTATATGCGAGCGGCGATCTCCCTCGGTTGCCATCCGTTTGCCAGCTTCTGGCGGGTGTATTTCCCGCAGACCTATGCCGGTGTCGGTGCGGGTTGTCTGTTGGTGTTCATCCTGGCGATCGGTTACTACATCACTCCGGCGTTGCTTGGCAGCCCGAATGATCAGATGGTCAGTTACTTCGTCGCCTTCTACACCAACACCAGCATCAACTGGGGTATGGCGACTGCGCTCGGTGGGTTGCTGCTATTGGCGACTATCGTGCTCTACCTGATTTACAGCTGGCTGGTGGGCGCCAGTCGCCTGCGCCTGAGCTAAGGAGAGAATCGAAATGCTGAGTCCTTATATGTCGCCCGTTGAGCGGGTCTGGTTCTACAGCTTGCGCATTCTCTGCGGGCTGGTCCTGTTGTTCCTGATCTTGCCGGTGTTGGTGATCATTCCGTTGTCGTTCAACTCCGGCAGTTTTCTGGTCTACCCGCTGCAAGGTTTCTCGCTGCATTGGTATCAGGACTTTTTTGCTTCGGCGGAGTGGATGCGTTCCCTGAAGAACAGCATCATCGTTGCCCCGGCGGCGACCGTTCTGGCGATGGTTTTCGGCACGCTGGCGGCCATCGGCCTGACGCGCGGCGACTTTCCTGGCAAACCACTGGTGATGGCGCTGGTGATTTCGCCGATGGTGGTGCCGGTGGTGATCATTGGTGTGGCCAGTTACCTGACCTTCGCTCCGCTGGGATTTGGCAACAGCTTTATCTCGCTGATCGTCGTGCATGCGGTGTTGGGTGTGCCGTTCGTAATCATTACCGTGTCGGCTACCTTGCAAGGTTTTAACCAAAACCTGGTGCGTGCTGCCGCCAGTCTGGGCGCTTCGCCGCTGACGGCTTTCCGCCGGGTGACTCTGCCGTTGATCGCACCAGGGGTGATCAGTGGGGCGCTGTTTGCCTTTGCGACGTCGTTCGATGAGGTGGTGGTAACGTTGTTCCTGGCCGGGCCTCAACAGGCGACTTTGCCTCGGCAGATGTTCAGCGGCATCCGCGAAAACCTCAGCCCGACCATCGCCGCCGCTGCGACGCTACTGATCGGCTTCTCGGTGGTTCTGCTGCTGACTCTGGAGTGGTTGCGTGGGCGTAGCGAGAAGCTGCGTACGGCGCAGGTCTAACGCAGCCTGCAACAATCCTGTAGGAGCTGCCGGAGGCTGCGATTTTTTGATCTTGCGCTTGAAATTCAAGTGAAATTGAGAAAAAAGATCGCAGCCTTCGGCAGCTCCTACGACGGTGTATTTCCCAGCTATCCTTGTGCCAGCTCCTAAAACTATAAGAGGCCGAGCACATGAGTATTTCCTCTTTCAAAATCGCCCACAAACTGATCACCGGCGCTGGCGCCATCGAGCAACTGGCCGCCGAGCTGACCCGCCTGGATATCGATAATCCACTGATTGTCACTGATGCCGCGCTGGTGAAATCCGGCACGGTGGAGCTTGCATTGGCGCAACTGGGTGAGCGCCCATATGAAATTTTCGACCGGGTTTTGCCCGACCCGGAAATCGCTATTGTCGAAGACTGCATGCGTGTCTATCGCGAAGGCGGCCATGACGGCTTGATCGGTCTGGGCGGCGGCAGTGCCATCGATATCGCCAAAAGCGTCGCGGCGTACGCCGGTTACCACGGCGCCCTCGAGGATCTGTTCGGCGTTGATCAAGTACCGCGCAAAGGCCCGCCGCTGATCGCGATCCCGACCACCGCCGGTACCGGTTCGGAAGTCACCAATGTGGCGATTCTTTCCGACAAGGCCGCGCAATTGAAGAAGGGTATCGTCAGCGATTACCTGCTGCCGGATGTGGCGCTGGTCAGTCCGCAGATGACCCTGACTTGCCCGCGCAGCGTTACCGCAGCCAGCGGCGTGGATGCGTTGGTGCATGCCATTGAGTCCTACCTGTCGCTGAACGCTTCGCCGATTACCGATTCACTGGCTATCGGCGCCATAAAGCTCATCACCAAAGCGCTGCCCAAAGCCTACGCCAATCCTTCCAATCTGCAGGCCCGCGAAGACATGGCCACCGCCAGCCTGATGGCGGGCATGGCATTTGGTAATGCCGGGGTTGGCGCAGTGCATGCATTGGCCTATCCGTTGGGCGGGCGGTTCAATATCGCCCACGGCGTCAGCAATGCCTTGTTGCTGCCGTACGTCATGACCTGGAACAAGATGGCCTGTGTCGAGCGAATGCAGGATATTGCCGAAGCCATGGGCGTGAAAACCGTTGGGCTGAGCGCTAATGAAGCGGCCGATAAGGCCGTCGAGGCGATGACCGAGCTGTGTGCCGCCGTGGAGATACCACAGGGGTTGCGCAGTTTTGGGGTGCCGGAGGAGGCGATCCCGGCCATGGCCGTTGAGGCGGCGGGGATCGAGCGTTTGATGCGCAACAATCCGCGCAAGCTGAGCGCGGTCGATATCGAGAAGATCTATCGCGCAGCCTATTAGGGCGTTTCATCCAAACATCGAGGTCACAGTGCGCGCTGGAAAGCATGAGGTATACAATGCGCGCCATCGTGATTCTGCTCAAAAAAGGTGCGTCATGCAGCCCTTCGCTATTGCTCCGTCGATTCTCTCCGCCGATTTCGCCCGTCTGGGTGAGGAAGTGGACAACGTTCTCGCCGCCGGCGCCGACATCGTGCACTTCGATGTCATGGACAACCACTACGTGCCGAACCTGACCATCGGCCCGATGGTATGTTCTGCGCTGCGCAAATACGGCATCACTGCGCCCATCGACGCGCACCTGATGGTCAGCCCGGTGGATCGCATCATCGGTGACTTCATCGAGGCCGGTGCGACTTACATCACCTTCCACCCGGAAGCTACGCAGCACGTCGACCGTTCCCTGCAAATGATCCGCGAAGGCGGTTGCAAGTCGGGTCTGGTGTTCAATCCGGCGACCCCTCTGGACGTGCTCAAGTACGTGATGGACAAGGTCGACATGATCCTGCTGATGAGCGTCAACCCGGGCTTTGGCGGGCAGAAGTTCATTCCTGGCACCCTCGATAAACTGCGTGAAGTGCGGGCACTGATCGATGCGTCCGGGCGTGACATCCGTCTGGAAATCGACGGAGGGGTGAACGTCAACAATATCCGGGAAATCGCCGCGGCAGGTGCTGACACCTTCGTCGCTGGCTCGGCGATCTTCAATGCACCGAATTACCAAGAGGTCATTGAAAAGATGCGTTCCGAATTGGCGCTGGCTCGCCCATGAGTGGCTTTGAGCAGCTGTTCCCGGGGAGTCTGCCGCGGCTGGTGATGTTCGATCTGGATGGCACGTTGATCGATTCGGTCCCTGACCTCGCGGCGGCTGTGGATAACATGCTGCTCAAATTGGGACGCTTGCCCGTCGGGATCGAGTCAGTGCGTGAGTGGGTCGGTAATGGGGCGCCGGTGTTGGTTCGCCGCGCCTTGGCCAACAATATCGATCACACCTCTGTCGACGATACCGAAGCCGATCAGGCGTTGGAGATTTTCATGGAGGCCTATGCGGACGGTCATGAACTGACCGTGGTCTACCCCGGCGCGCGCGAAACCTTGAAATGGTTGCACAAGCAGGGTGTGGAAATGGCCTTGATCACCAACAAGCCCGAGCGGTTTGTCGCGCCACTGTTGGATCAGATGAAGATTGGCCGGTATTTCCGCTGGATTATCGGCGGCGACACCTTGCCGCAGAAAAAACCCGATCCTGCGGCGCTGTTTTTCGTGATGAAAATGGCCAACGTACCCGCCTCCCAGTCGTTGTTCGTCGGTGATTCGCGTAGCGATGTGCTGGCGGCGAAAGCGGCGGGCGTGAAGTGTGTAGCGCTTAGCTATGGCTACAATCACGGGCGACCGATTGCCGAAGAGTCTCCGGCGCTGGTTATCGATGATCTGCGCTCTTTAATTCCCGGTTGCCTGGATCCTGCCGCTGAGATAACGTTGCCCGACGTTGCTCAACCCCCTCCAAGAGATTCCATCGTGGTGGTCACTCGCAAGCTCTGGATGAAAGTTATCAAGGCCCTGGCCCGCTGGCGTTGGCGCGCCTGACTTGATTCTGGCCGGCTGTCCGGCGTGTTTGCATAACTGACTGTTAGACCCTCAAGCCACGAGGCTACTCATGATCCGCGAAGAATTCCTGCGTTTGGCAGCTGCCGGCTACAACCGTATCCCGCTTGCCTGTGAAACCCTTGCCGACTTCGACACGCCGCTGTCGATCTACCTGAAACTGGCCGATCAGCCGAATTCCTATCTGTTGGAGTCGGTGCAGGGCGGTGAGAAGTGGGGCCGTTATTCGATCATCGGCTTGCCATGCCGCACCGTGTTGCGTGTCCATGATCATCAGATCAGCGTAACCCACGATGGTGTGGAGATCGAAAGCCACGAATCCGAAGACCCGCTGGCATTCGTCGAAGCGTTCAAGGCCCGCTACAACGTACCGACCATCGCTGGATTGCCGCGCTTCAATGGCGGACTGGTGGGTTACTTCGGCTATGACTGCGTGCGATATGTGGAAAAGCGTTTGGGTAAATGCCCGAACCCCGATCCGCTGGGCGTGCCGGATATTCTGCTGATGGTTTCCGATGCGGTGGTGGTGTTCGACAACCTCGCCGGCAAGATGCACGCAATTGTCCTGGCGGACCCGTCCCAGGAAAACGCCTACGAGAATGGTCTGGCGCAACTGGAAGCGTTGCTGGAAAAACTCCGTCAACCGATCACCCCGCGTCGCGGTCTGGACTTCAGCAAGCAACAGGCCGCTGATCCCGTGTTCCGTTCGAGCTTCACTCAGGACGATTACGAGCGGGCGGTGGACACCATCAAGGAATACATCCTCGCCGGTGACTGCATGCAGGTCGTGCCGTCGCAACGCATGTCCATTGACTTCAAGGCCGCGCCGATTGATTTGTATCGGGCGCTGCGCTGCTTCAACCCGACCCCTTATATGTACTTCTTCAACTTCGGCGACTTCCATGTTGTCGGCAGTTCGCCGGAAGTGCTGGTGCGGGTCGAAGACAATCTGATCACTGTCCGGCCTATTGCTGGCACCCGCCCACGCGGGGCCAATGAAGAGGCCGACCTGGCGCTGGAAGAAGACCTGCTGTCCGATGACAAGGAAATCGCCGAGCACCTGATGCTGATCGACCTGGGTCGCAACGACACTGGCCGGGTCTCGGAGATCGGCTCAGTGAAACTCACTGAGAAAATGGTCATCGAACGTTATTCCAACGTGATGCACATCGTCTCCAACGTCACTGGCCAACTGAAAGCCGGCCTCACGGCGATGGACGCGTTGCGGGCGATTCTGCCTGCGGGCACGTTGTCCGGCGCGCCGAAGATCCGCGCGATGGAAATCATCGACGAACTGGAACCAGTCAAACGCGGCGTCTATGGCGGCGCGGTGGGTTACTTCGCCTGGAACGGCAATATGGACACCGCGATTGCGATCCGTACAGCGGTGATCAAAGACGGCGAACTGCATGTGCAGGCCGGTGGCGGTATTGTCGCTGACTCAGTGCCAGCGCTGGAGTGGGAAGAGACGCTGAACAAGCGTCGCGCAATGTTCCGCGCCGTTGCTCTCGCCGAACAGACGCCTTAACGCTGAGTTCACGCAGTCCTTTGATGACAGGGCTTTTTGTAGCGAAAGTAAGTTAAGGCGCAAAATCTGTGGGAGCGAGCCTGCTCGCGATGGGGCCATCACAGCCAACATTGATGTGGCCTGATCCACCGCTATCGCGAGCAGGCTCGCTCCCACAAGGACCTCACCACCATAAAAAAACGCGGCGCCTGTGAGGGCGCTGCGTTTTTTATTGGCTGCAATTTAGAAGTCCAGGCTGGCACCCACGTTGATGCCTTGTTGGGTGAAGTCGTCATCCTTGCGGATGTTGTAGCTGGCCCGCAGTGCCAGGTCCTGAGTGAGTTTGTGGCTCACGCCCAGGTTGAGGCGGTTCAGGTTGGTCTGCGGGGTGTAACCGGCCAGGGTGAACCGGTTGTTCGGCAGGCTGTTGAGGCTGATGGTCAGGTCCTGGGTGTCGTCGTTGTACTCGCGTTCGTGGGCAAACTCGCCAAACACTTGAGTCTGCGGGGTGACCTGATACTTGCCCTGGATACCGACGCCAAGGCGCCTGGAGTTGCGCGACTGGTCATCGAACGTCAGCGCAGTGGAGTCGGCGCCGTTTTCCGAGTAACCATCGACTTTTACCTTGGCGAAATCGGCGCTCACGAACGGTGACAGGTGCCATGGGCTGCTCGCCTGTTGCGCAATGTCGTAACCCAGGCGAGCGCTGATGCCCAGCACATAGCCGCGGGTATCGCCTTTTTCCCCGCGTTCGTTAACGCCAAGGTCGAACTTGCGCTTGAGGCTGTCGTAGTCCAGATGTCCGGCGGTCATTGCGGCGTCAGCCCACCAGCGGTTCTGCTGGTACTGGGCGAACGCTGTGCCCATGTACGTGTTGAGTTTGTATTCCGAGTCGTCCTGACCTGCTTCAAGCTTCTGATGGTAGAAACCGGCAGCCACACCGACGCGCCAGGCTTCATTGAGACGGTAGCTGCCGCCGATGTTCAGGTTGTAGCCGTTGCCGTCGGCGCTTGCGCCGCTGCTTTGAGTGTCGAAGTCCTGGTGTTGGCCGCCACCGGCGACAATTGCTCGCCATTGGCCAACGCCTTGCCAGTTTTCCCAGTCAGCCAGCCACTGGTTGCGCAATTCATCCTGATGCGCGCGCAGGGTGCCCTGGGCCATTTCCGGCAGCAACGTCAGCTCCCATGGTGCGGCCAGCAGGGAGTAGGCGTAATCGGCAATCAGGCGTTGCCCCGTTTCGGTCGGGTGGACCGAGTCGTTGTAGAGCAGCTTGGTCGGGTCAGGGGTGGCACTGTTGATGCCGTACCGGGCGTTCTCGGTGCAGCCGTCGCCGCTGAAACAGGTGGCGGTCAGGTTCTGGTCGGTGGCCAGGCCGAACTGCGCCGGGTTGGCGAACGTCTCTTTAAGCAGCAGCGGAATGTTGAGCGGGATGATCTCGGCGTTGACGCGCTGCAGTTGGCTCACCAGTTCGGCGTTGAACTGGGCGCTGAGCTGGGAGGTGAACGTTTGCTGCGGTGTGCCGTTGATAGCCGGGGTCAGGCCGAGGTCCGGCAGCAGCCAGACCATGATGTAGCGGGCACCGGCCTGTTGCAGGGTTTGCACGCTGCTGACCAGGCGATCGGCAGCGGCGTTAGCCCCGTCAACGCTGGTCACTTGACCCTGGAGAAAGTCGTTGCCACCGCCCGAGAGGTAATACAGTGCATTCGGGTCGGCGCGGAAGTTGTTCGTCGGCAGGTAACCCGCGCGGCTGCGTTCGCCCGTGTCCGATGTGGTGGTGATCGAGTCGAGGATCTGGTCGGTGCGGTAGCCGCCGACAGCCCAGTTGTTGCCGTCAGGCAGGCCCAGGTTGGCGCGTACTGCCGAGGTCGAGGCGGCCGTTTGGTCAGGCGAAAATCCCAGTTTCCCGCCCAGCAACTGCGTCGAATTGGCGGCGCGGAATTCACCGCTGCCATCCTGGTAGATCGGGCCGGTGCGGTTGGTGAAACGCAGCGTTGCACCCGCGGGGCCGCCCGGATCAGTGAACTGCCCGGCATCGTTCAGGCTATCGCCGAACACGACGAAGTTCGAGTAGGGGTTGGGCGCTGCGCTCGCCTGGTTGCAGGCTATGGCGAGAAGGCAACTGGCGAGCGGTACAAACAACGTCTGTTTGATCATGAGTAAGTCCGTTTATGTATTGTTGTAGTGATCGAAACGGCAGTACCAAAAACTTCCGGCCTTTTGCCATCTGTCGCGAACCCTTCGATTGTTTCGCAAGCCTTGGCCCCGGCCATATTGCACCCTCTGCTCAGCTAAGTTACTGTGCCGGAACGTATGAATGAGACCTTCCCCGTGTTGATCGTCAGCAAACTCTTGATGCGAGTTGTTAAGGCCCACGCCCGTTGGCGTTGGCGCGCCTAACTTTTCTCTGCCGGCTCGGCCGGACCTGTACCGATTTGCCTTCTTTACCCGTGTGAAACACCGCTTGTGCTGGCTCAAGTCCAGCGACTGACAGAGCGGGAGACGCTGCGGGTAAATCATACAAAGGCCGTATTAAAAATCAGTGAATTCAAGAGGTTGTAACCCACATGTTGCTGATGATCGATAACTACGACTCTTTTACTTACAACGTTGTGCAGTACCTTGGCGAGCTGGGCTCAGACGTCAAAGTGGTGCGTAACGATGAACTCACCATCGCCGAGATCGAAGCCCTCAAGCCCGAGCGCATCGTCGTTTCCCCAGGCCCCTGCACCCCGACTGAAGCCGGTGTTTCCCTGGAAGTCATCAAGCACTTCGCCGGCAAGTTACCTATTCTGGGTGTATGCCTTGGACATCAGTCCATCGGTCAGGCCTTTGGCGGCAATGTAGTGCGCGCGCGTCAAGTCATGCATGGTAAGACTAGCCCGGTATTCCACGAGGACAAGGGTGTGTTTGAAGGCTTGAACCATCCGCTGACGGTCACGCGTTATCACTCGCTGATCGTCAAGCGTGAAACCCTGCCCGATTGCCTGGAACTGACCGCCTGGACTCAGCTTGAAGACGGCTCCGTCGACGAGATCATGGGCCTTCGCCACAAAACGCTGAACGTCGAGGGTGTGCAATTTCACCCCGAGTCGATCCTCACCGAGCAGGGCCACGAGCTGTTCGCCAATTTCCTCAAGCAGAGCGGCGGCACGCGCTAAGGACTTTCCATGGATATCAAGACTGCCCTGAGCCGTATCGTCGGCCACCTGGACCTGAGTACTGATGAGATGCGCGATGTCATGCGCGAGATCATGACTGGGCAATGCACTGACGCGCAGATCGGCGCCTTTATGATGGCCATGCGCATGAAAAGCGAGAGCATCGACGAAATCGTCGGTGCGGTTTCGGTCATGCGCGAGTTGGCGGATAAAGTCGAACTGAAAACCCTCGATGGCGTGGTCGATGTAGTCGGCACTGGCGGTGACGGCGCGAACATCTTTAACGTGTCGACAGCGGCCTCGTTTGTGGTCGCCGCGGCCGGTTGCACAGTGGCCAAGCACGGTAATCGTGCGGTTTCCGGTAAAAGCGGCAGCGCCGATTTGCTGGAGGCAGCCGGGATCTATCTGAACCTGACGCCCGTTCAAGTAGCACGCTGCATCGATAACGTCGGCATTGGCTTTATGTTCGCTCAGTCCCATCACGGTGCAATGAAATACGCCGCCGGGCCGCGCCGCGATTTGGGCCTGCGCACGCTGTTCAACATGCTTGGCCCGCTTACAAATCCGGCTGGTGTGAAGCATCAGGTGGTTGGCGTGTTCACTCAGGCGTTGTGCCGTCCATTGGCCGAAGTTTTGCAACGTTTGGGCAGCAAGCATGTGCTGGTGGTGCATTCCCAGGATGGTCTGGACGAATTCAGCCTCGCGGCCCCGACCTTTGTTGCTGAACTTAAAGATGGCGAAATAACCGAGTATTGGGTCCAGCCTGAAGACCTCGGTATAAAAAGTCAGAGCCTGTTCGGCCTGGTGGTCGACAGCCCGGCGGCGTCGCTTGAATTGATTCGCGATGCCTTGGGGCGTCGTAAAACCGAGTACGGCCAAAAAGCTGCGGAAATGATCGTGCTCAATGCCGGCGCTGCGCTGTATGCCGCCGATCATGCGAGCAGCCTCAAAGAGGGTGTTGCCTTGGCTCACGATGCACTGCATACCGGGCTTGCTCGGGAAAAACTCGAAGAGTTGGGCGCGTTCACCGCGGTATTCAAGATGGAGAATGAAGGATGAGTGTGCCGACGGTTCTGGAAAACATTCTCGCGCGCAAGGTTGAGGAAGTCGCTGAGCGTAGCGCTCGCGTGAGTCTGGCTGAGTTGGAGCGTCTGGCCGCATTGGCAGATGCCCCGCGTGGTTTCGCCGCGGCGTTGATCAAGCAAGCCAGGCTCAAGCAGCCAGCGGTGATTGCCGAGATTAAAAAGGCCTCGCCAAGCAAAGGCGTGATCCGCGAAAACTTCGTGCCGGCAGATATCGCCAAGAGCTACGAAAAAGGCGGCGCGACCTGCCTGTCAGTGTTGACTGATATCGATTACTTCCAGGGCGCCGATGCTTATCTGCAACAGGCGCGAGCGGCCTGCAAGCTGCCGGTTATCCGCAAGGATTTCATGATCGATCCTTATCAGATCATTGAGGCTCGGGCGCTTGGCGCTGATTGCGTGCTGTTGATCGTCTCCGCCCTGGACGACGTGAAAATGGCCGAGCTGGCAGCCGTGGCTAAAAGCGTTGGCCTCGATGTGCTGGTTGAAGTGCACGACGGTGATGAACTGGAGCGGGCCTTGAAAACCCTCGACACACCACTGGTGGGCGTTAACAACCGTAACCTGCACACCTTTGAAGTCAGCCTGGAAACCACCCTTGATCTATTGCCGCGTATCCCGCGTGATCGTTTGGTGATCACCGAGAGTGGCATCCTCAATCGAGCCGATGTCGAGCTGATGGAAATCAGCGATGTGTATTCTTTCCTGGTCGGCGAGGCGTTCATGCGTGCGGAGAGTCCGGGCGCGGAGTTGCAACGGCTGTTCTTCCCTGAGCGTGGTGTGCCGGTGAGCGGCTCCACTCTTGACTGAACCTGATTTAATGAAGAAGCCGGCGATGCCGGCTTTTTTATAATAGACGTGCGCCATTGCAAAGGATTCATACCGCCATGATTCAGCCCGTTGCCTTGACCGTCGAAGCTGGCCTGCGTGCCGAACAGGACTTACTGGCCTCTGTTTGCGCTGGGGAGCAGGAGTTTGGCCTGTTGTTCTGGCAGCCAAGTGATCGAGCGCTGGTCATGCCCAGACGTTTGAGCCGCTTGCCAGGCTTTGAGGCAGCAAGTATTGAGCTGGCCGCCAGCGGTTGGCCGGTGTTGTTGCGTGAGACCGGTGGTGAACCGGTACCGCAGTCTTCGGCAACCATCAACATCGCGCTGGTCTATGCGCCACCGCGCAGTGAAGGTGACCACGGTCGGATCGAAATTGCCTATCGGCGGTTGTGCGATCCGATCTGCGAGCTGCTCGCTGAACTCGGCGGTACACCTTCGCTGGGTGAAGTCGACGGCGCATTCTGCGACGGGCGTTTTAACGTCAATCTCGATGGTCGCAAGATGGTGGGAACCGCTCAGCGTTGGCGTCAGAGCAAGGGCGGTCATCGTCCGGTGGGGTTGGTGCACGGCGCGCTGTTGCTGGACAACGAGCGCGAGACAATGGTCGCGGCGGTCAACCGCTTCAATGAAGCTTGTGGTCTTGAACAGCGGGTTCGTGCCCAGAGCCACATCGCCTTGCATGAGCAATTCGCCGCCCCGGATGCAATCAAGCGACTGGATACCTTGTATCGGCAGCTACTGACAAAGTTGCTACCGACTTAACGAGTGCCGAACACCACCATGGTCTTGCCTTTGACGTTCACCAGGTTGCGCTCTTCCAGATCCTTGAGTACACGCCCGACCATTTCCCGCGAGCAGCCGACGATCCGGCCGATTTCCTGACGGGTCACTTTGATCTGCATGCCGTCAGGATGGGTCATGGCATCCGGTTGTTTGCACAGCTCCAGCAGGCAACGTGCTACCCGGCCAGTGACGTCAAAGAACGCCAGGTCGCCGACCTTGCGCGTGGTGTCGCGCAGGCGCTGGGCGATCTGGCCGCTGAGGACGTAGAGAATCTCCGGGTCTTGCTGGGACAGTTCGCGGAACTTGCTGTAACTGATCTCCGCCACGTCACACTCGATCTTGGCCCGTACCCAGGCGCTGCGTTGCTGTTCGTGGCCGGCTTGTTCAAATAAGCCTAGCTCGCCGAAGAAGTCGCCTGAGTTGAGGTAGGCGATGATCATTTCCCGGCCATCGTCGTCTTCGATCAGGATGGTGACCGAACCTTTGATGATGAAGAACAGCGTGTCCGAACGATCGCCAGCACAGATGATGTTGCTTTTGGCCTGATAGCGTCGGCGTTGGCAGTGCATCAACAACTTGTCGAGGTTCTTGATCTTGGGTATGGGGGTAATAGCAACCATGGTTGAATCCCGAAAAAGACTGCACGGCGTGGTTTTGTCTTGGTTTTTTATAGAGTGCAAGATGCTGTAAGCGGGTGGCCATGCGCCATTGATTTGGCGCCAGCTTAACAGACGCATTCTGTAGAGATTCGAGAATTTATCTATCAGCGGTGACTGCCTTTTGGCTGGATGCAAAACGCTGTCCTTTCAGGGCCCTGTGCTAAGCTGGCGACCCTTTTTTAGCAGTGGAGTCTTGGCGATGAAGGCACGCATCCAATGGGCTGGCGAAGCCATGTTCCTCGGTGAATCGGGCAGCGGTCATGTGGTCGTAATGGATGGCCCACCAGAAAGCGGCGGTCGTAACCTGGGCGTGCGGCCCATGGAAATGCTCCTGCTGGGTCTTGGCGGTTGCAGCAACTTCGATGTGGTCAGCATCCTGAAGAAGTCTCGTCAGGCAGTGGAAAGCTGTGAAGCTTTCCTTGAAGCCGAGCGCGCCACCGAAGATCCAAAAGTCTTTACCAAGATCCACCTGCATTTCGTGGTCAAGGGCCGGGGGCTGAAAGAAGCTCAGGTTAAACGCGCAATCGAGCTGTCGGCCGAGAAGTATTGCTCGGCGTCGATCATGCTCGGTGCCGCTGGTGTCGCCATTACCCACGACTATGAGATCGTCGAACTCGGTTGAATCGACATTCAACTATCATAAAAGCAGTGCAGACTCTGGCGATCATTGGCCGAGGTCTGCATAATGCGCCACTTTTTTCAGGGCAGTGATCGCTTTCAAGGCAGATCACTCGTCCGAACAGACAACCAAAATCGCCATCGCGAAGAGGTGTTAACCGTCCTACGCAGGTGCGTCGTCCGCATCTGACGGGCATGCTTGATCACGCGGCCAGGCCGCAATACATAGAGAGTTTTTAACGGTGAAAAGCAAACTCAAGCTCCACGGGTTCAATAACCTGACAAAGACCTTGAGCTTCAACATCTATGACATCTGTTATGCGGAAACCCCGCAGGACCAACAGGCTTACGTCGAGTACATCAACCAAGAGTACGACGCCGAACGCCTGACACAGATTCTCACAGATGTTGTCGATATCATTGGTGCCAACATCCTGAACATCGCCCGTCAGGATTACGATCCGCAAGGCGCCAGCGTGACTATTCTGATTTCCGAGCAGCCGGTGACACCTACCGATAGCCAGATCGAAGAATCCCCAGGTCCACTGCCCGAAACCATCCTGGCTCACCTCGACAAAAGCCACATCACCGTACATACCTACCCGGAGATTCATCCGGTGGACGGTATCGCCACTTTCCGTGTGGATATCGATGTGTCGACGTGCGGGGTTATTTCACCGCTTAAAGCGCTCAACTATCTGATTCATCAGTTCGATTCGGACATTGTTACCGTGGATTACCGCGTGCGCGGTTTCACCCGTGACGTTGAAGGTAAAAAACACTTCATCGACCACGAGATCAACTCGATTCAGAACTACCTTTCCGAGGACACCCGCGACGGTTACCAAATGACCGACGTGAATGTGTATCAGGAGAACCTGTTCCACACCAAGATGCTGCTCAAGGATTTCGAACTGGATAACTATCTGTTCGGCGATGCCACCAGCAGCTTGTCGGAAGAACAGCGCGCTCAGGTCACTGAGCGGGTGAAGCACGAAATGCTGGAGATCTTCTACGCTCGCAACATGTCGAGCTGATCTCTGAAGCAAAAAAAGGGCGCTTATTCAGCGCCCTTTTTTGTGCTCGGTGTCCCGTCCTGAATAAGGGGTGTGGACTTAGATCCGATAAGTGCTCTTGGTCATGACCTTGGCCATCAGACTCATGCCGAATTTGATCGGCGCGGGGAAGCGGAAACCACCGGCATCCAGAGCACTTTCGGCGTGTTGTTCTTCATCGATGCGCATCTGCTCGAGAATTGCCCGGGACTTTTCGTCTTCGGCAGGCAGTTGCTCAAGGTGTTCGTTCAAATGCTTGCAGACCTGATCTTCGGTTGCCGCTACGAAGCCGAGGCTGACTTTGTCGCTGATCAGCCCGGCAACCGCACCAATGCCGAACGACATGCCGTAGAACAACGGGTTCAATAGGCTGGTATGGCTGCCCAATTGGCGGATGCGTTGTTCGCACCAGACCAGGTGGTCGATCTCTTCTTCGGCGGCATGTTCCATCGCGGCCCGCACGTGCGGCAGCTTGGCGGTCAGGGCCTGGCCCTGATACAGCGCCTGGGCGCAGACTTCACCGGTATGGTTAATGCGCATCAGGCCTGCGACGTGCCGGGTGTCCGCATCGCTCATCTGCGCTTCAGGCTGCACGATGGCGGGTGAAGGGCGATAGGGTTGTCCGCTGAAGGGCAGCAACGTGCGCATGGCCGTGTCGGCTTGCAGCAGAAGACGGTCAATCGGCGAGTAGTGACGTTGGGTAGTCATGCTTACCTCCGGGAAGAATCACGGCGGCCAGTTTACCCCAATCGATGACGCGAAGCCTGCGCTGGATCAGCACACCCTGGGCTGTAATGGCGCAAAGGGTGTGCCGCAAAGGTGGGTTCTAGAGCAATCAGCCCGGCGGCCAGTGCATCTGACGCTGGCCGAGTACGTGCATATGAATGTGATAGACGGTCTGCCCGCCCAGTTCATTGCAGTTCATGACCACACGAAAGCCTTGTTCGCAGCCAAGTTCTTTAGCAAGACGTTGGGCGGTGAACAACATATGTCCAGCCAGCGCCTTGTCATCCTCGGTGAGGTCGTTAAGCGTGCGGACCGGTTTCTTCGGAATGACCAAAAAGTGTACCGGGGCCTGTGGGGCAATATCGTGGAAGGCCAGTATCTGGTCATCCTCGTAGATGATCTTCGCGGGTATTTCTCTGTTGATGATCTTGGTGAACAGAGTATCCACAGCTGTTTCTCCGTTGAGTGGGTCCGGGCTGAGTGTACTCAGGTGACCTGTCTGCGCCCAGTCCTTTGCGTGGTTGTGAGTTAACGCGGGCAGTAAGTCTTGTTGATGACTCCGGCGACTTTTCGTATGAGCCAGCGCGAGCCCAGGCGCGGAATAAATGCACGCCAGCGGTTGCGTCGCCCAGGAATGATGATTGCGCGGTTCTTCTCCAAAGCGCGCACGGTAAAGAGCGCGACTTCCTCGGGACTCATCAACAGCTTGCTGTTTTCCAACTTGCTGGTGTCGAGCTGGGCGGTACGGAAAAAGGCTGTGCGCGTTGGCCCGGGGCAGAGCACTGATACCTTTACCGCACATTTCTTCAGTTCTTCGCGCAGGCCTTCTGAGAAATGCAGGACATAGGCCTTGCTGGCAGAGTACGTACTCATCCAGGGGCCTGGATGGAAGGCTGCGACCGAGGCGACATTCAGTATCTGTCCGCCGCCCTGCAGGGCCATGGTGTTGCCAATGGCATGGCACAAACGGGTGAGGGCGAGAATGTTCACCTCGATCAGGTCTTGCTCAGTCATCCAGTCCTGGGCCAGAAACGGGCCGCAGGTACCAATGCCGGCGCAATTGACCAGCAAATCAATCTGTCGATCACCTTCCTCAAGCTCCAGCAGAAAACCGGAGAGACGCAGTGGCTCGCCCAGGTCGCAGGCACGGAACAGCACTTCCACGCCAAAACGCTGGGTCAGTTCTATCGCAATGCTTTCCAACTGATCACGCTGGCGGGCCACTAGAATCAGACTGCGGCCGCGCCTTGCCAGCGCTTCGGCCATGGCCAGGCCAATGCCGCTGGAAGCGCCAGTGATCAGAGCGTAACGGGTCATGCAATTCTCCATCGCAACGGCTTCGCACCTGAGACAAGGGTGTCACAGGCACGGAGCACTTTTCATTCTTGCGCAGAGTCTACAGGGGCTGAGCTGGTTCGGCTGCATCTGTCGCTGGCCCGATGCTTTCGTAGCGACTCACCGAGCTGCTTTCGTACTCCTCCGTGAGGGTGCTGAGGCCGCCGGAGATCGCGCCGATCAGCACCACGGCCAGTAACACCAGCCACAGCGAAGACAGCATTTTGACCGCAGTGCTGTTGGGTGGTGGCGGTGCGCCATAACGGTTGGCGCCGGTATTGCCCGGCAGAACCGTTATCAGAATCGGGAACACGCTGCCCACCAGCGGCACCAGGTTTAGAAACCATAACCAGCCTGACCAGCCAAGGTCGTGGAGGCGCTGGACAGTGATGGTGATATTCACGTAGAGGTAAGCAAGGACTCCGACGATGCAAAAAAGGCCTCCCAGTGCGAAGTGATCGCCTGTGAACAAACTTAGCGCAATGACTCCTGCGGCAGCGGCTGCGACCATTAGCGAAACCAATGTCCAGGCCAGAAACCGTAGCCGGCCGATTCGCCCTTGAATGCTGAACACTTTTAGCTCGGAAAACTCCGGAAGGGTTTCACCGACCGCTGCGCGGGGAGGGGAGTAGGGCGATTCGTCATCACTGGAGGACGATGCACTGTCGGCAGCAGGCTGATGAACCTCGGTGAGGCTGAACTCGATCGACTGTTCCGTCTCGATTCTGGCATCGATGCCAGTCTTCGACAGCGCATCAAGGTAAGTTTGCGCATCCGCACGGGAAAGGTCGCGCTTCAATGCGACTGGCTTTCCGCTAAACAGCCGCTCAATGGTCGAGACATCGCTTTTGAACAGCTCGGCGAGATTGAGCTTTGCCGTAGTGATCTCGACGCCGGGAAGTAGAGCTCCGTCGAATACAATCTTGAAACGGCTTTCGCTCATACAAGGCATCCTTGTCATTTGAAATGGGGGGACTTAACAGGTAGGAGTTTAAGGCCAGTCCTGATCGCCTGGCCAAAAAACACCAATGGCGTTAGCGCGGCCAGCGTTTTGGCAATTGCGCGGCAAGCTCTTGCGCGCTGCGGTATTCGGCGTTCAGCCGTGCCACCAATTGATCGACACTGGGCAGATCATCGATTTCGCCAACGCCCTGACCAGCAGACCAAACGGTTTTCCAGGCTTTGGCTTCGTCGCTGAGGGGTTTGAGTTTCGAGCCGAAGTTGACTTCGCCTTTGCTCTGCAGCGCCGCCAAATCGAAGCCGGCATTTAGCAGGCTCTGGCGCATGAAGCTTGCGGGGACGCCAGACACGGCAGGGGTATGAATGATGTCGGCGGCCTTGGAGTTCAGTAGCATCTCCTTGTAAGCCTCCGGTGCGTGGCTTTCGGTGGTGCCGATAAAGCGTGTACCGAAATACGCCAGATCTGCACCGAGCAGTTGCGCGGCAAGAATCTCGTGGCCGTGGTTCAAGCAGCCGGCCAGTAGTAGGGTCTTGTCGAAGAACTGACGGATTTCGGCGATCAGTGAGAACGGGCTCCAGGTACCGGCATGTCCGCCTGCGCCTGCGGCGACCGCAATCAGTCCGTCAACACCCGCTTCAGCGGCCTTTTCAGCGTGACGACGGGTGGTGACGTCGTGAAACACCAGTCCGCCATAACTGTGTACCGCATCGACGAGCTCTTTCACCGCGCCGAGGCTGGTGATGACAATCGGCACTTTGTGTTCGATACAGATCGACAGATCCGCCTCAAGCCGTGGGTTGCTGTGGTGAACGATCAAATTCACGGCATAGGGTGCAGGATTTTCCAGCGCTGCCAGCCCCACTTCAATTTCCTCGAGCCAGGCTTTGAAGCCGCTGCTTTCACGTTGGTTGAGAGCTGGAAAACTCCCCACCACGCCGTTACGGCAGCAAGCCAGTACCAACTGCGGATTGGAAATCAGGAACATTGGCGCTGCCACGACAGGCAGACGCAAACATTGTTCTAGCAGAGCGGGCAGCGACATTGGAAGTACCCCGAATAGTGACGACTAGTAAAACTTAGAACGGTCGTACAACGACCAAAATTACAATAGCCAGCAATATCAGAACTGGCACTTCATTGAACCAGCGATAAAAGACATGGCTGCGGGTGTTTTCGCCACGAGCAAAACGTTTTACCTGTGCGCCGCACATATGGTGGTAGCCAATCAGGATCACCACGAGGGTCAGTTTGGCGTGCATCCAGCCGCCTTGGCCGAAGTAGGCGCTCGGGTTGAGGCCGATCAGCCAGATTCCGAACACTAGGGTGGCGATCATCGCCGGTCCCATGATGCCGCGATACAGCTTGCGCTCCATGACACTGAAGCGCTCCTTGCTGACGCTGTCTTCGCTTTGGGCGTGATAGACGAACAGGCGCGGCAGGTAGAACAGGCCAGCAAACCAGCAGACCAGGCTGATGATGTGAAAGGCTTTGAGCCATAGATAAAGCATTTTTGGTTATTCCCAGGTTCACAGTAGCCAAGATAGTAGAGGTTAGAGCGTCCGCACGTCACCTTGACGGTTGTCGCAGGACGGCGCGGCCCCTATTATCAACGGCTTTCCAGTGGGTTCGTTGAGGGCAGGTATATGGTCAAGGTCGGTATCGTCGGCGGCACGGGTTACACCGGTGTCGAACTGCTGCGTCTGTTGGCACAGCATCCGCAAGCTGAAGTGGTGGTCATCACTTCGCGATCCGAGGCGGGCCTGGCCGTTGCCGACATGTACCCTAATCTGCGAGGTCACTACGACGGTCTGGCGTTCAGCGTGCCGGACATCAAGACGTTGGCTGCTTGTGATGTGGTGTTCTTCGCCACGCCCCACGGGGTTGCTCATGCGTTGGCGGGCGAGCTGCTGGCGGCGGGCACCAAGGTTATCGACCTGTCGGCAGACTTCCGTTTGCAGGACGCTGATGAATGGGCCAAGTGGTACGGCCAGCCTCATGGCGCGCCAGAGTTGCTGGAGGAAGCCGTTTACGGTTTGCCGGAAGTGAATCGCGAGCAAATCAAGCAGGCGCGCCTGATCGCGGTGCCAGGTTGCTATCCAACCGCCACTCAGCTGGGCTTCCTGCCATTGCTCGAGGCTGGGTTGGCAGATACCACGCGCTTGATCGCTGACTGCAAGTCGGGTGTCAGCGGCGCCGGTCGTGGTGCCAGCGTTGGCTCGCTGTATTCCGAAACTTCCGAAAGCATGAAGGCCTATGCGGTCAAAGGGCACCGTCACTTGCCTGAGATTCGCCAGGGACTGCGTCGCGCCGCGGGCAAGGACATCGGCCTGACGTTTGTCCCGCATCTGACGCCAATGATCCGTGGCATTCACTCGACGCTCTACGCAACGGTTGTAGACAGGTCGGTGGATCTGCAGGCGCTGTTTGAAAAGCGCTATGCCAATGAGCCGTTCGTCGATGTCATGCCTGCCGGCAGTCATCCGGAAACCCGTAGCGTGCGCGGTGCCAACGTTTGCCGTATCGCCGTGCATCGTCCACAAGATGGCGATCTGGTGGTGGTTTTGTCGGTGATCGATAACCTGGTCAAAGGTGCGTCGGGTCAGGCGGTGCAGAACCTGAACATCTTGTTCGGTCTGGATGAACGCTTGGGCTTGTCTCACGCTGGGATGTTGCCTTAAAAAAAGCAGCTGCAAGCTATAAGCTTGCGGCTTATAGCTTGCAGCTGCTTCTCTAATAGTTGACCGCTTTTCTAGGAGAAGCGGATAATGCGCGTCATCACGCATTATGGCGGCGTAACGCCGGGAGATAGTCAGCATGAGCGTCGAATCCTTCACCCCCACGGCTTTGCAATTCACCCACGGTGCCGCGCACAAGGTGAAGAGCCTGGTCGATGAAGAGGGTAATGATCGCTTGAAGCTGCGCGTATTCGTTACGGGCGGCGGTTGTTCAGGGTTTCAATACGGCTTCACCTTCGATGAAGAAGTGGCCGATGACGACACCATCGTCGAGCGCGAGGGCGTCAGTCTGGTCGTAGACCCGATGAGCTTTCAGTACCTGGCCGGTGCCGAGGTGGACTATCAGGAAGGTCTGGAAGGCTCTCGTTTCGTGATCAAGAACCCGAATGCCAGCACAACGTGTGGTTGCGGTTCTTCGTTCTCGATCTGATCGATCAGCGCTGTACCCGTTTCACTCAGCGCCGCATTGCCTCAGGGCTCTGCGGCGTTTTGCTGTCTATTGATCAAGCGGGATAGATGGCGCCGAGTACTCGCAAGCCGCGCGCGCCGGTGACGCTCGGGCGATTGGCTGCAATGCCTTCCAGGCAGCAATGGGCCAGCCAGGCAAACGCCATAGCTTCGACCCAGTCCGGGTCTACGCCGTAAGCCGCAGTGCTACTGACTTTTGCGTTTGGCAGCAGAGCGGCGAGGCGACTCATCAGTGCTGCGTTGTGGGCGCCACCGCCGCAGACCAGCAGCTCTTGCGTCCCGATCTGCGCTGCTTGCAATGACTCGACGATAGTCTGTGCGGTCAACTCCAGCAGCGTTGCTTGTACATCCTCTGCGGAAAACTCTGGCAGGAGCCGCAGATGCTGCTGTAGCCATTCAAGGTTGAATACTTCACGGCCGGTGCTCTTTGGGCCTTTGGTCAGGAAGAAGGGATCGCTGAGCAAGGCTTTCAGCAGGGTGGGCTCTACCTTGCCGCTTGCGGCCCACTGACCATCGCGATCAAAGTTGTCGCCGCGCTGCACGTGAATCCAGGCATCAAGCAAAACGTTCCCTGGGCCGCAGTCAAAACCTGAGACAGGTTTACCGGTCTCGATCAGGCTGAGATTGCTGAAACCGCCGACATTCAGTACTGCGCGATTACCTGCACACTCATCAAACAGTGCTTCGTGGAAGGCTGGAACCAGCGGAGCACCCTGGCCGCCAGCGGCAACGTCACGGCTGCGGAAATCGCTGACGACGGTAATTCCGGTCAGTTCAGTCAGCAGGGCTGGATTGCCGATCTGGACGGTGAAGCCTCGTGCAGGCTCATGGCGAATGGTTTGCCCATGGCTGCCAATCGCTCGAATGTCTTCGGGCTTCAGTTGTTGTTGATCGAGGAGGGTGCGGATGCCCTGAGCGGCCAGTTGTACCCAGCTCTGTTGGGCGATGGCGGAGCGGGCAATCTCGTCCGGGCCGCTGGCGCACAAGCCAAGCATCTCGGCGCGCAGGGTTTCAGGCATGGGGATGTAGTGTGTGGCGATCAGCTTGACCGCCGGTGCTTGCTCGATCAGCGCGATATCCAGGCCATCAAGGCTGGTCCCGGACATCACACCTATATAGAGCGCCATGGCTCAGCGTTTTCTCGAAGCCAGCATGGTGGCTTTCTCTTGGTCCATCCGTGCCATCAGCGGCTGACTTTGCTGCTGGAAACGCGCACGCTCCGCTTTGGCGATCGGGTCGGCCATTGGTAACTTCTGACCCAGAGGGTCGACGTGCACTCCATTGACCTGGAACTCATAGTGCAAGTGCGGGCCGGTGGAGAGCCCTGTAGTACCGATATAACCGATGACCTGGCCTTGTTTGACGTTGCCGCCAGTCTGGACGCCTTTGGCGAAGCCCTGCATGTGCCCATAGAGCGTGCGATAGGTATTGCCGTGCTGGATGATCACGGTGTTGCCATAGCCACCGCGGCGACCGGCCAATAGAACCTTGCCATCACCGGCTGCCTTGATTGGTGTACCTCGAGGGGCTGCGTAATCGACGCCTTTGTGGGCGCGGATCTTGTTCAGGATTGGGTGCTTGCGACCCATGGAAAAGCGCGAACTGATGCGGGCGAAGTCGACCGGGGTGCGAATGAACGCCTTGCGCATGCTGTTGCCATCAGCGGTGTAGTAGCTGCTGTTGCCTTGTTTGTTGGTGTAGCGCACGGCGGTGTAGGTCTTGCCGCGGTTGGTGAAACGTGCGGAAAGGATAGGGCCGGTGCCGACGGTCTTGCCGTTGATGACCTTTTGTTCGTAGATCACATCGAATTCGTCACCCTGGCGAATATCCTGGGCGAAGTCGACGTCATAGCCAAACACGCTGGCCATGTCCATGGTCAGGCTATGGGACAAGCCGGCACGCGCGGCGGACTGCGAGAGTGAGTTGTTGATCACGCCATGAACATAGGCAGAGCGCACAGTGGGCTTGGCGGTGACACGGTTGAATGCAAAGCCCTTGGCGCCCTTGGTCAGGGTAATGCTTTCCAGGTCGCTGACCTTGCTGTGCAGGTTGTTCAGTTGCCCATCGGGGCTCAGTTCAAACTCGAGTTTCTGGCCGTGTTTGAGTTGCGAAAACTGTTTGGCCTGTTTATCGCTGGCCAGGACTTCATGCACCAACGCTGCTGGAAGGCCAGCTTTCTCGAAAAGCGTGGAAAGCGTGTCGCCTTTGGCAACAATTACTTCCCTGTGTCCAGGGGCTTTTTTCGCTTCTACAACCGCTGGAACAGGCTGTGCTTGAGCTGTTTCCTGGGTGTCTTCAGCGCTGCTTTCGATCTGTGCGAACGGAGAGGCCACAGCTTCATTTGTGGCTTGCTCGGCGTTGGAGGCGTCTTGATCTTGTGTCAGTTGCTCAACCGGGGTTTCCAGGTCGAGACTCAGAGTTGTTCTTTTGGCTTCTACATCGCTGGAAGGGAATACCAGTAGCGCCAGGCTGAGGAGAGCAGCAATTCCACTTGCTGCGAGCAGGTGGGTCTTCGGATAAAGCGGCGGCGCTTTAGACGGTTCTGAGGTCATAGGTAATTTGACTTTGATAAAGATGAATTGGAAAAGATGAATGACATGATGAAGATTAAATAACTGTATAAAATATAACCAAATCATCTGTGAAGCAAGCCCGCGGACGCTCTGTTCGTGGATTGGTCTCCGTACGCCGGGCAAAACTTGTAATTAGTCCGCGATCTTGTATGGTTGGTTCCCTTTGAATCTGAGTCTCGCGGGTCTGTTATGAAGTCGGTTGAAGAGCAGCTAGCGCTGATCAAACGTGGTGCGGAAGAGGTGTTGGTTGAGTCCGAGCTGATCGAAAAGCTCAAGCGTGGCCAGCCGCTACGTATTAAGGCTGGCTTTGATCCGACTGCGCCGGATTTGCACCTGGGTCACACCGTGCTTATTAATAAGCTGCGTCAGTTCCAGGATCTGGGGCATCAGGTGATTTTCCTGATCGGTGATTTCACTGGGATGATTGGCGACCCGAGCGGCAAGAGCGCAACGCGTCCTCCACTGACTCGTGAGCAGGTTCTCGACAATGCCGAGACCTACAAGACCCAGGTATTCAAAATTCTTGATCCGGCCAAGACCGAGGTGGCGTTCAACTCCACCTGGATGGACAAGATGGGGCCCGCGGACTTCATTCGTCTCACCTCGCAGTACACTGTGGCGCGCATGCTTGAGCGCGACGACTTCGACAAGCGCTACTCGACCAATCAGCCGATCGCGATCCATGAGTTCCTTTATCCGCTGGTTCAGGGGTATGACTCGGTGGCGTTGCGTGCCGATGTCGAGCTGGGCGGCACAGATCAGAAGTTCAACCTGCTGATGGGGCGTGAGTTGCAACGCGCTTATGGGCAGGAGGCGCAGTGCATTCTCACCATGCCGCTGCTTGAGGGTCTGGATGGCGTGAAGAAGATGTCCAAGTCTCTGGGCAACTACGTCGGGATTCAAGAAGCACCAGGCGTCATGTACGGCAAGCTGGTTTCCATTCCGGACGTGCTGATGTGGCGCTACTTCGAATTGTTGAGCTTCCGCTCGATGGATGAGATTGCAGTCTTTAAAGCTGATGTAGAGGCTGGCGCCAATCCTCGTGACATTAAGATCAAGTTGGCTGAAGAGATCGTTGCGCGCTTCCATGGTGAAGAGGCTGCGGCGAACGCTCATCGTGCGGCGGGCAATCGCATGAAGGATGGCGAGTTGCCGGATGATCTGCCGGAGATCGAATTGACTGCTACTGAGGATATGCCGATTGCCGCCGTCCTTAATAAGGCAGGCCTGGTAAGGAACTCGGCAGTGGCGCGCGACCTTCTTGGTTCGGGTGGTGTGCGTATAGATGGTGAGGTGGTCGATCGCACCTATATATATGCATTGGGTGAGACGCACGTTTGCCAGGCTGGAAAGAAGGCATTTGCGCGTATTACGCTCAAATCTGGATAAGGCTGAAATTAGGGCTTGACGGCAGATTCTGTAAGTCTATAATTCGCCCCACTTCCGGCGCAGTCGAAACGGAAAACTCCTTGGTAAACAAAGAGTTACGCAGTTTTCGACAGCGGTTACGCTTCAGTTCATCGAGGCCCG
>NZ_JBVASJ010000031.1:0-75348 GCF_057813935.1 Pseudomonas sp. F220
AACTCAGCAGTGAAACGATGCATCGCCGATGGTAGTGTGGGGTTTCCCCATGTGAGAGTAGGTCATCGTCAAGATTAAATTCCGAAACCCCTATCTGCGTATGCAGGTAGGGGTTTTGTTTTGCCTGAAATTCGTAGGAGCAGCCTTGGTTGTGTTTGAGTTCAAGGTCGACACGGGGTGAAAGCAGGCGCGCGCAAGACAGCAGTGCAACCTCTAGTCAGCGGCGGGTATAGATCACCAGCACGATAGCCCCTTGTACAGAGCCCGCACTGTGAGCCGCATCGGGTGCCCGGCAACAATAGTCGCCGACGTTCAGCGTTCGATCCTGATCAAAGAAAGAGCCTTGCAGTACGAAAAGTTGCTCCAGCTCTCCTTCATGGGTGTGGCTGGTGACATGGGCGCCAGGGTCAACTTTCATCAGCAGCGTCTTTTCACCGCGCTCGATGTCTTCGAACAGAGGTTTGATCCAGAAGCCTTCAGCCTCGGTCCGCAGCCAATCATCTGCTGAAGATGAGTGATAGCGAGAACCTTCAATGGGTCCATGAATGCCATTTCCCCCAGTAATTCTGCAGGATGGGATTTCATCTTTTTGCATGGTCTTTCATCACCTAGGCAACGGGTTCGTTTACAAGTCCTTGACCAGTCTCAAGGCGTCGTAGATAGCGGCGTGAGTGTTGCGTGCAGCCACCGCATCGCCAATGCGAAACAGCTGAAATTCGCCTCCCGGGTGGGTCACGATATTCTGCGGGTTACCGACGATCAGGTCCTGATGCTCAACCACGCCGCCATTGCTGGAGGCGGCTTTCAACTCGAAATACAGCTCGTCCAGCGGTCGAGTGCCGTGGTTGACCACCACCTGATCGACGCGTCGGGTCTTGCGCGCACTGCCGTAGTCACTGTCGATGGTCGCCAGCAGATCCTGGCCCTCGCGTTCTACGGCGAGCAGGCGGAAGGTGACGGTAAAGGTTGTATCCAGGGCTTGCAGCGAGCGCATATAGGGCACCAGGTTCATCGCCATGACTTCCGGTGCAAAGGTTCGGTCCGGCGTCATGATTTCGATTTTTGCACCGCTTTTGGCGATGAACTCGGCCGCTTGCAGGCCCGCGTGATCGCCTGCGTCGTCGAATAGCAGGACATTGCGGCCGGGTTTCACATCCCCGGAAATGATGTCCCAGGCCGAGACCACCAGTTCATTCCCAGCAGAGAGAATCTCGGTGTGGGGCAAGCCGCCGGTGGCAATGATCACCACGTCCGGGTGTTCGTCGTGGACGGTGCAGGCCTCAGCCCAGGTATTGAAATGAAAGGTGACGCCCCGAGCCGTGCACTGGGCCATGCGCCAGTCGACGATGCTGATCATTTCCCGCCGCCGTTCAGATTGCGCGGTGAGACGAACCTGCCCGCCAGCTTGGTTGGCGGCTTCGAAAACTACGACCTCATGACCTCGTTCGGCAGCCACTCGCGCGGCTTCGAGCCCGGCAACACCTGCGCCGACGATGACCACTTTGCGTTTGCGGGGGGCCTTGGGAATGTCGTGGGGGATGCTGGTTTCACGGCCTGTGGCCGGGTTGTGGATGCAATAGGCGGCACCGCCTTGGTAGATCCGATCCAGGCAATAGTTGGCACCGACGCAGGGGCGAATATCCTCTTCGCGGCCCTCGATAATCTTGCGCACGATGTGCGGGTCGGTCATGTGCGCGCGGGTCATGCCGACCATGTCAATCTTGCCGGAGGCGATGGCATGGCGGGCGGTGGCCACGTCCGGGATCTTCGCCGCGTGAAAGGTGGGGAAGTCGGTGGCGGCGCGAATCTCTCCGGCGAAGTCCAGGTGAGGTGAGTTGCGCATGCCCTGGATGGGAATCACATCGGTCAGGCCCGCGTCGGTGTCGATATGTCCGCGGATGACGTTGAGAAAGTCCACCATGCCGCTGTCTTTAAGGCGCCGGGAGATGTCCAGACCATCGGCTTGGGTCAGCCCGCCGGGCATTTGCTCGTCGCCGGTATAGCGCACGCCGACGATAAACTCATTGCCGACGCGCTTGCGAATGGCGCTGAGGATATCGAAGGTAAAACGCAGCCGGTTATCAATGGAGCCGCCATACGGCGCATCGAGATCGTTGGTCAGTGGTGACCAGAATTGATCCATCAGGTGCCCGTAGGCCTGCAGCTCGATGCCGTCCAGGCCTGCTGCCTTCATGCGTTCTGCTGCGTCGGCGTAGTCCTTGATGATGCGCTCAATATCCCAGTCTTCCATCTTCTTCGGGAAGGAACGGTGGGATGCCTCGCGCTCGAACGAAGGCGACACCACGGGTAGCCAATCACCCTTGTCCCAGCGCGTACGCCGGCCTAGGTGGGTCAGCTGGATCATTACCGCCGCACCATGTTCATGGCAGGCATCGGTCAGGTCCTTCATCCAGCCAACGACCTCATCCTTGTAGGCCAGGATGTTGTTAAACACCGGCGGGCTGTCACGGGAAACCGCAGCGGACCCTGCGGTCATGGTCAAGGCCACGCCGGCCTTCGCCCGTTCCACGTGGTAGGCGCGATAGAGGTCCTTGGGCATGCCGTCTACGGGATATGCCGGTTCGTGGGCGGTGGTCATGATTCGGTTTCTGAGAGTCAGGTGCTTCAACTGATAGGGCTGGAGGAGCGGATCATTCAGCATCGTCAAGACTCTCCGGAAGAGGGCATCGGGTCAGGGGTGAAATTACGTTAGGGGGAAATGTACACCTGTGTCAATACACTAGACATAGGTGTACATTCTGCTTGCGTGGCTTCTGGCAACCCGCTAGGATCGAGCCATGAACGAACACACCAAAGCAGTAGAAACAGGTTGGAGAGGGTCGCTGGAAGGGTGGCTCGACGCAGCTTATGAAAGCCTGACCGAGTGCGGTGTCGACACGGTGCGGGTGATGCCGCTGGCCAAGAAACTGGGGCTGTCGAGAACCAGCTTCTACTGGTTTTTCAAGGATCGCGAAGAGCTGCTCGCGGCATTGATCGAGCGTTGGCGGGTGAAGAACACCGGTAACCTGATAGCTCAGACCGAGTGTTATGCCGAGAGCATTGCCGAGGCGATGCTCAATGTTTTTGACTGCTGGCTGAACCCGGAGCTGTTCGATTCACAGTTCGAATTTGCCATGCGCAGCTGGGCCTTGCAGTCCGCCGAAGTGGCCGAACATATCCGGGTGGCCGATATTGCCAGGCGCGAGGCACTGATCCGGATGTTCGTGCGTTTTGACTATGCATTCGACGCCGCCGATGTGCGGGCTCGAACGATTTACCTGACACAGATTGGCTATATCAGCACCAACACCCGGGAGGATGTCGGGGAAAGAATGCGACGGATTCCCGAGTACGTGAAGATATTCACCGGCCAGGAGCCCCTGGCCCGTGAGTTGAAACGTTTCTACTCCCGTCATGGCTATGGGGTGGATGAAGCTTCATCAGCTACCTGACTGACCGCGACTTCTGATTAACGAAGGCAGGTTCAAATGTTCAACGAACCCACGATAGGCATTATCGGTGGATCGGGATGGCTCGGCCGCTCGATAGCCCTGGCGATGCTCGACAAGGCATTTATAAAGCCCGGCGCGTTGGTACTTTCGAACCGCTCTGCAAGTAATCTGTTACCGAGCGCAAAGTGGCCGCAAGTGACGGTAACGCGCAACAACCAGGAACTGGTGGAGCGTAGTGATGTGGTCATCGTGTCGGTACGCCCGGAGCAATTTGCCGACGTGGAAATTTTCGCTGAAAACACGCTGGTAATTTCTTTGATGGCCGGCGTGACGTTGAACAGCGTGGCGCAGCACACGGGCAGTCGGCAGGTTATTCGTGCCATGCCCAATGCCGCAGCAGAAATCGGCAAGTCCTACACGCCCTGGTTGGTCACGCAGGAGGTTACCGACGAGCAGAAAGCCTTCGCCCAGAAGCTGTTCGAAACCTTCGGTAGCGCCGATGAAGTCTTCACCGAAAGCCATTTGAACTACCTGACGGCGCTGGTGGGGACGGGGCCAGCTTACCCGGCGTTGCTGGCTCGCAGCATGCTCCAACATGCCTTGAACAGCGGCTTGCCTCCGGCGATTGCCCACCGTGCAGTGAACGCTGTGGTGGTGGATGCCAGTCAGATGATCGGGAATGGACACTCCCTCGACGAACTCTTGCAGACGCTCATCAACTACCAGGGCGTTACTGCAGCAGGCCTTGAAGCCATGATCGCCGGCGGCTTCGATAAAACAATAAAAGCAGGTCTGGATTCGGCGACCTCAGTCGCCTGTTCCATGAGTCCATTTGCCCATTCTGCTGACACGAAAGAAGGTCCAATGACGCGGTAGTTGACCCTTCTTAACTTTGGCCGCAATCGAGGGTAGCGTTTATGAATATAAAGTCTTTCTCGAAGACGGGACTTGCACTGGGGATCGTTGCATTCAGTGGTTGGGTGTCAGCGTCTGAATGTGGCGATGTGACTATCGCCAACATGAACTGGCAATCCGCTGAAGTGATGGCCAACGTCGACAAGCTGATCCTCAACGCAGGCTATGGCTGTAATGCCGATCTGGTGACGGGGGATACCGTTCCGACCATCACCTCGATGGTCGAAAAGGGCCGGCCCGATATCGCACCTGAAGGTTGGATCGACCTGGTTCCTGAGGTCGCCAGGACGGGTATTCAAAGCGGTAACCTCATTCAGGCGGCGCGGTCATTGTCCGATGGCGGCTCTCAAGGCTGGTGGATTCCGAAGTACATCGCCGACGCCCATCCGGACATCAAGAGTTTCGATGATGTGAAGAAGCACCCCGAACTGTTCCCGGCACCTGACGATGCGAAAAAAGGCGCGATCTACAACGGGCCTCAAGGCTGGGGCGGCACAGTGGTGACCAGCCAGTTCTACAAGGCTTACGAGTTCGAGAAAGCCGGTTTTGTTCTGGTGGATACCGGCTCGGCTGCGGCGCTTGATGGCTCCATTGCCAAAGCCTACGAGCGCAAGGCTCCCTGGCTGGGTTTCTACTGGGCACCCACCGCCTTGTTGGGCAAGTATCCGATGGTCAAGCTGGAAAATGGTATCGCCACCGACCCGGTGGAATGGAAACGTTGCAATACGGTCGCTGACTGTCCTGATCCCAAGCCAAATGGCTGGCCGATCGATCGGGTCTTTACCTTGACCACCAAATCTTTCGCCGCTCGCTCGCCGACCGTCATGGCGTATCTGAACAAGCGCGCCTGGTCCAATGAGACGGTGAACCGGCTGATTGCCTGGATGACCGATAACCAGGCAACCGGAGAGGAAGGGGCCAAGTACTTCCTCAAAAACAACGAAGCACTCTGGAGCCAGTGGGTCACCCCCGAAGCGACAGGCAAGATCAAGGCTTCGCTTTAACCCCCGGGATCAATGCAGCCCGCCGCGCCGCGCTGCATTGATCCTTGCGCAGATAAAAATAAAAACACCCATGTATTGAAATGACTGCCAGCGTTCTTACGGTCTTCTACAAAAGGGGAATGTTATGGAGTGGCTGTTAAGCTTTCCACATATGGAGGACGAAAGGCTTCGGGCTTTGAAAAAGTCTATCGATGGTGCCTTTCGACACTTCACCAGCACCTATGGCGACAGCTTCGAAGCGTTCTTCCAGCCGTTGCAATATTTCCTCAATCAGTCCGAACGGTTCATGACCACGACGCCATGGCCGATCATCATTTTGCTCGTCGCCTTGATTGCCTGGTTTGCCAGCCGCAGCTGGAATATTGTGTTGGGTTGCGTGTTGACGCTGATGGCGATCGGTTACCTGGATATGTGGACCGACACGATGAAGACCCTGTCGATGATCTTCGTCTGCACGGTGATATCCATCGTCGTCGGCTTGCCGACCGGAATTGCCATGGCTCGCTCCAATCGTCTGCGAAACCTGATCAGCCCTGTGCTGGACGTGATGCAGACCCTGCCGAGTTTTGTCTACCTGATCCCGGTGGTGATGTTGCTGGGGATTGGTAAGGTGGCGGGACTGATTGCGGTGGTGGTCTACGCCTTGCCGCCGATGATCCGGCTGACCAATCTCGGTATTCGCCACGTCGATGCCGAGATGCTTGAAGCCGCCGATGCCTTTGGTTCCTCCGGCTGGCAGAAACTGAAAAACGTCCAGTTGCCCCTGGCTTTGCCATCGATCATGGCCGGGATCAATCAGACCATCATGATGGCGTTGGCCATGGTGGTGATCGCCTCGATGATCGGCGTCCAAGGACTGGGGCAGCCGGTGCTCAAGGCCATTTCCAACCAGTACTTTACCTTGGGCATGTTCAACGGTTTGGCCATCGTCGGTATCGCGGTGATCTTTGATCGGGTCAGCCAGGCCTATGGCAGAAGACTGCAAAAGCATTTGGAGATGGTTCATGGCCACTAGCCCGTCCAACGATTTCGGCATCGAAATCAGGCATCTCTACAAGATTTTCGGTTACCAGGCCCATGCCAGTATCGAACGGGTCAAGCAGGGCATCAGCAAAGCCGAGCTACTGCGCACTCACAGTCATGTACTGGGTTTGAAGGACATCAACATCAGCATGCCGTCCGGGGGCATTCAGGTCATCATGGGCCTTTCCGGTTCGGGGAAATCGACGTTGATACGCCATATCAACCGATTGATCGAACCCACTGCCGGCGAAGTCATAGTGGGCGGCGTGGACGTGTTGAAGATGAGCCCGCACGATCTGCGAGAGTTCCGCCGACATAAAATTTCCATGGTGTTTCAGAAGTTCGCGCTGCTGCCCAACCGGACCGTGCTCGACAATGCGGTGTATGGGTTGGAGATCCAGGGACTGCCCCGTGGCAGGCAAGTGGAGGTGGCCATGGGCTGGCTTGCGCGGGTAGGGCTCAAAGGCTTCGAAGATCACTACCCAAATCAGCTTTCCGGAGGCATGCAGCAGCGGGTTGGCCTGGCGCGTGCGCTGGCCAGCGATGCGCCGATCCTGTTGATGGACGAGGCGTTCTCTGCACTCGATCCGTTGATCCGTATGGATATGCAGTCGGTGCTCCTGGATCTGCAAAAAGAGATCAAGAAAACCATCGTCTTCATTACCCACGATCTCGATGAAGCGCTGCGCATCGGTGATCAAATAGCCATCCTGCGTGACGGTGAAGTCGTGCAACAAGGCACTCGGCAGGAAATTGTCATGAGCCCCGCCGACGATTACATTGCCAACTTCGTCAAGGAAGTGAACCGGGGTAGGGTGATCAGCGTCGAGGCGATCATGCGGCCGTTTGTTCGGGTGAAGGCCGGAGCAACGCTGACAGTGCCGATGGGGACGTCACTCGAGTCGGCGGTCAAACGACTGGTCGAGGCAGGGCTTGAAGAACTGGTGGTCACCAACAGCCAGGGGCAGCCTGTGGGGCAGTTAGCGTTAAAGTCCATTATTGCGACGATGGTCACTTCGACGGTGAGTGAGGAGTCGCAAGTGGTTCAGGGCGAATTACCCGAGTGTCTTGTTCTTCCGGATTGCCGCTGAGACTGATACTGGCGTAAGCGTCCGGCAACGTCATCTAGCTGTGTTTCTGATCGAGCGGCCGGTACGTACGCCACCACACCCTAGGCTGATTCGCTGCACATGCTTACGTCCCGGCAAACGAAGTGCTGCTCGAACGGATCATTCATTTCAGATGATGCTTGAAGTACGAAAACTGGAAAGTGTTCCGTTAAGGGTGGTATCGCACCGACGCCGTCTTCATGCACTGCCATGATTGCGGTATCCCCTCCAGCCTCAGGAGGATGCTCAATGGGCGTGCTTTCAAGGTGGAATCTGGTGCGAGCCTCGGCAGCGCTGAGTCTGACACTGCTCATGGCCTGTAGTTCGTTGCCGACCATTGTGCCCGACATGGCGTATAGCAACCCGGCACCGGTGCAAATCGACGGTACCCATGGGCCGCTGTCGGCCGAGCGCAGCAAGGCGATTCTTGATCGTCTCAAGGCCGGCGGTGTACAGACGAACATCTTCGATCTGCATCTGGCTATTGAGGCGTCTATCGTCGGCAGCCCCCTGACGGAAGGCAATAAGGTCGAGCTGTTACAGAACGGGCCGAGCACCTACCAGTCGATGATCGCTGCGATCGCCAGCGCGCGTGACCATATCAATATCGAGACCTATATTCTCGAGGACGACGAAGTGGGTCAGCGCTTTGTCGCGGCGCTGATTGCCAAGCAGGCGGATGGCGTGCAGGTCAATCTGATCCGTGACAGCGTCGGTACACTCAATACTCCCTCCGGTTTCTTTACTCGCCTTACCGCCGCGGGCATCAAGGTGGTGGAATTCAATCCGATCAATCCAGCGACCGCCAAGGCCGGCTGGGAAGTCAACCAGCGGGACCACCGCAAACTAATGATCGTCGATGGGCGCATTGCCTTCCTCGGTGGCATCAATATCAGTAGCGTTTATTCGAGCGGATCGTTTAACCAGAGCTCAAAAACCAGTTCCAACGGCAAGTTGCCTTGGCGCGACACCGACCTTCGACTGGAAGGGCCGGCCGTTGCTGAGCTGCAAAAGTTATTTATCGAGACATGGGAAAAACAGAAAGGCGAACAACTCGCGCCACGCAAGTACTTCCCTACGATTCAACGCAAAGGTCATGAGGTGGTTCGCGCCATTGGTAGTTCGCCTGACGAACCCTACAGCCAAATCTACGCCACGCTTATTTCGGCGCTACGCAGTGCACAAACCGAAATCTGGCTGACCAATGCCTACTTCGTGCCCGATCCACAGCTACTGACGGAGCTAAAGAACGCGGTGGCGCGAGGTGTTGATGTGAAATTGGTGCTTCCCAGCAGTACTGATTCCTGGCTGGTATTTCACGCCGGCCACAGGCACTACGCCGAGCTGCTGAAGGCCGGCGTCAAGCTTTACGAGCGCCGCGACGCCTTTCTGCATGTCAAAACCGCAGTGATTGATGGCGTGTGGTCCACTGTCGGTTCGACCAACCTGGACTGGCGCAGTTTTCTGCACAACCAAGAGGTCAACGTCGTGGTACTGGGCCCCGAATTCGGTGAGAAAATGCGGGCAGCGTTCCTCGCGGACCTGTCGAAATCCAACGAAATTACGCTTGAGAAGTGGCAGCGTCGGCCCCTTGATGTTAGAGCCAAGGAGCTGTTCGCTCACCTCTGGGAGTACTGGTTGTGATTCATACACACGTGATATCCCAAAGCCCCGGGAGCTGGACCACGATCAGGTTCTACAGATGTACCCAGCTGTTTTGGATGGTCTTGCTTTGTGCGCTGGTCGGCGTACCGCTGGTACATGCACAGGATGGGCAAGCGCTTAAGGCGCGCTACGTCGCCTTGCATGAACAGTTGATCAGCAACGCGTTCCAACGCCCGCTCTACCTCGAATCAAGTGAAAATTCAGACAGCCTGAGAGGCGACATCTATGCGTTGGTCGAACGACCCTTTTCGGTGGTCAGCCCGGCATTGCAGGGCATCGACCACTGGTGTGACATCCTGATCCTGCACCTGAACGTAAAGAGTTGTCGCTCCTCATCCAACGGCGACACGTTGAGCGTCAACATTGGACGCAAGTTCGATCAGCCGGCGGCTGATGCCTACCAGTTCGACTTTCTCTATAAGGTAGTGGTGGCCGGACCCGACTATCAGCAGATTACGCTGAGCGCCGCGCAAGGACCGTTTGGAACGAGTCATTACCGTGTAGAGCTCGAAGTGGTGATGCTCGATCCCCAACACAGCTTCCTTCATCTGTCGTATTCATATGGCTATGGCTTTGCGGCCCGCATGGCCATGCAGGGCTATCTGGCAACGACGGGTCGCAACAAGGTAGGTTTCAGTGTCGTTGGCAAAAAGGTCGATGGACAGCCAGCCTATATTGGCGGCATGCGCGGTATCGTAGAGCGCAATGCGATGCGCTACTACCTGGCAATCGAAGCCTACCTGGGGGCGCTGTCGACGCCTGCGCCTGCGCAGCTCGAAAAACGCCTGAACGATTGGTTCGCCGGGATTGAGCGTTATCCGCTGCAGCTGCATGAGATGGAGCGAAGCGAGTATCTCAGCATGAAACGTCTGGAGGTTCAGCGCCAGCAAGCTGCCAGCGCTGCATCTGAGGTGAAATAGGTGCTCTGGCTATTCAACACGACAATAGTTTCGTGTGCATTGCCGTACAGATTCCTCCAGGCATTTGCGCCTATTGGGTGGCATGCAGATCGCTGATCTCCCTACCTGCAACGGGACTCGCTCAGCTGACAACGCGCTGAGGAATGTAAGGCAGCAAGCGCTCGGTTTCTTTCCTGACCACGGAGTAACACTCGCAACTAAGCCCTTCAAGTTTGGCTCGGTCCAATACCGTAATATGCCCACGGCTGTACTCGATCACGCCGAGTTTCTGCAACTTGCCGGCCGCATCGGTAACGCCTTCGCGGCGCACGCCAAGCATGTTTGCTATCAGCTCCTGGGTCATGGTGAGTTGATTGCTCGGCAGACGGTCGAGGGAATGCAAGAGCCAGCGGCACAACTGTTGATCAATCGAGTGGTGACGGTTGCAGACCGCCGTCTGGGCCATTTGTGTAATCAGGGCCTGGGTGTAGCGCAACATTAGCTGCAGCATATCGCCGTGGCGGTTGAATTCGTCCTTGAGTCGCTGTCCCAGTAACCGGTAGGCGTGGCCGGCGCTCTGCACGACTGCCCGGCTCGGAGTGCTTTCGCCGCCCATGAACACGGCGACGCCAATGAGCCCTTCATTGCCGACGACCGAAATTTCCGCCGATGAGCCATTTTCCATTACGTAAAGCAGCGACACGATGGAGTCGGCCGGAAAAAAGACGTGCCGCAGGGCATCCCCGGACTCGTACAAGACCTTGCCAAGCGGCAGTGACACCCGTTCGAGGTGAGGGAACAGGCGACTCTGAACTTCGGCCGGCAAAGCTGCCAGCAGATGGTTTTGCCGGGGGGAAGGCGCCTCGGACATGTGGGCCACCTTTTAGGTGAACGTGACAGAAGTGGTCTGGGTAAAGAATAGCTCAGCAGTTGCTGAGTTCTAGCGCAACAGGTCGATTACAACCCGCTTCCGAGCAGTTTCAAGTAGTGAGGGCTTTGCGATATTGAGTTGTGGCCAGTGTCCGGAATGACCTTGAGCGAGGCCACGCCAGCAGGGAAGTGCGCATAGAGTTTCTCGGTATTTGAACGCGGTACGATTTCGTCGTGTTCAGCCGCGATCAACAGCGTGGGGACAGTGATGCGAGAGGCGTACTTCCACGATTCAAACTTGTCCTTTAACAGCCACCTCACTGGGAAAAAGGGCATTTTTATGGCCGCGAGGTCTTCCAGGCTGCTGTACGGCGTAATCAGGATCAGGCGCGATGTCGGCCGCTGGCTTGCAAGATGAATGGCGATACCCGTACCCAAACTACGTCCCACAATCACCGTATTGGGGTGGTCGGCGTGGACCATGTCAAACAAGGCAAGAGCATCGCGTTGGAGGGCCTCCTCGGAGGGGGATCCGGAGCTTCCACCAAAACCTCTGTAGTTAAGCAGGTAGATCGCCTGATTCGGGAAGGCCTGCGAAAAGCCGGGCAGGTTCAGCGAGACATCCTCGGCATTGCCTCCAAAGTAGATAAGCGCATCCGGACCGTCGTGGGGCCTGGCTGAAACCAGCACGTGGGCGTCGGCTACAGGTAGCTTGAGAATCGTTGCTGGGATACTCATGGTGCGAGGTTGCGGAAAGTAGATGAGGGCACGCTGAAACACGAACAAGGCGGCACAGAGCCCAAAGTACGAGGCTACAACCAATGCAAGGAGCCATACGACGGTTCGCGGCATGCGACTGACTTCTTTCAGGGGGGACTCTGCGAGGTATAACACAAGGTGGAAGGCTGGCGCAGGCAGGCAGCGCAAGTGTAGCTATCTTTGAGCCGCCAGGAATTTTGTTACTTCACAGGACATAGGACGCAGAATGCCGGCCGTTGGTTTCCTGGGCATGAGTTGCATCCCGAGAGGGGATAATTCCGTCAAAACCCGCCCCTGAATATCCTCCAGGAGCGGGTGATTTTGTTTTGACCTTCGATCAAGTTCTGCGCAGGGTCTTTATGACAGTTCACTGACCCTTGAAACCTGCTTGCCGAGTCTCATCAGCCAGTAGTAACTGAGGGCCGGCACCACCAGTCCGACGACCCAGGCCAGGTCGATACCACCCAGCTGCGTGGCCAATGGGCCGACGTAAAGGGTGGTGTTCATGAAGGGGATCTCCACCCCAATGGCGACGATGAAACTGGCGCAGGCGATCCAGTTGACGCGGCCGTAGATGCCATTCATGTCGAAGATATCGTCAATCCGGTATTCACCTTTGCGCAGCCAGTAGAAGTCGACCAGATTGATCGCCGTCCAGGGGATCAGGAAGTAGCTCATGAAGAAAATGAAGTTGAGGAAGAAGGCAATGAAGTTATCCTGACTGATGGTGCATAACGCTGTGGCCACCAGACTGATGATCAACATGAACACGCCTCTGACCCGTGGTGTGACGCGCAGACGGGCGAAGGGTTCGATTACCGTGATGGTCGACATGAACGCACCATACAGGTTGAAAACGTTGATCGACACCTGGCCATAGACGATAAACGCGAACAACAGCAGGGCGACCGGGCCGAACAATCCGGCGACATGACCGCCGACATTACTGGCGAAATCCGGAATGGCCACGCTGAGGATAGCGCCAAGGATCATCATCCACGCACCGCCGCTGACCGTTCCGGCGTAGCTGTACCAGAACACTTGGGGCATAGACGTCTTGCTCGGCAAGTAGCGTGAGTAGTCCGCGACATACGGGGCATAGGACAGTTGCCAGGTCACGGCAATGCTCACCGCCATCAGGAATTTTGCCAGTGAGAAGTCCGTTGCAGCCCATTGTCCCGCGGCAATCGGCAGACTCAACGCGAGCAGTGTGGCGGCGATGAACACCAGCAACGAGAGGATCGACAGCAACTTTTGCAGCCGATGGATCAGCCGGTAGCCATACAGCGCCACCACGAAGCACAAAGCGCCGATCAGAAAGATGTTGGCGTTGCTGCCCAACGGACTGACGGTCTCCAGGGCCTGGGCTGCCAGCAAGGTATTGCTGACGAAGAACCCGAGGTAGATCAGCATGACGAACAGCAATGGCAGGATCGCACCGATCACCCCGAACTGCGCGCGGCTCTGGATCATCTGCGGGATACCCAATTTGGGTCCCTGAGCCGAGTGCGAGGCCATGAAAATCGCACCCAGCAGCGAGCCCAGAATGATCGCCAGCGCACTCCAGAACAGATTCAGCCCAATCACCACCGGCAACACGCCAGAGGCGATTGTGGTGATGTTCATGTTGGCGCCGAACCAGATGAAAAACAGTGAGCCGGGTTTACCGTAGCGCTCGGACTCTGGAATGAAATCGATGCTTCTTTTTTCGATGCTCATGGCAGTCACTCCTGGCGCTGAAGGCTGGATTGGAAGCGGACAATGGTATTCGCCAACTCTTCAGGCTGGTGGGCGAACAGATCCGGGTGCTGAGGGGCGCAGCAGGTGAACTGCTCACCACTGAGCGAAAGCAGGAATTGTTCGCAGGTGAATAACTCAATGGAGTACACCCAGTTGGCCATGATCAGCAGCGCCGAGTAGTGCGCCGCCAAGGTGCTGGTGGTGCAGGCGTCGGTGATCAGCTGAATGCGATACCCCAACGCAAAGGCGTCGAACACCGTGGTCAACACACAAACATCGGTCAGCACGCCACTGATGATCAGCGTGTCGATACCCAGATGTTTAAGTCGTGCATCGAGGTCGGTCTGATGGAAGCCGCTGTAGCGATGTTTATCGATGACCTGCTCGTCCGGCCGGGGCGTCAGCGCGGTGATGATTTCTACCTGCGTGGTACCGGCTCGGTAGCTGCTCGGGCCACCGTCGTCGGACCTGGGCTCGCCGGGAGGCAAGCCGGCACCGTCGGCCTGATTGATATGTCGGGTGTAGAACACCGGGATAGAGCTCTGGCGGGCTGCCGTGAGCAATGCAACGTTGTGGGCGATGACCCCCTCGAAATTTTCCAGGGTGAAGCCATCTTCCTGTTGCATGTCGATGATCAAGAGCGCGTTTTTATTATTCATGAGCAAACCTGATGAAGAGCGGGGCGCAAACGGCGCGCCGCGCGGGCTCGATTAAATCGAGTCGAAGCAGAGTACACAGCGACCATGTTCGCCAGGCGAAGTCCGGTCAGGGTGCGGTTCTAACTCAGGGTTTACTCAGGTGATTATCAGCCAGAAGCCGTTCTGCTTGGCCGAAACGCAGGCGCGCAAGCGCTTGAGATGGATGTGCGAAGACGTCGATTCGCCACGCAGATACGCCAGTTCAGCGCCTGGTTCCGGGGAACTTTCAAGTGGCTTGAATCGACTGTTTATCATGAAAATCGACCATGACAGACAACGCTGATGGGGGACTGCCGGGCCCGTACTGATCCGGCAGCCTGCATGACTGCCGGCTTATTCGAATGCCGGCACGACGTGCTTGATAAACAGCTCCAGGGATTTCTTTTTCTCGGCGTGGGGCAAGCTGTTGTCGCACCAAAAGCTGAATTCGTCGACGCCCAGTTCCTGGTAGTACTTGATCCGTGCGATGACTTCTTCAGGGGTGCCGATCATCGTGTTCTTGTGGATGTTTTCCAGTTCGAACTCTGGACGGCCTTCGAACTTCTCTTCCGGGCTAGGCGCCAGGAATCCATTGACCGGCACTTGCTTGTTGCCGAACCAGGCGTCGAAGGTGCGATAGAACTTCGAGATGGCCTTGGCCCCGACTTTCCAGCCATCGGGGTCATCGACCGCGTGGACGTGGGTATGGCGCAGCACCATCAGTTGCGGGCGCGGTACGTCTGGATTGTTATCCAGCGCGGCCTGGAATTTGTTCTTCAGGTCGAGGACTTCTTCGTCGCCCTTCATCAGCGGCGTGACCATGACGTTGCAGCCGTTGGCCACCGCGAAGTTATGCGAATCCGGGTCGCGGGCGGCGATCCACATTGGCGGACCAGGCTTCTGAATCGGTTTCGGCACGCAGGTGGAGGTCGGGAACTTCCAGATCTCGCCGTCGTGGGCGTAGTCGCCTTGCCACAGGGCGCGCACCACCGGGACCATCTCCCGCAGGGCCTGACCGCCGGAGGAGGCAGGCATGCCGCCGGCCATACGGTCGAACTCGACCTGATAGGCACCGCGAGCCAATCCAACTTCCATCCGGCCATTACTGATCACATCGAGAAGGGCGCATTCGCCAGCGACCCGCAAAGGATGCCAGAACGGCGCGATGATCGTGCCGGCTCCCAGATGGATGGTCGTGGTGCGTGCCGCGAGGTAGGCCAGCAATGGCATCGGGCTTGGGGAAATGGTGTATTCCATGGCGTGGTGTTCGCCAATCCAGACGGTACCGAAACCACCGGCTTCGGCCAACAGGGTCAGCTCGGTCAGGTCTTCGAACAATTGGCGATGGCTGACTTGTTCATCCCAGCGCTCCATATGCACGAATAACGAAAATTTCATGACGCATACCTCGGATCTTTTGTAGTTGACCTGTCAGGTGCAGGTCTGATGCTTGAAGGAGCGCAGGGCGCTGCGGGTGTCTCTTGCCGATGTGCGAGCGAGCCCGGATTTCGGCGAATCGGCTTGTCGTATATTGGTATACCGTAATACGTAATGTCTACAAAATATTTCAGCGACCGCTCGTTCCAACACTCAAGCAAAGGCTGGCAGCGCGCCCATCTTGCCGCGGCAATACACCAGGGGGCGAGACTGTTGCTGCGGCACGATCAGGTTCTTCACCGCGCCGACCATGATGGCGTGATCGCCGCCTTCGTATTCACGCCACAGCTCACATTCGATAATCGCCGTGGCATTGCTCAGCAGCGGATTACCCAATTCGCTGAGGGTCCATTGGATGCCTTGCGCCTTGTCCTTGCCTTTGCGGGCGAAGGCATAGGCTTCATTCTGCTGCTCGCCGGAAAGCAAGTGAATGGCAAAGCGCTTGTTTTTTATCAGCACGGGGTAGGAGTCGGAGCTGTAGTTGGGGCAGAACAGCACCAAGGCCGGATCCATCGACAGCGAACTGAATGCGCTGGCCGTCAGGCCGACGATCTGCCCCTCGTCATCCAGCGTGGTGATGACCGTCACGCCAGAAGGGAAGGAGCCCATGACTAATTTGTAGACGTTCGCGTCGATCATTGGATGTTCCTCGTTCAGACGGTAGCGCTATGCGCCTTTTTGGAAGTTTTGTATGTCTGATGGTATACCGTAATACCTTCTTTGCAAATGGTTTTTACCTTAGGCAGACGAACGTCTATTTCGGCTGAGCGGTCAATGAATTCGGGGTTTCAAGGTCGTCAGGCGACTATTAATGAATCAGAGTTGCAGATCAGTTGGTCGGCAGAAGGCTGGATCAATCTTGTTATGATGTTGGAATACCATAATATGGTGATCGTCGATTCAAGCGCGGCCGCTATGACATGCCTCGATCTTCCGTTCCGATGGCGGGATCTACGGGCGTTTCAACCTGCATGCGATCGTCGCGTACTTTATCGGCATCGTGGTGCAGTTGCCGTTTGCCAACACTTCGTTGTACGTCGGGCCTTACGCCAATTTTATAGAAGGTGTGGACCTGTCGTGGCGGGTGGGGTTGGCAGTGACTTGTCCGCTCTATTACTGCTTGGCAACGCGCAATCAGACGTTGGTGAGCAAGGCGCAGCAGTTGAGCTTCGCTGACTGATCAATCCCGCTTCAAATGAAGGTGCCGCGCGTGTAAACGCCCGGCACCTTTTTTGTGGTGCGCCATGCCTGGCGCACCACAAAAAAGCCAACGCCCTTGGTAGAGGGCGTTGGCCTGGTTTGGCAGGGAAGGGTATCAGTGCGCCCCAGCCGCCTTGTTCAAATCACTTTCTGCCCACTGGGTGTAAACGCAGGCATCAGCCGTCGCCCAGCGCACACGCACCGGATCTCCGGTTTTAAGCGGCATGCCTGCAGCGGGCAATGCCTTGACGGTCATCGCCGTGCCGCCGGAGGTAACCACGCTGCAGGTCTGGCTTTCACCGAGGAACAACACTTCCGTGACCTTGGCCGAGACTTCGTTCCAGCCTGGCGCGAGGGGTTCGCTGGAGGCTTGTTCGACGCTCAGGGCCAGGGCTTTTTCCGGGCGAACCATCAGCAGCACTTCCTGATCGGTCTTTAGTCCCGAAGTCAGGCGGATCGACAGCGGTTGGCCTTCAAAGGTCGCCACGGCATTGCCCTGGGCCTTGAGTTTGAGGAAGTTCGAGTTGCCGAGGAACGAGGCGACAAAGGCATTCGGCGGGTTCTGATACAGGTCATAGCCGCTGCCAAGGCCAACGATCTTGCCATGACTGAAGATCGCGATGCGTTGCGACAAACGCATGGCTTCTTCCTGGTCGTGGGTCACGTAGACGATGGTGATGCCCAGGCGCCGATGCAACTGGCGCAGTTCATCCTGCAGGTCCTCGCGGAGTTTTTTATCCAGTGCGCCAAGCGGCTCATCCATCAGCAGAATGCGCGGCTCGTAGACCAGTGCCCGGGCAATCGCCACGCGCTGCTGCTGGCCGCCGGACAGTTGCGAAGGGCGGCGATGGGCAAACTGATCCAGTTGCACCAGTTTGAGCATGGCTTCGACCCGGCGCTCACGTTCGGCCTTGCCGAGTTTGCGGATGTCCAGCGGGAAGCCGATGTTGTCGCGCACCGACAGATGCGGAAACAGCGAATAGCGCTGGAACACCATACCGATGTCGCGCTTGTGCGGCGGCACATTGACCAGCGACTTGCCATTGACCTGGATCTCCCCGGAGCTGGGCGTTTCGAAGCCGGCCAGCATCGACAGGGTGGTACTTTTTCCGGAGCCACTGGAACCGAGGAAGGTGAGGAATTCACCGTCCTGGATGTCCAGCGAAATGTCGTCCACGGCGGCAAAGTCGCCGTAGTGCTTGTTCAGGTTGCGCAGGCTGACCAGGGTCTTGTTGTCCTGCTGTGCGGGGTCTTTGATCACGGCACTCATTGCTTACTCCCAGGCGCTCAAGCGCTGACTTCGTTGCGCCGGCGCACAGCGGCGGCGATCACCATGACCAGTACCGACAGCGCGATCAGCAGCGTCGAGGCGACGGCGATCACTGGGGTCAGGTCCTGACGCAAGGTGGTCCACATTTTTACGGGCAAGGTTTGCAGGGTCGGGCTGGCCATCATCACGCTGAGGACCACCTCATCCCACGACACCAGAAAGGCGAACAGCGCACCGGCGACCATGCCTGGGCGGATCGCCGGAAAGGTCACCTTGAACACCGCTTGCAGGCGTGAGGCACCACAAATCACTGCGGCATCCTCGATCGACTGATCGAACAGTTTCAGCGAGTTGATGATCGAGATAATGGTGAACGGCAACGCGACGATTACATGGCTGACCACAAAGGCGAACATCGTCCCGGTGTAGCCGAGTTTGAGGAACAACGCGTACACCGCCACCGCGATGATCACCAGTGGCACGATCATCGGCAGGGTGAACAGGCCATACAGCATCTCCCGTCCGCGGAAGCGTCCACGCACCAGGGCGAAAGCGGTCGGCAAGCCCAGCGCCACGGCAAAGATGGTGGTCAGGATCGCGACCTTGAGGCTGGCAAAGGCTGCATCCATCCAGTCGGCATTGGAAAAGAATTGCGTGTACCACTTCAGCGTCCAGCCCGGCGGCGGGAACACCAGCCACTGAGAGGAACCGAATGACAGCAGCACGATGAACACGATGGGCAGCAACAGGAACAGCGCGATAACCCCGGTGGTGAGGTAAAGGCTAAAACGCATGCGCCGGCTCATGGCATTGGAGGTCAATAACATGATGGCTTACCTCGAGTTGCTGGAGCCGACCGGGGATTCCGGTTGCAGCTTCAGGTAGAAGTAGAACAGCACCAGGGTGATCAGGATCAGCAAGGCTGCGCCCGCGCTGGCCAGGCCCCAGTTGAGGAACGATTGCACCTGCTGGATGATGAATTCCGGCAGCATCATGTTCTGCGCACCGCCGAGCAGTGCCGGGGTGACGTAGTAGCCCAGAGACATAACGAACACCATCAATCCGCCGGAGAACAGCCCAGGCCGACACAGCGGCAGGAACACCCGGAAGAAATTGCTCCACGGGCTGGCGCCGCAGATGGAACCGGCCTGCAACACCATCGGATCAATCGCTTGCATGGTCGCCTGCAGCGGCAGGACGATGAACGGAATCATGATGTAGCTCATGCCGATCACCACACCGGTCAGGTTATGCACCATCTCCAGCGGTTGATCGATGATGCCCATGGCCATCAAGGCCTTGTTGATCACCCCTGAAGCCTGCAGCAGTACCAGCCAGGAATAGGTGCGCGCCAACAGACTGGTCCACATCGACAGCAAGACAATATTGAGTATCCAGCGGCCCCAGCCACTCGGGACCAGGGTGATCGCCCAAGCCAATGGAAAGCCCAATAGCAGACTGAACACGGTGACCAGACCGGCTACCGCGAAGGTGTTGAACAGCACGTGGGCATACGCCGAGTTGGCGAACAGCTCGGCATAGTTGCCCAACCCCGGCGTTGGTTCGAGAACCCCGCGCAGCAGCAGGCTGATCAGCGGCGCGAAGAAGAACAGACCCAGGAACAGCAGTGCCGGCAGCAGGTTGCTGGCACCGCGCCAACGTTGGGTCAGTGGAGCGGAACGCTTCATTACCGCCGCCTTGGCTGGAGCCGGGACGGCGGCGCCAGTGGCGCCCCCGACCGGATTGGATTGACGGGACGCAGTGGCCGTCATTTTCATTTGAGCAGCCATTCGTTCCACCGTGTCGCGATGGTCTGACCATTCTTGGCCCAGTACGCGAAGTCGAGAGTGATCTGATCCTTAGCGTAGGCAGTTGGCAGGTTCGGTGCCAGTACTGAGTCCAGGCGTTGCACGCTATCGGTGTTGATCGGCGCATAGGCGGTCAGGTTGGAGAAGTCGGCCTGGCCTTTGGCGGAGCTGGAGTTGGCCAGGAAGCGCATGGCCGCATCCTTGTTTTTCGAGCCTTTGGGGATGACCAGAAAATCCGCCATGACCAGGTTCTGTTTCCAGCTCACACCGACCGGTGCGCCATCTTCTTGCAGGGCATGCACCCGGCCGTTCCAGAACTGACCGAGACTGGCTTCACCAGAGGCTAGCAGTTGCTGGGATTGCGCGCCGCCGCCCCACCAGACGATGTCTTTCTTGATGGTGTCGAGCTTCTTGAACGCGCGATCCAGATCCAGTGGGTAGAGCTTGTCGGCTGGAACGCCGTCGGCCAGCAGGGCCAGCTCAAGCACGCCTGGGCTCGGCCACTTGTACAGTGCGCGTTTACCCGGGAAGGTTTTGGTGTCGAACAGCGCGGTCCAGTTTTCCGGAGCGCTGGCGCCCAGCTTGCTCTGGTTGTAGCCGAGGACGAAGGAGAAGAAGAACGAGCCGACGCCGTGATCGGAGACGAAGCGCGGGTCGAGCTTGTCGCGCTGGATAACGTTGAAGTCCAGTGGTTCGAGTAAACCTTCAGCCGCTGCGCGCAAGGCGAAATCGGCTTCGACATCGACCACGTCCCATTGCACGTTACCGCTTTCGACCATGGCCTTGAGTTTGCCGTAGTCGGTTGGACCGTCCTGGACCACCTTGATCCCGCTGGCTTTGCTGAAAGGGTCGGCCCAAGCCTGCTTTTGCGCATCCTGGGTGGAGCCGCCCCAACTAACGAAGCTCATGCTGTCAGTCGCATTGGCTGCAGTGCAGGTAACCGCCAGAAAGCCTGCAGCGAGTAACGCGGTTGCACGTTTATTCAACACCATTTTTACGCCCTCATTTGTTGTGTTTTTGAGCGGGCTGTTGACGCCCGCCTATCGGGAGCAGTAGGTCCATCACAGGGGATAAATCGTCCGGTCTATGGAATATCATATTATGGTATTCCAAACTTTCTGCAAGAGCTTCACCTTACCAATTGTCAGCAGATGGCGATATTTTGTGCATCAGGTGTACGCAAAACCCTTGTAGGAGCGAGCTTGCTCGCGATGGACTCAAGGGCGCCGCGTTTTTTCAGAAAACGCGCGTTATCGTTAACGTCCATCGCGAGCAAGCTCGCTCCTACATTGGGATTGGGGTAGGGCGTCAGCCGGTAAACGGAATGCTCTCCACCACTTCCAGGTTGTACCCGGTCAAGCCGGCATATTTGAGCGGCGGCCCCAGATGGCGCAGTTTGCCGACGCCGATGTCTTGTAGAATCTGTGCCCCGGTACCGACTTCGGAGTAGATCCGCGATTGCGAGCGGGTGTATTGCCGAGGCGGTTGGATCAACTGTGGGATCCGCTCAAGCAGCGCCTGGGAGGACTCGTGATTGGCCAGCACCACCACGACGCCGCGACCTTCTTCGGCGACTTTTTGCAGTGCTGCCCACAACGTCCAGTTCGACGGTCCGGTGTATTCGGCACCCACCAGATCGCGTAGCGGATCAATCACATGCACGCGGACCAGCGTCGGGTCTTCTCGGCGGATATCGCCCATGACCATGGCCATGTGCACGCCGCCTTCGATCTTGTCCTCATAGCTGATCAGCCGGAACGTCCCGTGAACGGTGGGTAGTTCGCGCTCGCCGATGCGGGTCACAGTGTGCTCGGTGCTAAGCCGGTAATGGATCAGGTCGGCGATGGTGCCGATCTTGATGCCGTGGCGAGCCGCAAATATTTCCAGATCAGGTCGCCTGGCCATGGTGCCGTCATCGTTCATCACTTCAACGATCACCGAGGCCGGGGTGAAACCGGCCAGGCGCGCCAGATCGCAGCCAGCCTCGGTATGCCCGGCGCGGGTCAGCACGCCGCCTTCCTTGGCGCGCAGCGGGAAGATATGCCCCGGTTGCACCAGGTCTTGCGCGGTGGCAGTGGCCGCAACGGCGGCCTCGACGGTGCGGGCACGGTCGGCGGCGGAGATGCCGGTCGTGACCCCGGTAGCGGCCTCGATGGACACGGTGAAAGCGGTACTAAACGCGCTGCCATTGCTCGGTACCATCTGCTCCAGGCCCAGGCGCTGACAGTGTTCGTCGGTCAGCGTGAGGCAGATCAGGCCCCGTGCTTCGCGGGCCATGAAACTGATTGCCTGGGCGTTGCAGCGGTCTGCGGCGAGCAGCAGGTCGCCTTCGTTTTCTCTGTCTTCATCGTCAACTAACAGGACCATCTTGCCTTGACGGTAATCTTCGATGAGTTCTTCGATGCTGTTGAAGGCCATGCTCGGGCTCTCTGTGTCGCGAATGGTTGAAGGTTTGTGTTTATGGTATACCATAATACAAAATAAACCGAAATGACGAGGTCGTAATGAAGGCTTACTGGATTGCACATGTCGATGTCACCGACCCTGATCAATACGTTCAATACACCCAGCGCGCACCCGCAGCCTTCGCGTTGTATGGCGGCAAGCTGCTGGCCCGTGGCGGGCGTTCCGAGGCGATGGAGGGCAGGGCGACGCCGCAACGCAGCGTGGTGATCGAATTTGCGTCATACGAGCAGGCGCTGGCGTGCTATCGCTCGCCGGAATATCAGCAGGCGTGCCAGTACCGCCAGGGCGCAGCCAAGGCTGAAGTGATCATTGTCGAAGGGGTTGAAGCCTGAGGTTTGGTTGTTTGGTCAGCGGATGAAGTGGATTTTGCCGCTGTCATCGTTGCCCATGTAGATGCCGTAGACGCCCGCCTGGCGTTCCTCTATATAGCGTTCGAGGATCTGCCGGATGGCGGGGTAGTAGATGCTGTCCCAAGGAATGTCTTCGGGCGCAAAAAATCGACAGTCGAGGGTTTCCGGGCCGTATTGGCCAGTGTCCTCCATGGCGATGGCGCGGAAGATAATGTAGACCTCGCTGATCTGCGGCACGCTGAAGATCGAGTAGGGCGAGACGATTTCCGCGCGCACTCCGGTTTCTTCCCAGACTTCGCGCAGGGCTCCCTGCTCGGTGGTTTCGCCACTTTCCATGAAGCCGGCGGGCAGGGTCCAGGTACCGGGGCGCGGCGGGATCGCGCGCTGGCACAGCAGGTACTTGCCGTCCTGCTCGATGATGCAGCCGGCAATGATCTTCGGATTGACGTAGTGGATGTAACCGCAGCCGCGGCACATCAAGCGCTCATGGGTATCGCCCTGCGGTTGCTGGTGACCGAGGTCACCGCTACCGCATTGCGGGCAAAAGCGCGGGATGGGCATGTCAGCGACCTATGCGCGGTTCTTTGAGAACGATCGGTGCGACGATGTCACGCACCTTGTCAGTCTCGTTCTGCTTGAGCTTGAGGTAGTCCAGTGCGACCTTCGCGGCGGCACGGACGTGATCGACCGAGGCCTGATGCGCCGCCAGTGGATCGCCGCTCTTGATCGCCTCGACGATGCGTTCCATTTCCTGGTTGCTGACGCTACGGCGGTTTTCCTGGGACACCGAGGTGGCGCGCAAGTAGCTGATGCGTGCCTGCAACTGGCGTAGCTGGGTGGCCGCGATGTGGTTGCCCGAACCTTCCAGCAGTACATCGTAGAAGCCTTGTACCGAGTCGAGCACTTGTTGCAGTTCGCCGTCCTTGAGGGCCTTGCGGTTTTCCTCGAGGGCTTTTTCCAGGGCACGAATATCTTTGGCCTTGGCCCGCAGGGTGAACAACTGCACGATCAGGCCTTCGAGCACGCAACGCAGCTCGTAGATATCGCAGGCGTCTTCCAGGGTGATGATGGCGACGCTCGGGCCCTTGGCATCGGCGAACTCCACCAGGCCTTCGGATTCCAGGTGGCGCAGGGCTTCACGAACGGAGGTGCGGCTGACGCCCAGACGATCGCAGAGATCCCGCTCGACCAGACGGTCTCCCGGCAGAAGCTGGAAGTTCATGATGGCGCTTCGCAGTTTATCCAGCACGATTTCGCGCAGGGTAATAGGGTTGCGATTGACCTTGAAGCTGTCGTCAAGTGGCAGGCGTTTCATCGGGTCCGCTCTGAGTGTGGCTGTCCATGCAAAAAGAGCACTTTGATCGCTTCGATCATCAGTGCTCCGGTCAAATCAAACAGCCAGTAGTTAACTGGATGCCTCGGCGTCGGCTTCGGCGAATGCTTCACGGGCGAGACGGAAACTGTCTACGGCTGCGGGAACACCGCAGTAGATACCTACCTGAAGCAGGATCTCTCGTATTTGTTCACGACTCAGACCGTTACGCAAGGCGCCGCGTACATGCAGCTTGAGTTCGTGTGGCCGGTTGAGCGCCGAAATCATGGCCAAGTTTATCATGCTGCGTTCTTTAAGCGACAAGCCCTCGCGGCCCCAGACGTGGCCCCAGCAGTACTCGGTGACCATTTCCTGCAGCGGACGGGTGAAGTCGTCGGCGTTCTCGATCGATTTGTTCACATACTCCTGGCCCAGCACCTGAGTGCGGATGGCCAGGCCTTTCTGGTATTTTTCGTTGTTCATGTCAGATCACTCATGTTGGATCGGTCCTGCCGGATCAAAGTCCGCCCATCAGGGTGTATTTGAGTTCAAGGTAATCGTCGATGCCGTACTTCGAACCTTCACGGCCCAGGCCCGAGGATTTGATCCCGCCAAAGGGCGCGACTTCAGTGGAAATCAGCCCTTCGTTGATGCCGACCATGCCGTACTCCAGACCTTCGCTCATGCGCCACGCACGGCCCAGATCACGGGTGTAGCAATAGGCGGCGAGACCGAACTCGGTGTCATTGGCCATACGCAACGCGTCGCTTTCGCTGGTGAAACGGAACACCGCTGCCAGCGGGCCGAAGGTTTCCTCGCTGGCGACTTTCATCTGAGGGGTCAAATCAGCGAGCACCGTGGGCTGAAAGAAACCATGGCCCAAGGCATGCCTTTCGCCGCCACACAGCAGCCGCGCGCCTTTGGCCAGAGCGTCCTGCACATGGTCCTCGACTTTGGCCACCGCGCGCTCGTTGATCAGCGGGCCCTGGCTGACGCCTGCCTCGAAACCGTCGCCGACTTTCAGTTCGCCTACACGCTCGGCGAGGCGGGCGAGGAAGGCATCGTGGATACCGTCCTGCACCAGGAAGCGATTGACGCAGACGCAGGTCTGGCCGGCGTTACGGAACTTGGCGATCAAGGCTCCTTCAACCGCGCGCTCCAGATCAGCATCGTCGAACACAATGAACGGCGCGTTGCCGCCCAGCTCCAGCGAGACTTTCTTCAGTGTCGAGGCGCATTGGGCCATCAGCAGTTTGCCAATGGCCGTGGAACCCGTGAAGGACAGCTTGCGCACCTCGGGACTGCCGGTCAGCTCGGCGCCAATCGCCACCGCATCGCCCGTAATCACATTGAAGATGCCTGGTGGAATACCGGCCTGTTCCGCCAGAGCGGCCATGGCCAGTGCCGAGAACGGCGTTTCCGGTGCCGGTTTAACGATGCACGGGCAACCGGCCGCCAATGCCGGGCCGGCCTTACGGGTGATCATCGCCGCCGGGAAGTTCCACGGTGTGATGGCCGCGACGACGCCGATCGGTTCTTTGCTGACGACGATTCGCGCGTCGCCCTTGTGGCTCGGAATGGTGTCGCCGTAGATGCGTTTGGCTTCCTCGGCGAACCACTCGATGAAACTCGCGGCGTAGAGGATTTCACCCTTGGCTTCGGACAGTGGCTTGCCTTGTTCCAAGGTGAGGATTTCGGCCAGGGCGTCGGCGTTATCCAGCATCAAGGCGTGCCAGCGCTTGAGCAAGGTGCTGCGCTCCTTGGCGGTTTTTGCACGCCAGGCCGGCCATGCGGCATTGGCGGCAGCGATGGCTGCGCGCGCTTGCGTGGCGCCGAGGTTCGGCACATGGCCGATCACTTCACCCGTGGCCGGGTTGAAGATGTCCTGACAGACGCCATCGGGTGCATCCAGCCACTGGCCGTCGATGTAGGCCTGCTGGCGAAACAGTTGCAAGGCTGCTGGGCTCATGCGGGTACCTAAGAAAGTGGGGGGCGCTCTATGTGGGAGCGAGCCTGCTCGCGATAGCGGTGTGTCAGTCACATTGATGTTGAATGTGCCGCCGTCATCGCGAGCAGGCTCGCTCCCACATGTACCTGCGCCCAGAAGAAAAATATCAGGCCAAGGTGGGCAGCGGGCCCAGCTTGCCTCGGTGATAGATCATCGGCGTCACCGGCTGCTCGGGCAGGATCAGGTTCTTCACTGCACCAACGATGATTGCGTGATCGCCGCCATCGTATTCACGCCACAGTTCGCACTCGATGATCGCGGTCGCCTCGGCCAGCAACGGGTTGCCCAGTTCGCTCAGGTGCCATTCGATGCCTTTGGTCTTGTCCTTGCCTTTGCTGGCGAAGGCGTAGGCCAATGCCTGCTGATCTGCCGAGAGCAAATGGATCGCGAAGCGTTTGCTGTCGCGCAGGATCGGGTAGGTGTCGGAGGCGTAGTTGGGGCAGAACAGCACCAGCGCCGGGTCGATCGACAACGCACTGAAGGCGCTGGCGGTGATACCGACGATGCCGCCCTCAGGGTCGAGGGTGGTGACCACCGTGACCCCGGAGGGGAAGGAGGCCATCACCTCTTTATATATGCCAGGTTCGATCATCTCGGGTCATCCTCAACGCATGACAAAGGGGTCGGGCATCGGTGCCGACGAGAGGTTGATCCACACCGTTTTCAGTTCGGTATAGGCCAGCACCGAATCGATGCCGCTCTCGCGACCGTAGCCGCTGTTCTTGAAACCGCCGATCGGCGCCATGGCCGAGACCGCACGGTAGGTGTTGACCCAGATGATCCCGGAGCGCACGTCCCGAGCCAGCCGGTGGGCACGGCCCAGGTCGCGGGTCCAGATGCCTGCCGCGAGGCCGAACTGTGAGTCGTTGGCGATGGCCAGCGCCTCGGCCTCGTCTTTGAAACGGATCACCGAAGCGACCGGGCCGAAGACCTCTTCCTGCATGATCTTCATCGAATTGCGGTCGCATTCGAACAGGGTCGGCTCGTAGTACCAGCCGTCGCTGTCCATTTGCGGACGCTTGCCACCCAGGCGCAAATGGGCGCCTTCGGCGATGGCGTCGGCCACCAGACCTTCGACCACAGCCAGTTGCTGGGCGGTGGCCATTGGGCCCATTTCGCTGCTGTCATCCTGCGGGTTGCCGATGCGGATGCGCTTGGCGCGTTCCACCAGACGCTCGACGAATTCGTCGTAGATCTCGTCCTGCACCAACAGTCGCGAGCCGGACACGCAGCTCTGCCCGGAAGCGGCATAGATGCCGGCGATGGCACCGTTGATCGCGCTGTCGAGGTCGGCATCGGCGAAGATGATGTTCGGTGATTTGCCGCCGAGTTCCAGCGACAACTTGGCAAAGTTCTCGGCACTGCTGCGCACTACATGACGAGCCGTAGCCGCGCCGCCGGTGAAGGCAATCTTGCGCACCAGTGGGTGGCGGGTCAGGGCGGCGCCGGTGCTGGGTCCATAACCGGTGACGACGTTGACCACACCCGCTGGAATACCGGCTTCGAGGGCCAGACGGGCCAGTTCGAGGATCGTTGCCGAGGCGTGTTCGGACGGCTTGATCACAATGGTATTACCCGCCGCGAGGGCTGGCGCCAGTTTGATCGCGGTCAGGTACAGCGGGCTGTTCCAGGGAATGATCGCGGCGACCACGCCCATCGGTTCATGCACGGTGTAGGCAAACAGGTCGGGCTTGTCCAGCGGCAGGGTGCCGCCTTCAAGCTTGTCGGCAAGGCCTGCGGTGTAATGGAAGAACTCGGGCAAGTAGTTGACCTGACCGCGGGTCTCGCGGATCAGCTTGCCGTTGTCGCGGCTTTCCAGTTGCGCCAATTGCTCTTTGTTCTCGGCGATCAGATCACCGAGACGGCGCAGTAATTTGCCCCGGGCGGTGGCGGTCAAACCGCGCCAGGCCGGGCTTTCGAAAGCCTTTTGCGCAGCCTGTACGGCGCGCTCGACATCGGCTTCGTCAGCATCCGGCAGTTCGGCCCAGGCTTGGGCCAGTGCCGGATTGAGGCTTTCGAAGGTCTTGCCGGAGAGGGCATCGACCCATTGTCCGTCGATGCACATCTGGAAGCGTGCGAGTGTCATGCAACGATCCCCTTTATTTGATTTTGTCGGGTTTGCGCCGTGTTGAGAAAGTCCAGCAGCACCTGATTGACCAGACGCGGCGACTCTACCGGCATCATATGCCGTTGCTCGTGGAGCACGGCAACTTGCGCGCCGGGAATCCGTTCGGCCAGTTGTTGGGCCATTTGCGGCGTCGAACCCGGGTCTAGCTCACCGGTGGCGATCAGCGTCGGCACCTGGATACTGCCCAGGTCCTCGGCGCGGTACATGTCCTGGGTGGCAAACAGCTCATAAGTGGTCAGATAACCTTGCGGATCATTGCCGGCCAGGGTCTGGCGAATCGCCGCGATCTGTGCCGGATTGGCCGCCTGATACTCTCGGCTGAACCAGCGTGAGAGCGCCGCTTCGGCATTCGCATCCGGGCCATGTTCGGCAGCCTGACTGGTCCTCTCGATGACCCCGGCGCGCTGTTCGGCGCTTCGGTTAAACACGCTGTTGAGCACCACCAGCCCGAGCAAATGCTGCGGGTAATGCAAGGCGAAGGCTCGCGCCACCAGCCCGCCCATGGAAAAACCGATCACCGTGGCTTGCGGCAGCTGTAAATGCTCGAGCAGTTCCAGTAACTGATCGGCATAGCCGAGCAGCCCGGTACCCGATGCCGGGCGCGGACTTGCGCCATGCCCGAGCATGTCGTAGGCAATAACCCGGTAATGAGGAGCGAGACCAACGATCTGGCCGCCCCACATTTCTTTATTCAGGCCCACGCCGTGGATCAATACCACGGGTTGGCCTTGGCCGGTCGCCAGATAACTGGTGCCGGCCGGGGTGAGTTCAGCGCTGAGCCGAATCATGGATCGCTCCTGCAAATCTTATGAGTTACTGGGCTTTCTCAGCGGCCAGTTCTTCCAGATCGATGTAGCGGTTGCCGATGCGTGGGTGCAGGCGACCGCCGTTGGCGCAACCGAGGACGACGACAATCTCGTCCGAGCGCGGCGCGTCTTCGATCTGCATTTCCAGGGTGATGTAGTGCGAACGCAGACCTTCGTCGTCCTTGTGCATCATCGGAATCTGGATCGAGGTGCCCGGGCCACCGCGCTTGTTGGTGAAGCTCAAGTAACTCTTGGCGTTCACCGCTTCGCGGTAGTGGTTGCCGAAACGAAGGGTGTGGATCACCGCAGAAGCGTGCTCGATCTCGCCGTCGGCACCGACTACAGCAGCCTTGCCGTAGGCTTCGATCTTGTCTGCACCACCGATCGTGGCCACCAGACGCTCGACCATCAAAGCCCCCAGATCGGAGCAGTTGGCACGAATTTCCGGCTTGAGGTCTTCAACAAAACCACGGCCCAGCCATGGGTTCTTCATGACAACGGCCAGGCCGACCATGGTCACTGGGGTGTCAGTGGCTTTGCCGCCTTCGATGAAGGTTTCTTCCACGTAGCTGACGATCTTGCGAATTTCGAAACTCATGAGCGACTCCGTATGAGAGAGGGGATGTGTTTGTCGTATGATGGTATACCATAATATTGTGTATGCAAGCGTCAGCTGCAAGTTCATCGAAAAGGAAGTCGACGGAAGGTAGAACGGGCAGGGGAAAGCAGGGGGAACGCGTTATGCGCGATTCCATGCATTTGGAGAGTGGGGTGAGGGCTGGTGAGATAGAGAGGCGGCCTGCTGGAAGAGAACCACTAAGGACTGGCAATCATTCGTGAACGTGCATCGACCATCGGTGCGCGGTTGTCGATCGAAACCATTCGACCCCATGTTGAGTAGCTGCCAAGGGGTATTTCCGCGCGCACTTACCCATCTCAAATTGTTACCGGACGTACCTGCACGGTGTAAAACGGTGCTCCGGTAACAGCCGCACGCGCTTCTCAAGAATCTTCGATAATTTATTGGTCGTCTCGTAAGCCCTGTTCTAGACGCTTACTGCCTATTAAAAAGACTTTTTTGAACGTCCAGTCAACGAGTTGGCCGTTTGATTGCATATGCTTGTACGTACAAGTATGCGTATGTGCGTAAGAGTCAATGGGGCGTCTTGTCGCACAAGTGGTTTTAAAACACTTGTTCGGAATTTTGGTTCGGAAATTTCTGCGTTCATAGAGTCGTACGCGTTCCAGTAACAGTACTTATGCGCCACAAGCGCTCATATCGGTTTTGGGAATTGAATATGAAAAAAGCATTGCTGACCCTTTCTGCACTGACTTTATGCATGGCTACAGGCGTAGCGCTGGCCAAAGAATATAAAGAGCTGCGTTTTGGGGTCGACCCTTCCTACGCACCGTTCGAGTCCAAAGCGGCTGACGGTAGCCTGGTGGGTTTCGATATTGATCTGGGCAATGCGATCTGTGCCGAGCTGAAGGTCAAGTGCAAATGGGTCGAGAGCGATTTCGACGGTACGATTCCAGGCCTGAAGGCCAACAAGTTCGACGGCGTGATCTCTTCCATGACCGTGACTCCCGCCCGCGAGAAAGTCATCGACTTCTCCAATGAGCTGTTCTCCGGCCCGACTTCTCTGGTTTACAAGAAGGGCTCCAGTATCGGCATTGATCCAGAATCCCTTAAAGGCAAAAAAGTCGGCTACGAACAGGGCACCATTCAGGAGGCCTATGCCAAGAATGTGTTGGACAAGGCAGGGGTGGAAACCAAGGCCTACGCCAACCAGGACCAGGTTTACGCTGACTTGATTTCTGGTCGACTCGACGCCTCGATCCAGGACATGCTGCAAGCCAAGCTGGGTTTCCTGAAGTCGCCACAAGGTGCTGATTTCGAGGTCAGCAAGGCGGTCGACAGTGAGTTGTTACCCGCTAAAACGGCGGTGGGTATCGCCAAAGGCAACACGGAGCTCAAGGCGTTTATCGATAAAGGCCTAAAGGCGTTACACGATGACGGCACTTACGACTCGATCCAGAAGAAACACTTCGGTGATCTGAGTCTCTACAGCGGCAAGTAACGCCCCGGCGCCCATTCTCAAAATGGGTGCTTTTTTTTGATTGCCAAAGGCCTGACCCATGTTCGAAAACCTATTGCAGACTCTGGGGCTTTCCGCCTTCAGCTTGAAGGGTTTCGGTCCTCTGCTGATGCAAGGCACCTGGATGACCGTCAAATTGTCGGTGTTGTCGCTGTTGTTGAGCGTTTTGCTCGGCCTGATCGGCGCCAGTGCCAAGCTTTCAAGCGTCAAGCTGTTGCGTGTTCCGGCTCAGCTCTACACCACGCTGATTCGCGGGGTGCCGGATCTGGTGCTGATGCTGCTGATTTTCTACAGCCTGCAAACCTGGCTGACCAATCTCACCGTGGCGCTGGAGTGGGACTATATCGAGATCGATCCGTTCAGCGCCGGGATCATTACCCTGGGGTTCATCTACGGCGCCTATTTCACCGAGACCTTTCGCGGCGCGATCCTCGCCGTACCTCGCGGGCAGATGGAAGCCGCAACCGCCTACGGCTTGAGTCGCACCCAGCGCTTTCGCTTCGTGGTGTTCCCGCAAATGATGCGTTTCGCCCTGCCAGGCATCGGCAATAACTGGATGGTGATCCTCAAGGCCACGGCGCTGGTGTCGATCATCGGCCTCGCCGATCTGGTCAAGGCTGCTCAGGATGCCGGCAAAAGCACCTATCAACTGTTCTACTTTCTGGTACTGGCGGCATTGATTTACCTGCTGGTTACCAGTGCCTCAAACGTCGTCTTGCGTTGGCTAGAACGGCATTACGCGGCGGGTTCCCGGGAGGCTGTACGATGATTGAACTACTGCAGGATTACTGGAAGCCCTTCCTCTATAGCGATGGCTACCACATCACCGGCCTGGCGATGACGCTGTGGCTGCTCAGCGCCTCGATCTTCATCGGCTTTCTGGTGTCGATCCCACTGTCCATCGCCCGGGTTTCACCCAAGCTTTACGTACGCTGGCCGGTGCAGTTCTACACCTACCTGTTCCGCGGTACGCCGCTCTATATCCAATTGCTGATCTGCTACACCGGGATCTACAGCCTCGCCGCAGTGCGCGCGCAACCGGTGCTCGACGCGTTCTTTCGCGATGCGATGAACTGCACCATCCTGGCCTTCGCCTTGAACACCTGCGCGTATACCACGGAGATTTTCGCCGGTGCGATCCGCAGCATGAACCACGGTGAAGTCGAGGCGGCAAAAGCCTATGGCCTGACCGGCTGGAAGTTGTACGCCTATGTGATCATGCCCTCGGCCCTGCGCCGTTCGTTGCCGTACTACAGCAACGAAGTGATCCTGATGCTGCACTCGACCACCGTGGCCTTCACCGCGACCATCCCGGATATTTTGAAAGTTGCACGGGACGCCAACTCGGCGACCTTTTTGACCTTCCAATCGTTCGGCATTACCGCGCTGATCTACCTGAGTGTCACCTTTGCGCTGGTCGGCTTGTTCCGCCTCGCTGAACGCCGATGGCTGGCCTTTCTTGGCCCTGCTCACTAGGACTTCTACTTCCCCTTTGAGGATGCTTGCGCACATGTACAAACTGACGATTGAAGACCTACATAAAAGTTACGGCAGCCACGAAGTACTCAAGGGCGTCTCTCTGAAAGCCAAAACCGGTGATGTGATCAGCTTGATCGGCGCCAGCGGTTCGGGCAAGAGCACCTTTTTGCGCTGCATCAACTTTCTCGAAACGCCCAACGACGGCGCCATGACCCTGGACGATCAGCCGATTCGCATGGTCAACGATCGACACGGTATGCGCGTGGCCGATGACGCTGAACTGCAACGAATCCGCACCCGTCTGGCGATGGTGTTCCAGCACTTCAATCTGTGGAGCCACATGACGGTGTTGGAAAACATCACCATGGCCCCGCGCCGGGTGATGGGTTGCAGCAAAAAAGACGCCGAAGACCGTGCCCGTCGTTACCTGGACAAAGTCGGCCTGCCGTCCCGCGTCGCTGATCAATACCCGGCGTTTCTCTCCGGCGGTCAGCAACAGCGAGTCGCCATCGCTCGGGCCTTGGCCATGGAACCGGAAGTCATGCTGTTCGACGAGCCAACCTCGGCCCTCGACCCGGAACTGGTGGGCGAAGTGCTCAAGGTCATTCAGGGGTTGGCCGAAGAAGGTCGCACCATGATCATGGTCACCCACGAAATGAGCTTCGCTCGCAAAGTGTCAAACCAGGTGCTGTTTCTGCATCAGGGGCGAGTCGAAGAACAGGGCGCACCCGAAGACGTACTGGGCAACCCCCAGAGCGATCGGCTGCGACAGTTCCTCAGTGGCAATCTGAAATAGGTCCTTTCTCCGTACAACACCTTTGAGCGACTGGCCAGTTGCTCAAAGGTCAGTTGTCTGCCTGGTGCAGTTGAGCCCGTGTTTCTTGCGCGGGTGAAGCGCAGCTTTCTCACTCAGATCCGGACAAAATCAGCGGGTGCCTGATTCGCTATCCGTCTAGAGGGGGTGGTGTCGCTGTCTTCGCTGACGTGGGAAACTGGGTCGATCTGGACTAAGGCAAAAAACATGAAACAGATCGTCACCGCTTTATCAGCGCTCGCTATTGCAGTCGGCCTCTTCGGTTGTATCAGCCAGCCGATCGCAATGACGCCGCAGACTGAGCAACGTTTGCACTCGCAACCCCCAATACGTTTTCTGCTGACCTTTGACGACGGTCCAAGCGCGTCCGGATTTTACAATCCGACGGTCTCCATTCTCGACGATCTTGCGCATAATCCGGTGCAGTCGGGCATCAAAGCGGTCTTTTTTGTGCAGAGTCGTGCGACAGGGGCGGGCGGCAGCGAACGGGGCCGGGAAATCATGCACCGTGAAAATGACGAAGGCCATATGCTGGGCTTTCACACCGCCACGCCGGGGCATACCAATCATCGTTCGCTGAGCCCGGAAAAACTCGAACAGTCGCTCACGGAAGGCAGCGCGGACATTGCTGCGATCACAGGCGCGGCACCGATTCTCGTGCGCCCGCCATTCTGGAATTACGATAAACGCACCTTCGCCGCGTATCAGCAGCATGGCATGCATGTTTTGCTGACGGATCTGAGCGCCAATGACGGCAAGATATGGGGTTATAACTTCAGTCTGCGCAGACGTTCCAACATGCTCAGGCAATTGTCCGAGGTGCGCGAGCGGATCGCTGCTGGAGAGCTGCCGACGGTCGATGCCGCTATTCCGGTGGTGGTGACGTTTCACGACCTCAATCGCTACACCTCCCGGCATATGCAGGAATATCTGCAGATCCTGATCGACAGCGCGCGCGAGACAGGTGTGGCAACCGCAGCCAAGCCTTTTTACGACGATCGCTCAGAGTTGCAGCGTGCCGTCATGGCCCGCACTGTTACCGATAGTTCCGAACCTGTCCATTTGCCAGGGTTCTGGAACTGGTTTTGGAATAGCAATTCGGATTAAGACGGATAAGCAGGTCTGGCGCCGGCGAAATCTTTTTCGCCGGCGGTTACGCACATTCGTGCAGCCAGTCAATCAAGACCTGGACGCGCTTTGGCACGGGATTGCGCTGAGGGTGGACCAGGAAATAATCGTAACGCCCGGGCTGGGTAAAACCGCCAAAGGGCAGAATCAACTCACCTTGATCTATTCGTCGTTGCACCAGGCGCTGGCGACCGATTGCTATACCGACATTATTGATCGCGGCGGTAACGCATAAGTCGGAACGATCAAAGGTCAGGCTTTTTTCCGGTAGCCACGCTTGCATGCCTTGATGCCCGGCCCACAGCTGCCACTCTGCATCGTACACGGCGTTTTCCCAGGCCAGGGCGTCGTGCAGAAGGGTGCAGGTGCGCAGGTTTTCGGGGTTCTCCAGCAAACCATGTCGATGAGCGTATTGAGGGCTGCAAACGGGGGCGATGGTTTCGCTCATCAGTTTATGGCTGACCAGGCCAGGGAATTCGCCGTTGGCATACAGCAGGGCCAGGTCGATGTTCTGGGTGCGGAAGTCGATGTTGTCGTTTCCGACGCGGATATCTAATGAGATTTGCGGGTAGCGTTCGTGAAAATCTGCCAGGCGTGGCACCAGCCAGCATTGAGCGGCTGAGGGACGAGAGTAGAGCGCGACTGAGCCGGATATTTCCGCGTCGGGGGAGGGTTGCAGCGCCTCCGTCAATTCGTCCATGACGCCTTGCAGAATCATGAACACGCGTTCGCCTTCGACCGTCAGCCGGACTTGCCGTGTCAGGCGCTCGAACAGGCGCAGTGACAGGGCGCGTTCGAGTTTGCCAATGCGATGGCTCACGGCACTCGGTGTCAGGCACAGCTCTTGTGCGGCCAGGGAAAAGCTCAAGTGTCGAGCCGCCACCAGAAAGGTATGCAGGTTGGCAAACTGCGTGCTATTGATTTGGGCCCCAGGTCGGGGGGGAAGGTTCAGCATCAATAGGGTACTCCGCTGGCGAAAATCGATGGATCCGTGCCCCTGCATTGAGCACGGGCACGGACCGACGATCAAGGTTTATTGCTGTGCCAGAAGCTCCCGCCCTTTAGTCAGGTAGGCGTCCATTTCTTCGTTGGGCACCATGCTGCCTCCAGTGCCCCATACCAGATGGGTGGCATTGGCCAGACGAGACTCGGTCAGGTTCAGGCGCTCTCGATAACCCTGTTGCTCCTGCAGAACCCTGATCAGGCCAGGAACGCCTGCCAGCGCGGAGGGTTCTAGTTTAATGCCTTCGGTCGATTCCATCAGGGCCAGCAGGCGGTACATTTCCTCATCGCTGATCGTGTAGTAACCGTCGAGCAAGCGTTGCATCGAACGACCGACGAAACCGGACGGTCGACCCACCGCCAAGCCATCGGCCGCAGTGCTGTTGTCGATGCCGAAGTCATAGACCGAGACCGCATCATGCAGTCCGGTATACACCCCCAGCAGCATGCAGGGTGAGTGAGTTGGCTCGGCGAAGATGCAATGCACTGCGTCGCCAAAAATGTGCTTGAGGCCAAAGGCAACGCCGCCAGGGCCACCGCCTACGCCGCACGGCAGGTAAACGAACAGAGGATGCTCTTGATCGACGGTGATGCCCGCCGCCGTCAGCTGTCGCTGCAAGCGTTCAGCGGCCACGGCATAGCCCAGGAACAGGTTGACCGAGTTTTCATCGTCGACAAAATGGCAGTGCGGATCGGACTCCGATTGTTTACGGCCTTGCTCGACGGCCACACTGTAATCGGACTCGTACTCCATCACGGTGACCCCGCACGAGCGCAACTTGTCTTTCTTCCATTGCCGCGCGTCGGCGGACATATGCACGGTGGCCTGAAAGCCCAGACGGGCACTCATGATGCCGATGGACAGCCCAAGATTGCCGGTGGAGCCGACGGCAATACTGTACTGAGCGAAAAATGTGCGGGCTTCCTCGCTGTCCAGTTTCGCGTAGCTGTCGCCGGGTTGAATCAGGCCCGAGGCGAGAGCCAGGTCTTCGGCATGCTTGAGTACTTCGTAAATCCCGCCACGGGCCTTGATCGAGCCGGAGATCGGCAGCAGGTTGTCGGCCTTGAGCCACAAGGCGCCCTGTGATGCCTGCGGGTATTGGCTGGCCAACGCCGCCTGCAATTTAGTCAGGGGCAAAATCTCGGACTCGATGATGCCGTGACTGGCGTTGGTCTGAGGAAAAGCCGACATGATAAACGGTGCAAAACGCTCAAGCCGTGCGCTGGCATCAGCGATATCGGCGGCGGTCAAGGCCACGTCGCTCAACGCCTGTGCGGTAGGGGCGAGGGCAGGGTTGAACCAGGTGGTTTCCTTCAGGTTCACCAGTTCGGCGATCAAGGGATGGCTTTCGCACCATGTTTCGATGGTTTTATCCAGGATCATCTTGTTACTCCAGACTTTTAATTGCAGACGGACGGGCTTACACCCAATGCGACAACAGCAGTGTCATCCCCAGGGCGACGACTGATGCGAGCACGGTACCGGCGGTAAATTTTTTCAGCGCATCACTCAGGGATACGCCCAGGTATTCCTTGACCACCCAGAAAGCCGAGTCAGTCACGGTGGTCCAGCCGATAGCGCCGGCACCGATGGCGATCACCATGAGTTCGCGGTTTTGCCCTGGCATGGCGTCCAGGATCGGCAGAATCATGCCAGCAGCGCTGACCATTGCCACGGTTGCCGAGCCCACGGCCAGGTGCATCAGGCCGGCGACGAGCCAGGCCAGGAGGATCGGATTGATGTCCCAGTGCCCCAGGGTGCTGGCGAGGACTTTGCCGACGCCGCTGTCGATCAGCACGCCATTGAACGCGCCACCGGCGCCGATGATCAGCAAAATATTCGCCAGCGGGGTGAAGCAGCTCTGGGTCAAGACCTGCAGTTGCGCCATCTGCAAGCCACGGCGCAGTCCCAGCGCCCAGTAGGCAAAGATCACCGCGATCGCCAGGGCGGTCAGGGGGTTGCCGAGGAAGCTCATCAGGCTGTACAGGCTGGAGCCTTGAGGCAGGCTCATGACAGCCAACGTCTTGCCGACCATCAGCAGCAGCGGCAAGAGGATAGTGAACAGGGTCAGTCCCAGGCCTGGCAGCTCTCGGTGCGGACTCAGGACGCAGCGTTCATCCAGAAAAGCCTGTTGGCTAGCGGGCGCAGTGCGCGAGCAGACCAGGTTGACCCAGACAGGGCCGGCGATGATGGCGGTCGGCAAGCCGACGATCAAACCGTAGAGGATGACGGTGCCGACATCGGCGCCAAGCATCTTGGTAATCGCCATGGCGGCAGGATGGGGCGGTAGCATGCAGTGCACGGTCATCAGCGAAATGGCCAGCGGTATTCCGACATACAGAATGTTGAGGCGGGTTTCCTTGGCGACGACGTAGATCAGCGGGATCAGCAAGACAAACCCCACCTCGAAGAACACCGGGATGCCTACGACGAAGCCAACCAGCATCATCGCCCATGCGGCGCGCTGTTCGCCCAGGGCATTGAGCAATGCCTGAGCTATGCGCTCGGCGCCACCTGACTCTTCGAGCATTTTGCCGAGAATACTGCCCAGGCCGATGATCGCTGCGAGGAAACCCAGCGTGCCGCCCATGCCTTTTTCAAAGGATTCGGCAATGCTCGGCAAGGGCATACCGGCCCCGGCGCCGACGACAAAACTGGCCAGCATCAAGGCCAGGAAGGAATGAACTCTGAATTTGACCACCAGCACGATGATCATCACGATCGCTGCCAGTAGTATCAGTAATAGACCCGCATTTTCTTGCATGACGACCCCTTATTATTTTATTGAGCGCGTTAGCCCGCATACCTCACGGTGCGAGGGATTAAGCGCCAGCGCTGAAGGGGTTTACAAAGGATGGTTTTTCAACGGATGGGTGATCGGATATCACCTATGGGGGAGGGGGTTCCCCATGCCAGATTCAGTGAAGAATCTGACATGAGGAGGCACGGGTCAGTGCTGCATTGACTGGATAAAACTGGCTATGCGGCTGTTGTTGGGAGAGGCGAGCAGCTGTTCCGGGCACCCGGACTCGAGAATGCCACCGTCGGCGACGAAGCAGATGCGGTCGGCCAGTTTGCGTGCGAAGTTCATTTCATGGGTGACGATGATCATCGTCATGCCGTCCTGGGCGAGTTGGCGGATGGTGTCGAGCACTCCGGATACCAGCTCCGGGTCGAGCGCGGAGGTAGGCTCATCGAACAGAATCAGCTCTGGTTTCATGGCCAGGGCTCGCGCGATAGCAACCCGCTGACGCTGCCCCCCAGACAGTTGGTCGGGGTAGTAGTCGAGTCGCGTCGACAGGCCGACTTTGTCGAGAATTGCCTTGGCCTCAGCTATTGCCTCCTGTTTGGGGCGGCGTAGCACATGCACTGGCCCTTCGATGACGTTCTCCAGAACAGTGCGATTGCTGAACAGGTTGAACTGCTGGAACACCATAGGCATTTTGCTGCGCGCCATGTGCAGTCTGGATTCGTCCACCTGTTGGTAGGTCTGGTTGTCCTGATGGCACAGCCTCTCCCCGGTAAAGGTGATCTCACCGGCACAGGGCGTTTCAAGAAAGTTGATGCAGCGAAGCAGCGTCGACTTACCGCCCCCGCTAGGGCCGATGAGGAAGATGACTTCGCCACGCTTTACGGTCAGGTCAACGCCGCGCAAGATTTTTGTATTGCCGTAGGCCTTATGCAGGCCGCTGATCTGCAGGATGGGATCGGCATTCATGATTTGGCCTCTGTCAGCTTGGAGGATATGGGGCTCGTATTGACACGCGTTCCTGTGCGCAGGTGGGCTGGCGTCAGGCGTTGCTCGATCCAGTGCACCCCACGTGCAGCAATGAAGCTCAGGACGAAATAGATGATCGCTACCATCAGATAGACCTGCATGCTGAGGAAGGTATTGGCGATAACAATGCTGCCGTGACGCAGCAGCTCATTGACGGCAATGAAGGAAACCAGCGAGGAGTCCTTGAGCAGTGAGATGAAATAGCCGCCCACGGTCGGGATCGCAATTTTCAGTGCCTGAGGCAGGATCACGCGTAGATAAATCTTGTTGCGCGACATGCCGATGGATAGACCGGCCTCCCGCTGGCCTTTGTCCAGCGAGAGGATGGCCGCACGAAAGACCTCGGAGAGGTAGGCGCCAAGGTTGAGGCTAAGGCCCAGCACTCCAGCCCAGAAGCCGGAAAGTGTCAGGCCGATTTGCGGCAGGGTGAAGTAGATCACCAGCAACTGTACGACCAGTGGTACGCCTCGCCAGAGTTCCACATAGCTGCGCAATGGCCAGTCCAGCCAAGGCCGGCGCGCGAGTCGACCGAGAGCGACGGCCAGGCCGATCAGGATGCCCAGGGTCATGCTCAACACTGACAGTTCCAGTGTCACTACCGCACCCTTGAGCAGGAATGGGAAATACTTGGGGATGAGGACAAACAAGAAGTCGTACATAGCGGGTATCCCTCTGTTTGTTGAATGGTCAGTTCTTGATTAGCTTTGTTTGCATGGGGTCCCATACGCCGTATTTTTCGAGGATGGATTGGTGAGTACCATCGGCGATCATTGAGTCGAGTGCGACGTTAATGGCTTCGCGTAAATCCCCACATTCGTCACGCACTGCGATCGCTTGCGTACCGTAGATGTACGGCGCCTTGGCTTCGGCAGCAGCCCATTCCGGTTTTGGTTGATAAAGGATCGGCTCACCCACGACGCGCAGGTTCTTCATGGTTTCCTTCTGGCCAATCAGGGTGCCCTGATCGAGCAGAACGGCATCGGCCTGATTATTCTGCAGGGCCTGGAAGGGTTCACCGAAGCCGTTGAAATCCATGACTTCGCCCACCACGCCGGCGTCAGCCAGCCGGTGTGCGTTGAGGGAGTCGTCGGTCCCCATTACGGTGGCGAGCTTCTTGCCCTTGAGGTCGTCCATCGATTTGATCGGTGAGTCGGTCTTCACGATGACGTAGTTGTAGCTCAGGAAATATGGATTGCTGAAGAGGATCCCCGCGTTCTTCACCCGCTCCTGGGTGGCCGACATGGCGGAGAGAATGATGTCCCAGCGCTTGGATTTCATGCCGGGAATCAAGGTCGACCACTCGGTAACCACATACTCGGTTTTGGGGACGCCGATGCGTTTGCCGATCTCCTTGAACAGTTCGGCCTCGAAGCCGCCGTAGCTGCCATCTTCGTTTTGCCAAATGAAAGGTTTCGTGCCCATCAGGCCGTTACCGGAGCGCAGCACGCCAGAGGCTTTGACGTCTGCCAGGCAACTGCTGCCGGCCTGAGCCAGGCCGGCAGTGCCGAGAAGCAACAGAAGGGCGCTGATTTTGAGTACTGAACGTTGCATAGGTGAGTCTCCAGCTGGGAATAGGTAGATCGACAGATGGCAGTGTTGTGTTCAGAAACGTGTATGGCCGCGGTGGCGAACCGGTCAGACCGGTTTGAAGCAGTACGCAGCCAGCTTGTTACCGTCCAGGTCGCGGACGTAGGCTGCATAGGCATGCGGCGCCCAGTTACGCGGCCCCGGGGTACCTTCGCATTTACCGCCCTCGGCGAGCGCGGTGGCGTGGAAGGCATCGATCGATGCCCGGTCTGACGCTTCAAAACTGACAGTGACGCCATTGCCGACGGTAGCGGGGGCGCCGTTGGCAGGGCTCAGAACGAAAAAGGAAGGTGCCTGTTCTCCCCAGATCGAGCCGTTGTCGCCGAGATCGGCGATGCGCTTGAGGCCGAGCGTGCCGAGCGTGCGGTCATAAAAAGCTCGCGACTTGTGCAGGTCGTTGGTGCCAACGGTAACGTGGGTGAAAATAGCCATTGAGTGCTCCTCGGTATATCGGGGGTAGTGGTTTGGGTATCACGTGGTAAATAAAGGTCGCGCGCCTCCCATCGCCGTCGCTGGACGGCGGCGATAGGGGGTCAAGAATCGAAATGGATGGCAACACGGTGTACTCGCAGAAGCTCGAAGTACCCATGTAATGGAGAATTGGCGTGTCTTGATGGGGCGAACGGCGGGTGCCGTCCGGCACCAGGCCCTTGCCCTGTCTTGGCCTGGAAGGCAACCGTGGCTCGAGACTTGATCATATTGGATGACCTTTAATGGTTATTTTTATTCTTATTTTTGCCGAGCAAAAGTTCTCAAGCCCGGAACCGTGTATCTACTACGGGCAACTCTCTCTCCCGGATTTTCGGGGGAGGCGAACGATAGATTTTAGGGGGGCAAGGGCGTGCAACGATCTCAGTCGTTTTGGCGCCAGACGACTGGAAACCAATCTTCGCGCATACGGTCGCCGGTTTTCAGATTGATCCCCGGGAAGGGCGGCGAGGTGCGCCCCGAGCGGGCGATGTAACGCACATCGTCGCCGATGAAGCGGGTCGAAAAAGCTCTTCTGCGGCCGGTGCCCTGGTTGCCCGCCGCGCCATGCACCGTGCGAAAGTCAAACACCACGGCATCGCCCGGTTGCAATTCCGGCGAGAGGATTCTGAAGTCGCCGTTATCCACATCCGGCATGTCCATAAAGACACTTTCCCCAGTTACGGAGTTGGTTTCGCCATAGAAATCCGTGTTGCTGGCCCAACTTTTTGGTCGTACCGGTTTGGGCCACAGGTGTGAGCCGAGCACCACGCTCAGGGTGTTGAGTTTGGTCACGGGATCAAGCGGAATCCAATAGCTGGCGGTCTGCAGGCCATCCACACAGTAATAGGGCAGATCCTGATGCCAGGGCGTTGGTTTGGAGGTGCCAGGCTCTTTGACCAGAATGTGATCGTGGAAGACCTGCACCTGCTGTGATTGCATGATGTTCCCGGCGATCCCGGCAGCCGGTGAGTTCATGACAAAGTCAGTAAAGGCCGGGATGCGTTGCCAGTTGCAGTAATCTTCGAAAAAACGGCCTTTTTCACCGCTGCCCACATTCTCTATCGCAAACTGGCTGGGCTGCGCGAGGTTCTGTTCGAACCCTTCACGCAGACGCTCGATCCAGTCGGTGAAGGCGCCGCGCAGAACGACAGCACCCTCTCGCTGAAATACCTCGACATCGGACATCATCGGGCTTGCTCCTCGGTTGTTAGCGGTGTGCGAGGAGTATTGCTTTTGCGCTCGAATAGGAAAACTATATATTTCTTATTCTTGAGTATAGGAAAACATGATAGGTTTTTCATTCCGCCAGCTGGAGTACTTCGTTGCCGCCGCCGAGCATGGAAGCATCAGTGCTGGGGCCAGGGCGCGACATGTATCGCAGCCCTCAGTGTCCCTGGCAATTTCTCAGCTGGAAGACACGCTGGGTGAGCGCCTGTTTCGCCGCCAGGTCAGTCGCGGGCTGGAGCTGACGCCGGCAGGGCAGCGTCTCTTGGGGCGGGCGCGGGACATCCTCAACCTGGCGAGGGAGATGACCGAGGATCATGGTGCTCGGCAAGCGCTGCGTGGTCAGCTGACGTTGGTCTGCTTTCAGGATCTGGGGCCTTACTTCGCACCTCGATTATTGGCCGGCTTTCGTGCGCAGCACCCAGAGGTATTGGTCACACTGTTCGAAACCGATCTGGCAGGAGTGCATCGGACCTTGAACGCGGGCAAGGCTGAGCTGGCATTGACCTATGAGTTGGGGCTGGATCCGCTGACCGAGCGGGAAGTGCTCGCGCAACTTTCACCCTATGCCTTGCTGCCAGCCGATCACCCGCTGGCGGCACAGGATGACGTATCGCTCTTCGACCTGGCGCGCGAATGCCTGATCCTCGAAGACATCGCGCAGACGCGAGAGTATTTCCTCTCGCTGTTTTGGTCGCACGACCTGCATCCCATGGCGCAGCAATACACACAGACTTTCGAGATGCAGCGTGGCCTGGTTGCCCATGGTTATGGCGTAGCGCTGTCGTGCACCCGTCCGGCAGGTGATCAGAGTTACGACGGCAAACCGATTATCTGCCGCCCGCTGCGCGAAGCCGTCAAGCCGCAGCGCGTGGTGCTCGCCCAATCCAGCGCAATGCGCCCATCACAGGTCGCTGAAGCCTTCATGCGCTGGGCTGCCAGCGAAACCCAAACGTAGTCTTCCGTGGGCCATTGACCCGGTGCTAATCCACCTCGGACCTTTCGTCCTCCATCAACTCGAGAATTGTCGAGGAGATGAAGACGAGGTTCCGATCCAGCATGCTGAGATCCTGCCGGGCCTTTACCGCGACCTGCGTACACCCAGTGGCTTCAATCGCATAGGAGAGTTCTTCGACAGCGGCGGCAATCGCCAGCTGGTTTTGGTGAAGTTTGTACAGCAGGGTGCTGAGTGAGTTTTTTACCGGCATGACAAGGCTCCCTTATAGCGCTGCGTTGCTCGGCGATGCTTTCAAATACTACCCGCAGCGGCGCGCACCAATAACTCAAAATTTATGCTGCCAGGGCTAAATTTTTTTCATTTTATTCAGGGATAACCCCGGTCAGGTGACGTCTCGATAAAAGGTCTGTTTTTAATATTGACATATTTGTATGTCGAAACTACCTTTATCAAACAATCCATAAATCGAGTCTCTAGCCATGAACATCAGAATCCTGGGTTTCTTGCTCTTTGCACTTTGTGTTCAGCCGCTTTGGAGTGATGCCGCTCAAAGCCCGGCACCGGTCGCGGGAGCGCAAGATGCTGCGCTCACAACTCGATTGGCACTGCGGGATCTGTGGGTGGAGCACATTTTCTGGATCAGAAACTACGTTGTCGCCAACCAGCAAGGGAACCGCGCGCAGGCGGATACGGCGGTTACTCAAGTGGTGGCCAATGCCACCTCGATAGCCAATAGCCTTGCGCCCTTGTACGGTCAGCCTGCGGCAGATCAACTGTTGAAGCTGCTCGCCGGGCATTGGGGGGCGGTGAAACATTACAGCGATGCCTCTGTAGCCAAGGACGCCAAGGGGAAAACTGCCGCCGTTGAAGAGCTGACCAGTAATGCCAAAGCCCTGGCGCATTTCCTGGCCTCGGCTAATCCGAATTTGCCGGAAGGGACATTGGTCGCCATGCTCAGCGCTCACGGCGGGCACCACATCGCTCAAATTGATCAGTTGGGCAAAAAGGACTATGCCGCTGAAGCCCAGACCTGGGCAGCGATGCGCCAACATATGCTGGTCCTTGCCGATACGTTGGGCGCAGCATTGGTCAAACAGTTTCCGGACAAGTTTTGATGTTGGACGGGGCGCGTAGGCGCCCCCTTTTTTGGCAAACGCAGTGAGGTTGCACAATGCTCCAGGGGATGGGTCGTACACAGCAGGATCTTTTGTCTGCACTGCTGTACCAGCCGGCGGGCATGAGTATTGATGATTTGGCGAGTCACCTCGAGGTGACTCGCACCGCCATTCGTCAACACCTGACTGCGTTGGAGCGGGACGGTCTGATCCTGCGTGGCGAAACCCGTCCCACAGGCCGGCGCCCTCAACAGTTGTTCCAGCTCACGAGCTCCGGCCGGGAGTTGTTTCCACGGCAATACCAAATGCTGGCCGATCTGTTGATTGGCGAAGTCGCCGAAATAATGGGTCACGACAATTTGGCCAGATTGATGCGTAGTCTCGGTCAGAAAATGGCCGCGGGAATGGAGCAATCGGTCGTAAACGAAGAGCAGATCGTCAGCCACATGAATCAGGCCGGCTACGAAGCCGAGGTGTTTTTCCGTTCGTCTGGCGAGAAGGAAATAGTCGCCCACAACTGTGTGTTCCATCATTTGGCCAAAACCCACCCTCAGGTCTGCGAACTTGATCTGGCGCTAATCGGCGCGCTGGGCGGCGGTGAGGTGGAACACCTCGAATGCATGGTGCGCGAGGGCGAGGTCTGCCGCTTCCACCTGAACCGGACGCCGCCGGCTTCAAGCGATAAGTCGCTCTTGTAAGGCACGCGCCACACATGCCGCCAAACTCAGCACCTTAAACGGACTCATTCCAGGCAAAAGGGACGATGGTTATCGGCGGCTGCTTATTTCTAAAAAATCAGTTAGCTGTACGGCGATCTGCGTAAAAGGAATATGTCAGGCTCCGTGCCATTTACTGGATTCAACGCGAATAAGGGGGTTAGCTGGGGGGCGGGGCTCGAAGAGGTGTCTGCACAACAGCAGTCTGTTGAGAGGCTGTTGCGCTACCAACAGTGCGATACAAAACGCTCGATTTCGAATATGAGCATATGCCTTAAACGAATTTCTCCGATTCCTTTAAGAACGTTATGGTCTATAAAGAATCCGACTTATGACGTTTTAGGAGCCTTTATGAAGTTTTCCCGATACCTGCGCTGGTTGTTGCTCAGCTCGCTTTTTACCGCATCACTGACTCAAGCCGCCGGCCCGGTGGTCTTGCGCGTAGGCGACCAGAATTACTACAACATTCGGGCCTCGGTGGAGGCGTCTGGTGTGCTTGAGGGCGCTCCCTATACGGTCGACTGGAAGCACTTCCAGGCCGCTGCACCCTTAGCTGAAGCGCTCAATACCGGTGCATTGGACTTGGGCTTTCTCGGGGATTCCGGCTTCCTGTTCCTGGCGGCCAAACAGGCTCCGGTGAAACTGATCGGCGTGTCGCGACAAAATCCACAGACCATCGCCTTGCTGGTACCCAAAGATTCGCCAGCGAAAACCATTGCCGACCTCAAGGGTAAAAAAGTCGCCTATTGGCCGGGTGCCTGGAGCCAGCAGCTCACCTTGCGTGCACTGGAACAAGCTGGCTTGCCGGAGGACTACGTCGAGTTCATCAAGCTAATGCCGATCGATGCGGCAGCGGCACTGCCACAAGGCAGCATCGACGCTTTCCCTGTGTGGGAACCCTACATTTCCCAGCAAATCCTGTTCTCCGGCGCCAGACCGATCCTGACGGCCAAGGACCTGATGCCCGGCTTGAGCGCAATTGCCGCCTCAACGCCTTCGATCGACACCAAGCGTGAGGCCATCGCCGACTTCCTCGCACGACTGAAAAAAGCCCGGGCCTGGGTCGATGCACATACCGATGACTACGCCGACCTCTGGGCGAAGAAAGCCAACCTCGATCAGGACGTGTCCCGCCTTTGGTTGCGTCAGGCGCACATGACTGTCGGGCCGGTCGATCAACAAGCAGCGGCGGACATTCAGAGCACTGCGGACTTTCTGTACAAGGTCAAGGCGCTACCGACTGCGTTCGCGACCCGTCCGGTTATCGACACCTCGTTCCAGCAGGTGCTGTCGGATTAGTCATGGCGCGTTATTGAGGAGGGCCCAAGCCAAGAGTTTGCCTGCGCCAGACAGCTAATCAGCGTCGAGGATAATGGGCCACAAACAGAGCTTGGTGGCTCATTGGGAGGAGAGTTAAATCTTTTAGAATTCAGGGGGTTGCCAAGTCCGATGTTCTTCTCCATAATGCCGCCCATCGCTCAGGCGCTTGGATTCAAGTGGCTTGCAGGATAAAGGTTTGGGTCGTTAGCTTGGCTTCCGCATCCCGCTCCAGTTTGTATACGGTTGATGTTGTTGTATGACATTGAGCGTTTGAGGCCGAGTAGCAAAATGGTTATGCAGTGGATTGCAAATCCACCTACGCCGGTTCGATTCCGACCTCGGCCTCCACTATTGAAAGCCCCGTAGATCAACGATCTACGGGGTTTTTTCATGCCCTCAGAAAAGTGAAGTGTTCCGCAACTATTCGATGGTGTTCCGCAACCCTCGGTCATTTTGTGGGGCTCACGATTTCGTCAGCACGGCGATAAACCTTCTTTGTCATCTCCGAGTTGAGTGCCCAAGCAGTCTTCTTGCGTGGCCGATATCGTCGATTTCACTGGCAGCCTTCGGTCGGATATCGCGGAACTGGAATTACCGGATCCTTGCCGAGAGAGTTGTGTCGCCTTCAGCTACTGCCTTCGTGGCCACCTTCTCCCTGGCTTCATCCCAGCGGTTGCGCAACACCGGATAGGAGAGAAAGACAGATAGCCATAACTGCGTCACCCCAGAGAGAAGGGCGACCATTGATGACTGCAATGTTTTGCAGGCCTGCATTGGCCGCATGCCGAGTTCGAGCCCCCACTGGATCGCCACCAGAATATTGCCGAGGTTGCTGCGGAACTCTTTCGGAACAATGGTCGAAGTGGCGAGGATATCGGCGAAGCGCATGGCCTCGTCGAGTGACTGCGGTGTGAGGCTTAGGCTTTGTTTGAGCGCTAAATCGGACACGGGTGCTCTCCCGCCGGGCCGAGGCGCAGCCTTGAAAAAAGTGTGGTTACTTAATGGGTTAGGAGATTCTTAATCGGACGGAAGGTCGAAAATATCTTGTTACGAGTCTCTGAAATCAGATAATATTGCTCTGCGTTCACCACCACGGTTTATGCATTTTGAGTCCCAAGCGTCCATCAGCTGCTTGGGCTTTTTTTTGCCTGAAATTCGCCTCCTTCGGGAATGGCAATCGACCGTCACTACGACTCTTCCAGTGACAAAAGCCGCCCACCCAATTTGATCTCGGCGACGATCTGTTCCGTTGCTACTCCAACGATCTGAGCAGCCTCGGTGAGCAGCAATCTCTTCGGCGCGTGCTCGGCCGTAGTCGTTAGCCCAACGCCGAATAAGGGGCTCGGCAACGTCGTGTAGCGCAGTAGGGCTGTGCTTGCTTTAGGCTGGCCGTCCTCACCAGCGGAATGCATTTACCGGTTGATCTTGTTCTTGGTACGCAACCATTCCTGCTGGGCTTGGAGATATTTTTCATCGGCCCGCTTCTTGACTTCGGAAAACCTTTTCAGGGTCTGAGTCGAAATAGGTTGGTCGCTGAGGAGTGCATAGGCTTCTGCGCTTAGCCGATCAGCTTCAAAGAAGAGCTGATTGTCGATGTTGATGGAGTCAGGCCATGTAGCGTGTTGCGTCTTTTTTGAGTTGTTCGTGTTCATAGCGGCATTCCTTCCGGCAGGACAGGAAGGTGAAAATACTGTCCTGGCATTCCTTCAAGTCATGGCGTCGAGCGAGAGATCACGCTCGGTTTAGCGGTCATCCATCCTGACCGTGGCGACATATGACGTTAGCTGAGTTTGTACCAAGTTGAACCTTTTTTTGCCGTCGCTGATCAATGGTGCATGACCCTATTGCCCCGGCGTGCTCGGTGTTGAACAGGCCAGTTATCTCGGCAAGCGCGGGGCTGAAAGAAAGGCAGGCGAGATCTAATTCGCGACACGTTTCGCGAATCGGCAAATTGCGTCGCGACGTTCGGTCGTTTTGGTGGCGAAGGTCGGGTGTATGGTATGCCGGGCAACCCCTGGTATCTCTACCGAAAGGGAGGTGACTATGAGTGTTCCAATGCTTACCAAGATGCACATGAACGGTTATGCCGTGCTCAGCGTGAACAGCGGCCCCTGGAGGGTGTGCACGAAGGCAGATCGACTCGGATCCTTCCGCTCTCGGGAAGAGGCCTTGGCTTTTGCCGCGTCCTTACCTGGTTACAGGGCGAGATCGATGCGACCTTCCAATACCCAATAGTCAGATCAGAATTTACTCGCCTCGGTCATGCCGGGGCTTTTTTATGAGTGCGGCACGGGTAGATCAGGACGCTGTGTACTCGAGATACAGCTTTTCGAGCGCCTCCTGGTATTTGTCTCCCGTTAAAGACTTTTTCAGAGCTGCCACGACTTCGAGTGCTGAGGCCGCAGCCATGACCACGTTTTCTCCCCGGCTTGCAGCGCGCTGTCTTGCTGCCGCAATTATCGCATCTTCAGTCGTGCGCATGGTCCTGCCCTCGAAAGATGAAGCCTCACTGATGCCGACAATCCACCACTCATTTTAGCCCCGAGATATGCCATGACAACCAAGCAGCCCGACTGGGAGGCAATCGAACGCGCCTGCCGGGCAGGATTGCTTTTCACCATCAAGCCCCTTGGTGAGAGCATGAATCGACCGTGCCCACCGAAAGGCCTCGGCCTCTTCGATGAGGGGGACGACTACCCGATCAGCTTCGCCACGGCGCCTGATGTCGCTGACGGGCTATTCTCCACGATCATGACTCCGGGCGAGCTGAATACCGTTCAAGCTGCTGGACACGTGCGTCGAACAGGTCGACGCCCAGATCAAGCGCAATCAGAGTAAGTAGCCAGTAGCTTGTCCGGTGTGGTTGTCCTGCGCTCCAGCGATGAGGTGCAGTGGAATGTGTTGTTGCGCATCCATGGATAGGATTTCGAAGCTACCCACTATTTGAAGGTGTCGCTCACTCAGCCCGATCGACTCTTCTTCCTTTGCCTTAGCCATTCTCGCGTGGTTCGCAGCGATTTCATTGAGCGTTGACACGTTACATCTCCGGTGACTGACCAAGCGTATCGCTGGAGTCCTTAAGCGTTAATTTTGATTGCCGCCGCGTCAGAATTACGTCGTTCTGGGGCTGCTACGGGCGTCCTTTGCAATCCCTAAGCCAGACATGGTCGCGTAATGCGTGCCACGTTTTCATATGCGACGAATGGTGGTGCGATATCGGAAAACAGCATGAGCAACGTAAAACGCGAGTGCAACGCAGTTTGCGGATTATCTGTTACGACGCGGGTTGTTTGCGGTTCGGGCGTAAAATAGCAGGGCTACCTCACTAAAAGGAGCCGCATATGAACGCCGACCAAATGAACAAACAGGCATCGGAGCAAAGAGTTTGGGATCAATACTTCTGCGCTGCGTTGATTGCGGAAAGCAATCTGACGGCTCCGGTTGTAGGAGGCCCAAAATCGAATCATGAAGACAGGCAGAACCAGTTGGTTGACAGGGCCAAAGCGCTCGCCGACAAGATGATGGAACACAGAAAATAACCAGAGCCCAGCCATCGCGCTGGGCTTTTCACATCTGGAGCCACCATGGCCTTCCTCGACGAAATGGCCGTGATGGCTCTGGATATGAGTCCTTCGGCAAAGATCTGGCTAGCTTCGTCGAGCAGAAATATCAGCAGATGATGAAAAAAATCTTGGTCAGGGCGGGCGAATTCGCACAGCAATAAAGAACGGCTGACACCCGCCTGAATATGCTTAGAGAACTCTCTTTGCTTCCGCTATGGCTTTTAGCTCAATTTGCGAGAATGTCAGGTCCGAATCAAATGGGATGGTCACGGTAGCCTCTCCCATAAAGATGCCCTCATATCCGTCATCAGGATCTAAAAGCAGACAAACCGAGAAAATTTCTGGCTCTAAGTCAGGGTTATGACTGACAGATCGGATTCGAATTTTCATGTAATGCTCCTGCGAGTGGTTGGGTGAGGCTACTCCGGAATCTGCTCTGCGTGAAAGGATAAACAATGGCACTTGACCGCCACCTTCGAACAAACATTCCACCCCTAAAAGGCAATCCTGATGGCATTAATCACGGACATCCAGAAGCTGGAGCCCGGCGGGGACGTGGCACCGAGTACGGCGCAGACGTTTTGCGCTTTCATGCTCATGCAATCCCGCACACACTGGAGGAACTCACGGCCGCCGCGGTATTGCCGGACGAGCTGCCAGCCAAGTCAATTGGGTGGCAGGGTAACGAGTACGCAGCCTGACCAGTGCAGATCGAGGGCAACCACGGCGGTTTCCCGGCCGTTTTCCGATTGCCCGGAGCTGATTCATGCGCAAGCACATCCTGAGCGCAATAAAGACGCACGCGGTCACCGAGTACCCGAAAGAGTGCTGCGGCCTTTTGCTGGCGATCGGCCGAAAGCAGCAGTACTTCCCCTGCCGAAACATCGCCACAGAGCCGAACGAAGAATTCCTGCTTGATCCCGAGGACTATGCCGTTGCGCAAGACCAGGGCGAAGTAATTGGCATCGTTCATTCACACCCGGACGCCACCAGCCAGCCGTCACCGCACGACCTGGCCATGTGCGAAGCCACAGCATTGCCCTGGCACATTCTGAGCTGGCCCGAGGCGGACCTTCGCACCATCATCCCGACGGGCAATACGCCTTTACTGAAGCGCCCGTTTGTTCACGGCGTTTGGGACTGCTGGCAGGTTTGCGCGGATTGGTACAAACGCGAGTGGGGTCTTGAGTTTGAAGCCTTCCTGCGCGTTGATGGCAGGTGGGAGGGCGCCGAAAACACCAGCTTATGCGAGGCGAGTTATGAAGCCGCCGGCTTCTACCGCGTCGACCAGCCACAGCGCGGCGACATGATCGTTATGGCGGTCGGTCGAAGGGCTCACCCGAACCATGCCGGGATCTACCTTGGCACCGATCCTGCGCTGCCCGGCGAAGAGTCGGAGGTGTTCGGCCCTGGTCCTTTCCTGTTGCACCATCGGTACGGGCGGCCTTCGGAGATCATCGTCTTCGGCGGACCGTGGCTGGAGCGCACACGCCTGATCCTCAGGCACAAAGATGCACAACCAACCACATGATGCGGCAGGGCCGCCGGAGCGATTAGCGATCACCGGTTAGCAGGCATTGCAATGTGAGGGCGTATTGATCTTGCTCGACGTTGGATGTATTGCCTGTAGGTAGTCTCGTGAATGCTCAGCTCAATCAAGTATCTTCCTATTGGTTAATTCAGGAATAAAGATGCGTAACCCATTGAGTCCTCATGTCAGGATTTGGAGTTTGGTCATTGCGTTTGTCGTTCAGGCTGGATGCGACACTGGTGACTCCTGGAGCCCGGGCAAGTAAGACTCCTTCCTGGCGTGAAAAAACCCGGTCTAGTACCCAATGCTGTTCACTTAAGAAAATGAGGTCGCTTTTGTAGGAGCGTTCGCTTAACTGAACAGCATTGCGGTCTAGTGCCGGGCTTTGTTGGTTTTTGGGTTCGTTCAGTTTGGCAAATACTCTCTTTTGACTCAAAGCCGCCGAACAGGAACGCATACATTGGTACAGATATACTTTCCCTATGCCCCTTGGCGTAGCCTCGCTACTGACTTGCGTACACCTCTAGTGAGCAGCGGGTAGCTCATCTTGAATGAGGATTGCATTGGCCAGCTCTTCGTCACTGGCCTTGAGGCCTGGATGGTCATGTCGAATCTGATCCAACACTGACTCCAGATAGACGCCGCGAATCGTGCCTCCACTGGCGACGAAGCTGGAGGCGTCATCGCGCGCGGGAATCGCGATTTTGTGGTCCTTGAACGTTGAGTACAGCGACACGGAAATACCTGCCGAAGTAGCAACATCGCGCGCATCAATATCGGGCCTGCGAGCCATGGCCGAACCAAAGGGCAGACAAAGCATTAGCAAAGGGATGAGGAATATGCGGCGCATGGCGTGTCCTCCGAAAGCATGAAGCCTAAATGATTTACCCTATATTTTTTGATACGTGGTGCCAGCTCGGAGTTCCCTGTCGGTGGCGCATCCCGGTTCAGATGGGGTGAGGGTGGGAGCTGATTCGCAGACCCGGTCAGATGTGAAAAAGCCCAGTCTAGCGCTGCAATGCTGTTCACTTAAGCCGTAGACCGGAAGCTTTTGATTTCCGGCTCTACAGCGAAAGCCAAGAAAAACGCCACTTTCCTATTTAGGGATAAGCGGCGTTTTTCCTTAAGTGAACAGCATTGCGCAGATGGCGGGCTTTCTGGGTTGCACGAAAAAATGGAAAAGCTCGCGCGACGGTAAGGGCTGGGTTTACTGATCTTGTTTGGTTTTGGTGGTCGAAGCAGCCGCTTTACTCAGGCCTTTTGAATTGTGATCTCCTGGTGTGGTAGTTGAGATCGCAGTGGCCTTCGTAAGTCCGTGCGTAGTTTTGGAGTGTGCAATCCCGGAGGTAGCCACGCCATGACCTTTGCTGTCATGGCGAGTACTCCCGTTGTGTTGGCCATTGACCCCGTGGTCCCTGACCGCTCGACCGTCATGATCGCTTTCTTGGCCTTCGCTACGGCCATTGCTGTCAGCGTCGGCAGAATGACCTACTCCCTGTCCGCCGCCGCTACTGCTGCCGTGACCTGCGCCGTTACCGCCACCACCACTTTTTGCATAAGCAGAGGACATTGGGAGTAAAGGCGCTGCAGCCAGCATCATGACGCATGTCACCACAGCTACGAGATTCGTCTTCTTTAAAAGCATGATTGCTTCCATCGATCAGGGTAGGTTTATATGAACTAGGACGTACTTCATTGTTTATAGTTCTCAGGCCTCCGACGAAAGGCGCTACGGCATGGGCTCACGCAGAGGATCACGGATATGACTACTCGTTCAGTTGTGGCTTTTTTAACAAGTATTACGCTTTTGTGTGGCTCAACAGCTCTGTACGCAGATCCTGGCAATGGGAAGGGGAACCCGCACGGCGATCACGGGAACAAAGGCAACAAACTCCAAAGCTACGAACAAGGGGGCGGATACAGCGGCCCACAGGTCGACGTGGGTGGCGTTCGAGTGATTATCGGTGACAGTCGTGACTATTGGTCGCCTGGTCCAGCGTTACCGCCAGGTATTCAAAAGAAGCTTGCTCGAGGAAAGCCGCTACCACCGGGAATCGCCAAGAAACTGGACGGCCGGATGCAGGGCAGACTGCCTCATTACGATGGTTATGAATGGCAGCAAGTCGGTACGGACCTGATTCTGGTGACCATCGCGACCGGACTAATTTACGAGGTCATGCATAACGTATTGGACTGAGTTTTCGGCGGCGAGGCGCCAGAACGAAAAAGCCCGGCATCAGGCCGGGCTCTCTATAGATGGGCCAAATCCTTTTGGCTGACCGTATTGTGCTTGGTGGATGTGACGAAGGCATGACAGGGCAGATATGAAAAACCCGGCGCTGGGCCGGGCTGCGGTGATAGACGGTTGCGGAGTGCGCCCCGTGGTTGCTTCAGGAGGCCGCTTGATAGGGCTCAACCTTCAGATGTTCAGGTTTTGTAGCGTCCCTTCAATCGTGTAAGAGCGTAGATCCGTATTCGTTGTAACTATTACCCAGCGAGGCGCCACCACCGATATTTAGCTGGGTGTTACTGCCTCCGAGCTTGCAAGCATCTGAAAAGCAAGAGCGTGGTGTCGTTCCTGAGCATGCACTCAAAAGCAATGTTGCGGCCATCAAGAAAACTTTGACGCAGCTTAACTTCATTTTCAGCATCTCCTGATCAGCGCTTTGGCATGTGTGCCACTTCAGACAATCCTACGCCGTCACACGGAGTGACACACATGAAATATGTGTAATGTATTGGAATATCGAACCGCCTACAGATCGACTTTTGGAGGGAGAGGGGGATGAAGTATGCAGCGAGGGTGTTGGGCGCTCGATACGAAAAGCCCGGCCCAGTGCTGTAATGCTGTTCACTTAAGCCGTAGACCGGAAGCTTTTGAGTCACCGTCCGGCAACACACCCTTTGATGCCGTCGCCTAAGGTATGTATCTGCCAAACACATCTGCCTCTCGAGCTTTCACACAGCTTGCAAAAGTTGTGCGGATGGGGCCAGATCGCCTTTAAACGTCAATTCACCATATGTCTCGTCGCTAGGGTCTATCAATGCCGCTGAGTTTTCATAAAATGCACGCTAATGGCGATGACTTCGTTATCGTGGACTCGCGAAACTCGCCCAATCCAATGACAAGTAACATGGCTCGGCGAATGGGTGATCGGAACCGAGGAGTCGGATTCAATCAACTCGCAGTGGTGCTCGATTGTGATGATGCAGATGCGCGCTTGATGTTTTGGAATGCAGATGGCTCCACGCTGGACGCTTGTGGCAGCGCAACGCGGGGTGCCGCGGATATGCTGATGCGCGAATCAAATATTACTTCGATAGCGCTCCGAACCAACCGTGGTCTACTCACGTGCGAACGAATCTCAACCGGCGCAATTTCTGTCAACATGGGATCGCCGCTTTTCGGCTGGTCGGATATTCCTCTGGCTCTGGAAATGGATACTGCTGTTTTGCCGCTTGCTGGTGACCCAACAGCGTGCAGCATGGGAAATCCGCACTGCACCTACTTTGTGGATGACCTAACATCCATTGATATAGCGACAATCGGACCAACAATTGAAACCAACCCCCTATTTCCCCTCCGGACGAACGTGCATTTCGTCCAGATCATTGACCGAAAGCACATTCGATTGCGTATTTGGGAGCGCTGGGGGGGTATTCCGCTTGGTTCAGGTTCCTGCTCTTGTGGCGCCGCTGTTAACGGAATTCGTCGTGGCTTGTTAGACAATTCCGTTGAGGTTGAATGTGATGGCGGAACTGTAACGGTTCAATGGGATGGTATGGGACCTGTCTTTCTCATCGGGCCGGTAGAGACGGCTTTTTCGGGAATAATCACGGATAGCCTGTTACAGGTTTTGTAGTTTCTATATCAGTGATAAACAGAGGAGTTAATCATCCGCAACCAAAAGTGGGTATTTGTTGCGAGACGAAATAACGGCCGGACATAGCTGAAGTTACATTCTTTCCGCGAGCATCTATTACGTTACTCAATTTCCCGTCGTGGGAACGCATGCTCTTACTCATGAATGTGGAGACCTCTTTCGCACTTTTCAGTGCGCCAACCATCAAGTCTTACATGATTAAGGACGTTCTCACGCGCCTGCCGACGCAGCGGGCGAGCCAACTCACAGAGTTGCTGCCGCATAAGTGGGTACCCTTTTAATCACGCCAGGTTCGTTGGGCGGATGCTTACCGCATGCCTCCATAGCCATCGTGCTCACTCTCGATAACGCGGGTGAGCGATTTGATGGATGATGAGTCAGGATGGAGAGGGATGAGCCGATCAGAGCGCTGGCTTCGGTAGGGAGTCTATGAACGTGTCAAATGCTTTCAGGTCGTATCTACTGCCGTTTGGAGAGGTTTGTGGAATTTTGAAATCGGCAGGCAGCCCCCAATGCACCCGTCCGGGAAAGACGCGCTCAATTGCGCGGTACCAATCAAGGAGGGGGGCTTGCAGGCTGAGGTGGAGTTCGAAAAGCGTACGTGTTCGGGTTAGATCACTCTCCATTTGGAGCCGCGCTGTAGCGGCGTCAATTGCCTTGACGAGGAACAGATCAGCGAAGCCGAGTTGCTGCTTTGCGATCGCACGGCGTGCGGCTTGCCGCGAGAACTGCCATTCTGTTTCAGTGCTCTTACCGATTTGCCAAAGGCCCCAGCTATAATGCAGTTTCAACGGGTCTGTATCGCAAACAACCAGCCCTGAAGATTGCTCAATGGCGCGAGCATCACTCCATCGTTTCTCATTCCAGTTCGTCCAGTAGGTGGCACCTTCTGATCCATGCCGAGGCTGGTTCTTTCGATCCGCTGGAAATGATTCCGGCAGAAGGCTACCTGATGCAATCTGGCTGCACCATGTGGTTTTCCCGGCAGCACTGATCCCTTCAACAACCACAATCATCTTGTTATCCTCCTTCCCGAGCCTATCCATTTTTTCAGCAAACAGACTGAGTGTAACCGTCCGGGCACCCCACCTTGCACTGCGATGTCGATCAACTAGGACGATCTACTCACCGTCGCGATCCGTCGACCCACCTGGTTTCTCTAACAAGAAGTCAGCTAAGTCCTTAGCGGCTTCCTCTGCCGGCAGTCCCACAACAACCGTAATGCCCGAGTCTCGCATAGTTTTTATGCCCGCTCAGGAAGGTGTGTTGCCCGGACGCTTACGCTTTTGATTTCCGGCTCTAGAGTGAAACGTAGGGAGGGAGGCAGGAGGGAGAAAGAAAAAAACCGGCCAGCTCTGTGGTGGAGAGCGGGCCGGAAAGAGGTGAGCAAGGATGAATGTTCGTATACGGCGTTATGTGGATATAGAGTTAAGCGTTTTCTGTTTGAGCCATTTCAACGTATTGCAATGTTTTCTTCTTGGAGTTGAAGATTGCGCCAATACAAATGATGGACAGTGTGAGCGCACCCGTAGCAATAACTTCCATGCGGTGCTCTGGCAAAATCAGCATGACAATCAGGATGCTCAAGATGCAGAAAATAACCAAGTAGCTGAGCCAAGGGTAAAACCACATTCTGAATGCGTGAACGAGCCCCATGAAAGACAGGACATAAGGGCAACACCGTACCGAAATGGTCAGGTGTTGCACTCAGTTTTTACGACCGCCATCCCTTGATCCTGCCACTGTCGAAGCCGTCAGTAGAGATGCGTGACGCCCGCTCTGCCGATGCCGCATTCCTCACAGCGATGAGGCGGCGGGACAAATGGATCAATTATTTGAGACAGAGCGAGGGGTGGCCAGGCATTGAAGTAGTGTCTCCTATGGGCGGGTGCTACATGAAGTTGTACACAGTTGGCGCTTTTTAAAATGAAGTTTTATATGGCGGGCGTATCGACTGGGACGACACATATCACTAATGAATAAGTGAGAATTTATATCAGCCTGGATGGAGAGTTTACTCTAGACTGATATAGTTCTGGCTCGTCATTTTATTGTAATTTTCGATAAGTTCTCATGGATCAGTGTCAGATAACCTTACACGAGAGACAACATGAAAAGTCTATTGCGCTTATGTACTTGGTCACTGGCAGGGTTGCTCGTTGCTATCGCGCTGTCTGCCCCTGTACAGGCCGCATCTGACCCTAAGAAAAGAATGTGTCAAGCCCGTCAGTTGGAAGCACGCTTCGATGACCGTGATGGTCTGTTTGATGGTATGTCGCAACGTGGCACCCTGCTGGTCCTGTCTAACAATGGCACCCATGCCTGTCAGCTTGACGCCTTGCCAGCCTTAAGATTTGAAGGGGCTGATGGTCAGCGATTACCGGTTGAGCGTCGGCTCCCGCGCGGAATGCACCCTGGACCGGTATTACTGCCAGTAACCGTGGCCCCTGGGGCTGAGGTCGCCATGCTGTTGCGCTGGGTGTCTGGGGATGTCTATCCGGGGGGCAACTGTTTGGCCCCGAAGACTGCTGTGCTCGACTTGCCGGAAGATGTATTGCGCTTACCATTCGGTCTGCAGATGTGTGCCGCAGCAGACTCTTCCGACTTTTTCGATCAGGCCCCGTTGGGACGTGTAGCGGATGAAATCGAATGAGGTGAGTTGAGCGGATTTCTGATCATGCTAAAGGGTAAGAAAACGGTAATGGTCGATTTGACCGGAAGTATTCGTGCAAGGTCTGCAAGGCAGGTATCTCCAGTGCTTGCGCGGCATAACAGAGGCCAACCCGGCGCGTTGGTGCAGGCAGGTGCCAGACACGTGTTGTCACCCCTTTATGGCCCGTTACGAGCGATTGCGGCAGCATTGCCACACCCAGACCGGCAGCGACCATATTGAGTGCCTGTTGCAATGATCCGGCATGCCCGGCCACCGATTCTGGGGTGCACCCGTAAAGTGCCATTAAGCGCTGGTGAGAGATGTGCTGTGGGCAGGTGATCCACTCGCCAATAGATGTCCAGCGCTGTTCTTGTGAATTCTGTGCCATGGGGTGAGCGGCGGGAAGTGTCATGACGTAGGGATCCTCCCATAACGGCAGGAACAATTCGTCCTCACAGCACAACTCTTCCACGGCCAGCCGAGCATTACCCAGGCAACCTGCTTGCAGGGTCAGCAACACATTTGGCAGCACCAGGTGGGCTGTGCGCAGGAACCCTTCGATATGACTGTCGCAAATATCGCCTTCGACCCCGATCTCCAGCAGTGTGCGGTTCTCGCCTGCGCGAAACAATCGGCTCAAGGCCTCGGCGTCTGCAACCATTCGGCGTGCCTGTGGATACAACACCCGCGCCTCTTCAGTGACCTCTACGCCTCGTGGCTGGCGGATGAGCAGCGTCGCACCGAGCTCCTGTTCCAGTTGTTTGATGGTAACCGAGAGCGTTGGCTGGCTGATGAACAAACGCTGCGCCGCCGAGGTGATATTGCGCTCCTCGAAAACAACCAGAAAGGCCTTGAGATGACGGATATCCATAGAAAATTCCGATTTCAGAGAGAGGAATAAGGTATTTTTCAATCTTTACAGCAATAAATACACTGCGTTCGACATTTGGTCATTTGTTTTCTCTATTTTAGGTGTTGATCCATGAGCAAGTCATTAATCATCATTACTGGGGCCAGTTCAGGCATTGGCGAAGCTACGGCGCGGATGCTTTCGGCCGCCGGTCACCCGCTGCTGCTGCTGGCTCGCCGTGTCGACCGCCTGGAAGCGCTTGCGCTGCCCAATACGTTGTGCCGCGGCGTCGACATTACCGATCGCAGTGCCTTGCTGGCGGCAGTCCAGGATGCTGAAGCGCAATTCGGTCCGGCCGATGGCTTGATCAATAACGCCGGCGTAATGCTGCTGGGCGAGATGAGCAAACAGGATCCCGAGCAATGGGAGCAAATGCTCGACGTCAATGTGAAAGGACTACTTAATGGTATTCACGCGGTTGTGTCTGGCATGATCGAACGCAAGCGCGGCACCATCATCAATATCAGCTCAGTCGCTGGGCGCAAGAGTTTCCCTAATCATGTGGCCTATGTGGGCACTAAGTTCGCAGTTCACGGTATTTCGGAGAACCTGCGTGAAGAGTTGTCACCGCACAACGTGCGAGTGATCACCATCGCTCCCGGCGCCGTGGAAACTGAGCTACTCAGCCACACCACCGACGAAACGATCAAGACCGGTTACCAGGCCTGGAAACAAGATATGGGCGGCACAGTGCTCAGCGCTGACGACATCGCCTCAGCGATCCGTTATGCCTACAAACAGCCGCAAAACGTGTGCATCCGGGAGATCGTGTTGGCGGCAACACGGCAGCAACCTTGAGTCCAATACCTCGTTGAGCGACAGTTCGTAAATCCCTCTCGGATTTTCGTATTTCGCTAATACTGTCTCGACGGCCTGATCCAGGTCGGGCATTAGTCGGGGCAGTGGGCGCGCCAGGCAGCTGATGAAGATCTAGCCACGCTGATGCGAGCCACGGTAGCGCCGCGCCACTTCCAAGCAGATCGCGAACCTTGGATTTGCGATCCTATTGGGCAGCAAAGCGCCGGGCGGCTAGAAGCACCGTGGGCGCGGCCTGATCCCTACTGGAACGGTAGCTTTCGAGTGCGTGGTGAAGCCTTGGGCTAGGTCTGATCAATCATCCTGATCTGCTAACAAGTCGGCGGCGCCTCAGGTTCCAAGTGCAACAGTCAGTTGATGGTTTCGAGCTTGTTGCTCGCCAATAGCTGAAGGTAATCAACCAGTACTTCGACCGGAAATTTCCAGCCCAGCGTTTGGCGTGGCGAGTGTTCAGCAAGTCGGCAGTTTCGTCCAGTCGCTCCTGGCTGACCAGGGAGAGATCCGTGACTTTGGGCAATGAAAAGCAAGTCATCCACGCCGATGAAACGCCGGTGCAGATGCTCGCTCCGGGGTCGAAGAAAATCCACCGCTCTTATGTCTGGGCCTACGTCACCAGCCAATTCTGCGAAACAGCGGCTGTCGTGTATGACTTCAGCCCCAGCCGCGCCGGTGAGCATGCTCGCAACTTCCTGCAAGACTGGAGGGGCAAGCTGGTCTGCGATGATTTTGGCGGTTACAAGGCCGGCTTTGAACTCGGCGTGACCGAGATCGGTTGCATGGCCCATGCGCGGCGCAAGTTCTTCGAGCTGCATGCTACCAACAAGAGCGCGCTCGCCGAGCAGGTGCTGAGCCTTATCCAACTGCTGTACGAAATCGAGAGCGAAGTCCGCGACCTGGAGCCGGATTTACGCTGCCGAATACGGCAAGAAAAAGCCGTGCTGGTGATGAAGACGCTACACGCGTGGATGATCGCCCAGCGCGATCTCGTGCCTGAAAAGGCTCGGCTATCAGCAGAGCGCTGGATTACAGCTTGAAACGCTGGGCAGCGCTGTCGCGCTACCTCGATGACGGGGCCGTACCCATTGATAATAATTGGTGCGAGAACCAAATCCGCCCATGGGCACTGGGGCGCAAGAACTGTCTCTTCGCAGGTTCGCTGCGTAGCGGAAAACGGGCGGCCGCAATCATGAGCTTGATCCAGTCTGCGCGGCTGAATGGTAACCGTCTGGCGAAGTCACCTACCCTATCCCCGCGATAAGGGCGATGTTGTCCACTTAAAAATACGTGGACAACATCGCCCTTATCTTCAGGATTGCCATGCGCCAAAGAACTTCTTATCCCAACCCCTTTAAAGCCCAAGTCGTCCAGGAATGCCTGCAACCGGGCATGTCGATGGCCAGCGTTGCCCGTCGCCACGGTGTCAACGCCAACCTGGTTCGAAAGTGGATACCTGCTTATCGTGATCTCCAGGTGCCAGCGTTGCCCGCTTTCGTTCCGATGAAATTAGCGCCCGTAACCCGCCCCATCAGCAAATAGCTGTCAGCATCGAGATGCCTTTCGGGCAGAAAAAACTCACCGTAAAGTGGACATCCTCAGATCCTGATGGGTGTGCCCGCTTTGTCCGTGAGCTTGCCCTGTGATCCGCATCGACGCCATCTGGCTCGCCGCCGAGCTCCTGGATATGCGCGCCGGTACCTGTGCAGAGCCGCGACTAAATACTATGGCGATGGTCAACATGGCTGTGGAGGGAGTCGGTGTTGAGAGGAGGCTAATGGCTTGGTGCATGTCCCTGCAAACGCCACATTCCACCTCTCTCGGGATGATTCGGGGGAGGTGGATCGATACTTCCATCGGGTGAGTTACCTCGGCAAGGCTGAGACCAAGGATTACGGTAATCGATGCCGTGTGTTTGGTTGCAGTAGGGGATAATGAGCCCTGTGTAGGGCGCCATGTCCGTGGTAAGTGGGCCTGTGAGGCTCCAGCCCTCTTTCCGCGTCGAAAAGAGTTTTGGTGGCAGAAAAAACGCTTGCAATGGTCGTCAGGAAACGAAGGAGAGAACCGCAACGTGAAAAGGTAAGCCAGGATGATCTCATCAGCTCAGACTCAATCCACGAAGACATCTGGAAATTATCCACAAACGCGCCTATAAAAATCTTTCGCTCCGCCTCGCGACACTTGCCAAACCCACCTCCCAAAGTGCTAAATCCCGCCCAACAACCACCTCCTCTGTTTTTACCAGCATCCCCTTCATCGGCCGGATTTCGGTATTACGCCTCACGGGAATCCACGGAATGGCCCTACATATCCCGACACTGCTGGTCGTCTCGGTCTTTGTCTTTTTTTTGATGGGGCTGCTCACCTTGCACGCCTGGTATCGCGAATCCCGCGAACGACCGCTGGCCTACCTCGGCAGCATGATGCTGCTAGGAGCGCTTGGTGTGGTGCTGATCAGTTGGCGCGATCGTGGAGTCGATTTCATTCCCATCGTGTTCGGCAACGTGGTGTTGTTGCTCAGTGCGGGAATGAACTGGTCGGCTATGCGTACATTGGTCGGCCGGAAGCCCTCAGTGTCGGGGGTTCTGGCTGGTTCGATCGTCTGGCTGATGCTGTGCCTGATTCCTGCCTTTTATGAGTCGATGCCGAACCGGATTTTGGTCTACTCCCTGCTGGCGTTCGGTTATGGCGTGCTGACATCGCTGGAGCTTTGGTGCAGCCGCAACAGTCTGGACGTCGCGTTCATGCCAGCGTTGGTGCTGACATTTTTGCACACTTCGTTCTACGCCGTGCGCAGCGTGACCGATGAAGGCCTGCCGGTGACCAAGGCTCTGCTGGGCAGTGGCGAGGGCGTGTCGTTTTTTTCGTTCATGCTGTTTGAGTCGATGCTGTACGTCATCGGCATTGCCTACGTGACCTTGGCGATGGTCAAAGAGCGCGCTGAGCTCAAGCTCGAGGCCGCAGCCTTTAGTGATCCGTTGACTGGGATCGGCAACCGTAGAGCCTTCATGCAACACGCAGGACAATTGCTCGACAAGAGCAGACGACGGAGCGAACCGGCGGCACTGCTGCTCTGCGATCTAGATAATTTCAAACGTCTGAATGACACTTATGGCCATCCGGTCGGCGATCAGGCACTGATTGCGTTCAGCCATATCATGGTCGATAACATGCGCAAGGAGGATGTGTCGGGGCGGATCGGGGGTGAGGAGTTTGCCAGTCTGCTCGACTCGTGCGATGAACCGGCTGCGTTGGCAATCGCCGAACGGATCCGTCGCTCGTTCGCGCAACTGTCGATTCTGGAGCCGGGACTGCTGAGCGTCAGCATCGGCGTGGTGACCACTGGCGAGTGCGGTTACGACCTGTCGCGCCTGCTCTCCGAGGCAGATCTGGCTCTTTACTGCGCCAAGGATCAAGGGCGTAATCGGGTGCAGACGGCGCGTTCGGTGTAGCTGAGTTTCGGGGATACTCATTGCGGTAGCGCCGGATCACCGTGTACCGCTTGATGATTTTTTGGCAAAGTACGCTGCCGCGTCTCTTAAAAAATCACGCTCCTTAGTCACTCGGGCCAACTCACGCTTGAGGCGGGCAAGCTCCTCATTCCGCGGGCTTCACAGATATCTCGCCGTCGAGTTCGCTCACGCGCTTCCTGGCTGTTCTGGATGGAGGCGCAGTGCTACGCCACTCGCGACAATAGCGCCACACAGGTACCAGGCTGGAACCAGTGGATTGCCCGTCTCCGCAATCAGCCACGTCACCACCAATGGAGAAAAACCTCCAAAAACGGTCACCCCAAAGCTGTAGATGATTGATACGCCGGTTACCCGTTCGTTACGGGAGAAGGCTTCCATCAGCAGCGTCAACCCGGGACCACTACTAACGGCCACCGGCGCCATCAGTATCGATACTGCCACCAAACTGAGCAGTGTGCTTTGCTGATCTAGCAGCATAAAAGCAGGATAAGCCAGCACCGCCTGTAAGCCGCACGACCATACAATAGCGGTTTACGCCGTGGTAGCCGATCAGCGAAACGCGAAGCCAAGGGCGGGATGCCCCGTGCCCAATTACGCCGCCAGGACGGGGCGATCGACGGGTACTGGCCATCCCACTTCTCTTCGACCTCGGTCAGTTGCTGTTCGGCCGGTTCGACTGTCGCCGAGGTGTAGATTAGCTTCAAATCGGCGGCCACGTCCTTGTGCGTTTTCCAGCCAACGAAGTTCAGGCTGTTGCGCACCATGTGCACGATACACAGCTGCATACAGGCTTTCGGGTAGACCGATTCGATCGCTTCGGGGAAGCCCTTGAGGCCGTCCACGCAGGCGATAAAGATGTCTTGCACTCTACGATTCTTCAGCTCGGTGACCACCTGCAGCCAGAACTTGGCGCCCTCGGTTTGAGCGATCCACAGCCCCAACACCTCCTTGTGCCCATCCATATTGACCCCGATGGCCAAGTACACCGCCTTGGTCCGCACTGCGCCAGTATCGCGCACCAGCTGTGCCGTGTTCTTGGCCAGGCCACGGAAGCGTGTCGTCACATAACCGAACTGGCGCTTGATCACCCGAAAATTGGCATAGAACGGCACTGGGTAGTTATTAGAGTGCGTTGATGGGGGACGACACGATTTTCGAGAGCATGCCAGCGGGCAGAGCAAACTACTAGAGGCTGCTGAGGCTTCGTTGTGATGCAGTGACGCAACTCACAATATTTGGATAGGAGGTGAATCCAGCAACTTTTGGGCCTGATGGCCTGTGCCGGATGGGCAGGCATGAGTGACCAATGTCGTGATAACAACCTGGCCGTCGGGTTACGTCTATCGGCGGAGCCGAAATCCCGAAGACAGGGCTCCCTTGGTACGTATGGAATAAATATATGAGACGCAGCGGGTGGTTTTGCCTGTGCGGAGCAACGATTATTGCGATATTGCAAAACCTCTGTTCCCAGAATAACTCACACTTGATCGCACTTCGAATTCGACTGGTAGGCATCAAGATTATAAATAAACTGTTTTTTTGAGGTGCGCCAAACTATGAGGCTTCTATCAAAAGTCTGCGCTATTCAGTGTGTGCTTGCTTGCTGTGTTGCTTTTACAACTCCCGTTTTCAGTGCTGATGCTATAACGCCTCGGCAGCCTGCAAAATTTGACGAACAACACTGGAAAGTCATTGTCAGTCCTTATCTTTGGGCAGCATCGCTGAATGGCCATGCCAATGTTGCCGGGCACCATGCAGATGTGGATGTGCCGTTCAACGATATATTTAAAAACCTTAACTTCAGCATGATGGGCAATCTCGAGATCACCAATGGCCTTTATGGTATCTATGTTGACGGACAATATACCAAGGTCGATCAGGATGCAGACGTTCACTCCCTGAAATTAGACGCCGATATTACGTCAACAAGCTTGTCGGTGGGAGCGTTCTTCCGGGCGATTGAGGTGCCGCTGGAGGGGACTACTGTCTTTGGCAATCAGCGGGTTTTTGCAGTAGAACCGACAGCAGGGGTGCGCTGGACGCAGCTTAAAGGGGACTTTGATTTGGCTCAATGGTCGGAGTCGCGCAAACTGGAGTGGACAGATCCGTTCATCGGCTTGCGTATAAATACAGATTTGACAGAACGCTGGAACCTTTTCGCTGAGGCGGATGTGGGTGGTTTCAGCGCGGGTTCAGATATGAGTGCACAGGGGCAGGTTTATTTTGGTTATCGCACACATATTTTCAGCCAGCCAACTTTGCTGCGCTTCGGGTACAGGGCTCTTTATCAGGATTATGAAGGTGGCGAGGTCCTTGGCCATAAATTCAGATGGGATGTGACGCAGCATGGCCCAGTGGCCGGGGTGTCGTTGGTATTCTAAGTTACAAAAGCGCGCGAGTGGCCAAAATGGATAATTTATCTGAAAGGAGCATTCTTTTGAAACTACACGTTCCTAAGTCTATCGGACAAAAAATTGCAAAATCAGCGATAGCATTCACAGTGGTCGTCTCTATTTTTTCTCCTTGTGTGGCTTCGGCCTGTACAAGTATTTTGCTGCCGACGACAGACGGTAGCGGTGTTTATGCCCGCACCATGGAATTCGCCGTTGAGCTCAAATCAAATGCGTTAGTCATTCCGCGTCGATTTGAGTTGAGTAGTACCGGAGCCGACGGCAAGATCGGCAAAAAGTGGAAAAGCAAATATGCGGTTGTTGGCCTTAATGCCCTGGGTGTGACCGCCCTTGTAGATGGTATGAATGAAAAGGGGCTTGCCGGAGGTATTCTCTACTTTCCTGAGCTTGCAGGCTATGCGGATGGGAGGAAAACCGATCCGCACAAAGCCTTGGCTTCATGGGATGTGTTGAGCTGGATTTTGACAAACTTCGCAACTGTTGAAGAAGTGAAAGCATCAATAAATAAAGTGACGGTTATCGATGTCAAACAAGCAGATATGGGCTTTGCTCCGCCGGTGCATTATACAATTCATGATGCCACAGGCGCTTCCTTAGTCATTGAACCGATTGACGGTAAATTCAAGCTCTATGACAATCCGATTGGTGTCATGACCAATGCGCCTGCTTTTGACTGGCACATGACTAATCTCAGAAACTATCTGAAGATCTCCGCCATTAATGCATCACCGCTCAAGGTCGACGGCCTGACATTGAAACCATTTGGTCAGGGTTCAGGTCTGCTCGGAGTGCCTGGCGATCCGACACCACCGTCTCGTTTCGTGCGGGCTGCCGCCTATTCTCTTACCGCTAAAAAACAGGCGAGTGGTATAGGCAGCGTTCGTCTTGCAGAACATATCATCAATAATTTTGACATCCCTAAAGGCTGGATACAGATAAATAAAGAAGCCGATATGCCACTGGAGTACACGCAGTGGTCGACCATTGCCGATCTGAAAAACAGAAAATATTATGTCAAAATGTATAATGATCAAGTGCTTCGTAGCATTGATATCCATGCGTTTGATCTGGATGCAAAAGAACTCAAAAGGGCACCTCTGGGACAGCAGTTGCCCCCGCCAGCGGTTATTTTCGCCAAATAAAAATTAGAGAAGGTCTCAAGTGGTCAGGGTAGCCCCAACTGTTGTGTCACCAGATGCCATCTGGAACAACACAATGCTAGGGAAGGTCTGAAGTAGCCAGCGATTTTTGATGCCCTCCTTGGTTGATGTTCAAAAAACACTGGTCTGGTGGAAAATCAGACCTTTCCTGTTCTTAATTCATCGTTTCACCCTCGAACAACGCCTTTTCCAGGCGTTCTACCCGCATCACAGCCGCACCTCTCCCGCAACCAGTAGCCGTTTTCGCATCATCCATAGGTTCGACAGGGCAAATAGCGTGGTCTGTTGCGCGGTGTTTTTCAGGAGTCCGCGAAAGCACACCTTCGTATAGCCAAACTGACGCTTGATCACCCGGAACGGATGCTCAACCTTGGCTCTGACCTGTGCCTTCGCGTATTCGATCTTGCGTTGCAGGTGGCCGATCAAACTCTTTTTTCCGTGCTTTTTGTAGCTGCTGGGCCGCGCCGCAATCGACCAGATCATTGTGCGATCCTGATGTTCAGGACGCTTGTCCACGCCGGTGTAACCGGCATCGCCAGACACGTAAGATTCCTCGCCATGCAGCAACTGATCGACTTGAGTCACGTCCGCCACATTCGCCGCCGTGCCGACCAGGCTATGCACTAAACCGGACTCGGCATCGACGCCAATGTGCGCTTTCATCCCGAAGAAATACATATTCCCCTTCTTGGTCTGATGCATTTCGGGATCGCGTTTGCCGTCCTTGTTTTTGGTCGAGCTCGGGGCATGAATGATCGTCGTATCAACCACTGTGCCTTGACGCAACATCAGGCCACAGTCGCCCAGATAAGCGTTGATGACCTGCAAAATCCCGCCCGCCAATTCATGCTTTTCCAACAGGCGGCGAAAATTGAGAATCGTCGTTTCATCAGGAATCCGATCCAGATGCAGCCCCGAAAACTGGCGCAGGATAGTGGTCTCGTACAGCGCTTCTTCCATCGCCGGATCGCTGTAGCCGAACCAGTTTTGCATCAGATGAACCCGCAACATTGCCATCAACGGATACGCCGGACGACGACCGTCGCCTTTCGGATAATGCGGCTCGATCAAGGCAATCAACCCCTTCCAGGGCACCACCTGATCCATCTCGATCAGGAAGCGCTCGCGGCGGGTCTGCTTACGTTTGCCGGCGTACTCGGCATCGGCGAAGGACATTTGTTTCATCGGGGCTCAACCGTCGTGTTCGGATCAGGCGGCTATTTCACCAAATCTGGAAGTCTTTTTCAGAGTTTCCTTAGATATAGAAATCAACACTGCAATGAGAATGTAATCTATGAAGTTAGCGTAAATGGTTGCAAGGCTGACGTTCATCGCGGCAATTACAATATTAAATCAGTTGATGAGCCGCTTACAGTTGATGGGCTTTACCAGCGCGCCAATAGATACTGGTCTGAAGAGCCTAAGGAGAGCGTTGAGTTGGTTATCTCTGCCCCAGGCCACATCGTTCGATTGATACCATAATCAATCACTGCAATTGGCGCTGACTATTCTCGGTGAGGTCGAGAATGGTTAGTGTCATACCCTTGATTTACGCAGCACTTACAGGTTCGATTGGAAACCTCGAAAATCCGCCAATTACAGTAGTTGTGCATACTGCCCAAGTACTTGGCTTGAACCTCCATTATGATGGCTTCCGGGTAGCGCTCCAGAATTTGTTCGGCGCTTTCTGCTATGACAAGCATTGTTGTTTCCTCTTGGTTGATTTCCCTCTGCCGCCGATATCAGCGGCACAGGTAAAACAAACTGCTCAGAAACTGTTAGTAAGTTGCCTTGCGCTCGGGCCTCGGCGGAGGCAGCTTGCATCTTGTGCGGATGCGAACAGTTTGAAATGGAGGGACAAATGGCCCGCTGCTCGAAATGCAAAACGGTGGCCGGAGATAAAGCCTCTATTCAGAAAAAACTGAATGCGGTCGCAGAAAAAGAAGTGAAAAAAATTGAGGCTGATCTCAAGAAAAGCCTGTCGAAAGCTGGGCTTTAAGTAATCTTATTGTCGCCCTGGGCGTTTTCAGTATCTTGCTGGAGGCGCTTCATAATTCGCGCCAGGACGGCACTCTCACAATTGCGCTAACGAGCGACTCAAACTCTTTGTCTCCAGGCCTTGGGAGCTGGACCTTGATCGATATGCCTTCCGTTTTCATGACTGCTACCTCTTCAGTTTTGTATGTATGCGGCTAAGTCGCGCAACATTTTTTTGAGTTCGCAATTCAATTGCGATGACTCTTAATTGGCCGCGTTGATTGCGCCCTGTAGTTTCATCAAGAGAGACGCAGGCACGCTGTGGAATTGATCGGAATCATCCAGAGAGCTTTGCGGTACAAACTCGACAATCTCAATTGCCGCCGTTCTGATCGTTTCGAGCTTCTGTCGAGACATAGCTGGCCCTCGCATGGAGGCCGCTGTCACCTTGGATTTTCCAGAAGCTTTGGCTTTTCGTAGTTCGCCACCGAGAACCTTGCCTGCGTCCTCACCGTGCTGTCACACCACCTGAACGGCTGTGGTGGCAGATACCTATAGCGACGCACAATGATGATCGCGCTCACGCGCAATAAATGCCCCTTTTCAAACCACATTAATTGAGACAGATAGCCCCGCCAAAATCACATTAGCTGAAACGCTAGCCACATTATGTGATTCCCAGCCACATTATCGACACGCTCGAGCAGTCTCCCTGAGACAGTCCAAACCGGGGTGTACGCCGGAATCCCCGATTTTTCCGCCAGCGACCAAACGCCAGTGGCGTCGGGGCTGTCGGAAAACAGTTGATTTCCGACAGCCGTGACCTCTCAACGGAAATGGCAACTGTAAGCCCGCAAAACGTGCACGAAAAACCATGTCGGATAGCTGTAACAATCGGAAACGCCATCCATCACGTTTCCCGACAAAATTTTCGGGGATTCCGGCGTACACCCCTACCTGATGCAAAAACCTATTGCCAATTCATCCGAAAAGGCAACAGGTTGCCGCAATTCACTGCCACAGAAATTTCGGCGGTTTGGGCGTACAACCCCTTTACGGGTCTGCTTACGTTTTCCGGCGTACTCGGCATCGGCGAAAGACATCTGTTTCATCGGGGCTCAACCGTCGCGTTCGTGTCAGGCGGGTATTTCACCAGATTTGGAAGTTTTCTTCAGAGTTTCCCTAGCGAAAATCTGATCCGCATCTAGACTCAGAACTCCCATCACATGGAAGTACTGATATGAAACTTCTTCAATCCCTGACTCTGGCTATCCATACTTTCTGCGAACCATGAGCTATACTAGTGTGCTATTTTGAAATAAAACTCACCACGAAACGGATAAAAACCATGGAGTTCAATAGGTTGATCATTCGGATCAAGGAAGTTGTTTCGAGCACAGCACACTAAAGTCCGATATGTTCAGAAAATTAATCAAAATAAACAAGGTGAGCATCATAATGACTAATAAACATGACAACTATCTTTCCTTCAAAAAAACAGGCATCACAAAAGCCACTTACAATATAAAAGCTTATGATATCACAGACGGACAACCACACGGTGGGGTCGATACGTCGTCGGATTCCAATGGAATAACCTTAGATTTTCACGCAGGAAGAAAAGGCGACCCAGGGAATGCTTCATGGTTTTTTGATCACGCAAAAGGAGGGAACGCCATAGCCACGGAAGACTTTGATAGCTGGCCCGCATCGCTAAATTTTACAACGATGGGGACATTGGTTTTTACCTATAATAATAAATTAATCACAGTTGAAGACCTAATTATAGGTCAGGGGCATAGCGCAAGGGATAGAAATAATTGGTGGATAGCTTCTCCAAAAGCTAAACAAATAGTTGGCTCAAATCCATTAGTTCAAGTTTTAACTATTCCTGCCATGGTTGGTGATAAAATCAAAACCCCAGCAGAAATAAAATTTCAGACAGTTATTGGCGATGTATCACATTTTGATATGGAAATTCTTAATCTTTGAATTTCTCCGGGGAGTATTCCACACTGCTTGCGGCGTAGGCTTTATGAATGAGCGAATATATTCATAAAGCCACAACGTAACGGTGTTGTTGTACCATCTGGTGTTTCCAGCGAAGTATCTGTGGTCCTTTTGGACCACAAGCACCCGTCTTTAAAATCAACAAGTTAGGCTGTTGATTGCACGCTTGACCCTGGCTTTAGCCCCTGCCCAGCTTGCTTTTCAGCTATCCGTGCGTTAAAGATAGAGTGATGAACGGACACAAATTATAGGAACGGATGCAGGGCGGTTGGTGGAGCTTGAATATATCTACAATTTAGCAATAAGTACTTTGTGAGAATTTCAATGGTTTTTAACGCTATAATAAAAAATTTTTCAAGGCCGTGCATTTAGACAGTTTCAATTATGACGCTTTTAGTTGTTAGTTCGAATAGTTATATATGCGCATAATAATATGGGCGCTTACACGCAATAAATTCCTTTTGTTGAAACATTTGTGCAATTTTTCTGAGACGCTTCACAATGGCAGGCCAGCGGCGCGCATTTCTTCGACCAATTCGGTTGAACGCTGCGGATTTAATGTGCCGCGCATCAACTGTCGGATCTCTGGTGGCCTAGCATCAAACTGTGTACAGAGCGCACGGACGTCATATCCATGCCGAGTCAACTGCGGCTCAATATCGTCAATGCGTTGTGAGAGAACCGTATCCACGGTAGTCACATCAATTGGCTTCACGCCCATCTCGAAACCCGCTTCGAAAGCTCGAACCAGGTGGCGTCCTATCTGAAGAGGTGTCTTTAGCCGGGAAGCCATGGCCGTTGCTGCTTCTTCAGTGATGACGCTGTCGATGTCCACTCCTTCCTCGAGCGATTCTCGCATCACCCAATCAATATAGTCGCGCTGCCTATCACGTAGTCCGCCGAACTCAAACACTGTCACGCGACCCCCTACTTCTTCCATGCTCGGACGCCGCAAGTCATTTTTGAGTTTTGGATGGCCAATCGAGGCAGGCACCGTCCTCGCCGATGCCGCCTCGACGTACATCGCCACGGGGACGGCCACGACGGGCAACACTGGCACCGTCACGATGTCGGATGCGGTTGCTCAAGCGCCTGCGCTCGCAGGTATATACGTCGTTACCTTCACGTCCAAGACTGAGTTCTTGGTCGTGAATCCCAACGGTGCGCCGGTCCCCGCGCAAGGTGGGACGATTGACCTTGAGGGGGGAAGGTGTCGTTGATAGTCCTGGCGCTACCGGGACGGTGTTCAACTCTCAAGGGATTGGTTTTTTGATTACGGCTGGCACCAAGGTTTTTGTCGTCGGCGATAGTTTCACTATTGCCGTGACCGAGACCGGTGGTGGCTGGACGCCATTGAGCAGCACGTCGGCCGACGTAACAGAGTACGGACTGTTGTACCGCGTGACCGACACCACCCACGGCTCGGCCACGGCAGCGGCGGTTGTTCGTAATGCCGAGGTCAATGGTTCGGAGTTGGTGTGGGACTCCTCGCTGAGCGCCGCCCAGCAGGATACGGCCATTGCCGCCTTGAAGGCTCAGGGCATCCTTTCGCGCTGACCCCAACCGGTGCGACCTTGCCCGCCCTGCAGGCGTTCAGCTTTCGGGCGCCGATGCCAGCGTTGGTCATGGCCAGCCGGCTGTACCAGGATGCGGGGCGCACGGAGGAGCTGATTCAGCAGGCGGACCCGATTCCCCCGGCGTTTATGCCGACGCATATAAAAGCGCTGGCTCGATAATTAGGGCCGTTGAGGGTATTGCGGGGAGATAAACGGACTAATGATTTGAGATGCCATGGGGGGCGCTTGCTATCGAAAGAGCATTCGATGTCGGTAGGGCACAACTGTGCGTTCAACATCAATGGTTTCGACACGCTCAACTCACTGTTTGAGTCTGCCTATTCCTTTATCTCACCCTCTGCATGAGCTAGATGAGCTGTTGCGGCTTAAGTCTGTCGGCAAGCGTCATCACAAACGTATGTTTCTCTCATGGAGCCTCAAGAGACAGGATATTTAATGGCTACAGCTACCGGACATTTCATTCGCCAGGGGGACAAGACCACATGCGGCGGAGTTGTTATAGAGGCCGATACCCGGGTCATGATGTTTGGTGTTGCCCATGCCCGTGAGGGCGATCGGGTGACTTGTGGCAAAGATGGAAAAGTTTACGTAATTGCGGGCGGGGTTTCATTTATCAAGAGTCACGGCAGGTCCGTGGCAGGTACGCTGGACAGTCTCAGCAGTTGCCCATGCCGAGCCCAACTGATCCACTCGCTGCAAAAGGGCACCTACCAGAAGGAAATAAGTCCTGCCTCGGTCGTCGGCAAAGCAACAGTGTCCACCTCAATGAACTCTTCGGCAGCCTCACCTCAAGCCCGCGCTGATGCAGGCGCTCTGAGTTATCGCGATCAGGGAAAAGCAGTACCTCCACTGTCTGGTGCAGAACCTATTGCAACATCTAAACCGCAAGAACCTGGCTTTTACGTCGTACCCAGAAGCACAACTCGCGAACAGCTTGAGTCCATGCTATTCACTTCACACAATCCGGCTGTGCTGGGTAAGTTTCGGTCACTGAACTCCCTTCTAAACGAGGTTAAAGCCGGTTCGATGATTGTTCTCAGTGACCCGAAAAACTTTCAGTGCACTCGTGAAGACGCGTTGTTGATGGAGACTGCAGCCAAGATAAATGACGCACTCAAACCGCTTAGCGCAGATGAGGCCGACTTTATGGTTCGTCACCGTGACGAAATTGAAACCTTTCTGGCCCAGGGCTCGACCGCTATTGGTATTGGGGAGGCGATGCTCGCCAAGAACTTGGAGGACGTTAAAGCCGTTCTGCATGATATCGAAACCCTGCATCAACGCACGCTCCAGAAAGATGGGCATTTACGCTCGCCGGAGTTTTTTGCAGAGCGTAAACGGTTGCTCGCACAGCTCAACGCCAACCTGACAGCCATGACCCGTAAAAGCATTGGCTTCCCTGATCATCCGGACTTGAAGAGTGCCCTGGGAATTTCTACTCGCAGCTTGGTTCATAGCTGGACGAAGGCCGGTGCCGTCGAGCAAATTCCGGGATATGCCACACACATCGAAGGCGTGGCCAGAGCGGCCAAAGTCGTTAAGTACGGTGGCTGGATTGGCACGGCTATTGGCGGTATAGGGTCTTACATGAATGTTCAGGATGTGTGCACAGCGGGTAATGCTGAGGCGTGCAAGAAAGTTAAGTTCACGGAAACGGGCAGTTTTGCTGGTGGTGTTGCCGGTGGTACTGTCGTTGGTTTAGCGTTAACCGCACCTACAGTTGGGGCGCTATGTGTTGGTTTAGGTGTGCCAACTGGGGGTATTGCCACGCTGGTGTGTGGCGTAGTAGTGGTCGGGGCGGCCTCATTTGCCGGTGGTGATTTGGGTGGTTCATTTGGTGAAGGCGCCGGCGAAATTATTTATGAGCGCACTCGATGAGCGCTTTTACTCCTCGTGAGGTTTTTATCCTCTTTGGCGGCGGCGGTATTTTGTTGGGGGCGCTTGCTTGTATTGGGGCCGCGCTATACCTCGCTTACACCAAGATGGATTTGATGCTGGATCACCTGAAAAACTCTCCTGGAGTTGTAAGTCTTGCTCCGCTTAGACGAGGTGGTCTTTGGGGTAAGCTTTTGCTGGTCGGCGGCATTTCCGGGGTTGTTACTTTTCCCGGTTTTTATATTAGGCGCGGTCGCGTCAATGCTCAGGATATAAAGAATTTCCCCGTATCGCTTAAGCGCAAGCTGGCAATGTTGCATCTGAGCGCAATAGTGGTTGTAAGCTTGCTTTTTCTGCTGGGAGGGATTGGTAAACTTGTCGGCTGGCTTAAGTAATCCGGCTTGCCTCGATCTACCTGCAGAACATTAGGAGCAGACTCGACAGTCTCTTTATCGTCCAAAGAAAACCCCAGTGCTCGTAAGAGCCCTGGGGGTTTTGGCTTTTAAGTCCAACGGAACCCTTCTTTCACAAGCAGCCGCTGAGGCCATTCATGCAAGATGACGATCTGACCATTACGGCCGGCGGCTTTGATGTCACCGGCTGGACGGATATCCGCGTGACGCGGGGTATCGAGCGTTTGCCCAGCGATTTCAATATTGGCATGACCGAGCTGTATGCCGGCGAGTTTGACCAATTGATCCTGCCCCCTGCCCCCTGCCCCCGGGTGCCGGGTGCCGGGTGCGCCTGGGCCAGGACCCCGTGGTCACCGGTTATGTCGATCATTATGTTCCGAGCATCGTATCCGATCCATAAAGCACACCTACCGGTAGATGCGCCTTGTGTTTACCGTGGCATCTCTGGCGAGCAGTTCCATGGCAGTAGTGCTTCGTAGTCGGCCACCGACTGCGCATGCGGCAATCGCTC